>CAJQRS010000017.1 GCA_905612375.1 uncultured Candidatus Pelagibacter sp.
TTTGAACAATAACTTCAATCATTGAATATTTTTCCTCTAATTCTTTTTTTAATTCTTTATTATTAGAGTTTTCGATAATAATTATCTTGGAGTTTTTTGGTAATGACTCAATACAATCTTGAATTATATGTTCACTTTTAAATGTAACGATAATAAATGTTAGGTTATTTAAGCTTAATGTCATTATTGATGTAAATTATTATATACATAGTATATCTATTATTATAAATAATATCATGCAAAATATTATTGTAACAGGTGGTCTTGGTTTTATTGGTAGTAATCTAATTGAGTTATTGCTCCATAAAAAATTTAAAATTATAAACATTGATAAGGTTACTTATTCATCAAATTTCTATAATACACGTGGATATTTAAAAAACGCAAACTACAAATTTATTAAGTGTAGTCTTAACGATAGAGCTAAACTTACTAAAATTATTTTCAAATATAAGCCTATTTGTATATTTAATTTAGCAGCTGAAACGCATGTGGATAGATCAATAGACAGTCCTGAAAGCTTTATTAATAGTAATATTTTAGGAGTTTTTAACATACTTGAAATTTTTAAAAAATATTCAAAAATCAATATGAATACTAGACTAGTTCATATTTCAACTGATGAAGTTTATGGAGATATACTCAAGGGCAGGTCTAATGAAAACTTTCCGTACAAACCTAGCTCACCTTATGCGGCAAGCAAGGCTGCCTCAGATCATTTGGTATCTTCTTATGTTAGAACCTACAAAATTCCAGCAATAATAACTAATTGCTCAAATAATTATGGTCCAAAACAACATCCAGAAAAACTCATTCCAAAATTGATTTATAATATACTTAATAATAAAAGTTTACCCATTTATGGTAGTGGTAAAAATTCAAGAGAATGGATTTTTGTAAAAGACCATTGTGAAGCTTTATTTAAAGTTTTCAAAAATGGTAAAATTGGTGAATTTTATAACATTGGTTCTAATAAAAATCTAAATAACCTTGAAATTTGTGAGGTTTTAATAAAAATTGCCAAAAAGACAGTTGCTATCGGTTCAAATGTTAAAATTGAATTTGTTAAAGATCGTCCTGGTCACGATATAAGATACGCTCTTGATAGTAAAAAAATAATGAAGAAATTAAATTGGAAAACAAATGTAAAATTTGAAGAGGGTCTTAAAAAAACTTTTTTATGGTATCTTAACAATGAGAATTATTACAAATCTATATCCAAAAAAGATATAGTTAGAAGACTAGGGACAAAATGATTAAAAAAGGAATAATACTAGCTGGGGGAATGGGGACTAGAATGAGCCCTTTAACAAAAGCTGTTAACAAACAATTACTTCCTATTTATGACAAACCATTAATTTTTTATCCACTTTCTATACTTATGTTGTCTAAAATTAAAGATGTGCTTATTATTGTAAATAAAGGACAACTTGATCAATACAAAAAAATAATCCCTAATGGAAATAATCTAGGAATGAAAATAAGCTACATAGAGCAAGATAGCCCCCGAGGACTTCCGGATGCATTTATTTTAGGTGAAAATTTTATAAAGAAAGATAATGTTGCTTTGATATTAGGTGATAATTTTTTTTACGGTCAAAATTTAACAAAAATGCTTCTAAATTGTTCTAAATTGGATGATGGAGCTAAGGTTATATTACACAAGGTATCTAAACCTGAATTGTATGGTGTAGCAAAAATAGATAAATTTAAAAAAATAGTTTCAATAAAAGAAAAACCTAAAAAATTTATATCAGACCTGGCAGTCACTGGATTATATTTTTTTGACAACGACGTTATAAAATATGCCAAAAAACTTAAACCATCAAAAAGAGGTGAATTAGAAATAACTGACCTATTAAATAAATATAGATTAAAAAATAAACTAAAAGCAGATCTTATTGGCAGAGGAGGAGCATGGCTCGACACTGGATCGATAGAGGATTTTTACAAAACAACAATGTTTGTTTCTGCAATTGAAAATAGGCAAGGTTTTAAAATAAGCTGTATAGAAGAAATTGCATTTAACAATAGTTGGATTGGAAAAAAAGAAATATTAAGTTCAATAAAGTTTTACGGTAAATGCAACTACTCTGAATATTTAAAAAAATTGATAATATAGTGATAAAGATAGAAAAAACATCTTTTAAGGACTTACTAATAGTTAAAAAAGACAAATTTGAGGATAACAGAGGTTATTTTTTAGAATTGTTTAAAAAAAAATTATTTAAACATAATTTTCCTTTTACATGTATTTCATTTTCAAAAAAAAATATTTTAAGAGGTCTTCATTTTCAACATAAAAAAAAACAAGGAAAATATGTAACCGTCTTAAAGGGCAGAATAGTGGATATTGCTGTTGATTTGAGAAAAGGTTCGCAGACTTTTGGGAAATACTTTAAAATTGAATTAAGTGAAAAAAACAAAAAATCTATATTTATCCCCCCTGGATTTGCGCATGGTTTTTACTCTTTAGATAATGAAAACTACGTTTTGTATAGTTGCAGTAATTATAGAAACAAAGACAGTGAATTAGGTTTAATTTGGAATGATAAAGATTTAAAAATTAAGTGGCCATCAAAAAAACCTATACTGTCAAATAAAGACAAAAAAAATATGACATTTCAAGAGTTTAAAAATAAATACATAAAATAATTTATTTAAATATCAAATGATTATACGATTTGGTAGCGGGAAGTGGAATCGAACCACTGACCTCAGGCTTATGAGTCCTGCGCTCTAACCGACTGAGCTACCCCGCCACTTAATTATCGTTGATTTATAATAGATTTTTTTTTTAGTGCAATCAAGTATTTGCCTAATTTCCTTACTCATTGTGCCTATAGTGTGCCGAGAATACGTCTTACGAGGTTCCTGCGGACTCTGATTTTTTTAATACGTTTAGAATTTTTACTTAAATTTTATAAAGTGTGTAGTTGTCTAAAATAATTTTATAAGTTTTTTATTGCCCTAGTGCTTCTCTTGCTGAAGCTTCCGTATAGTTAGTTCCATTAGCTGCATTATATGCTGCAACAGCATCTGCAAAACTTCCATAACCAAGACCTGCTGCAGCAGCTTCTAAATCCACCGAGATACCTGCTGCGCTTGCAGCTGCAATAGTATCTGCTGTATCCTGCAAACTAGCACCAATACTATCAGCCATTGCCGCAACATCAAATGAACTAGCTCCAGATGCTAAGGCATTTATAGCATCAACATTAAATTGATATGCAGAAGCATATTCTTCAACCGACCAATCAGCATTGTAAGTTGCATTAGCTAGCGCAGTTAAATCAGCATAGTTTTTAATATCTAAATTCATAACATCGCCAAGAAACTGAGCATAATTATCAAGTCCATAGGAAAAACTAAAAGTAGATGTATCAATTGAACTTTGTATATCTTGAACGTTATCATTTAATTCTTTAGCCATGTCCAAATTAAGTAAATCTTTGTAATGATCTATAGACAATTGAGCTTTAATCGACTCTACGTCTTCTTCAGATAAATCAATCATAATTCCTTTAGATGTATCATCAATTTTTTCTGGGATAGGAGTTCTCCAAGCATTAGCCCAATCTTTTCGTGCCCAACGCTTCATACTTGCTGTAGATTCCATTTGAAAGTTAATTGACGCAAGATCTAAGGAGTTTTCTCTAAACTCGTCTAAAATTTTATTTATGGGAATATTATTATTTTCTAAATTAAGAATATCTAACTGAATTTTATTTGATTTTTTTGCTTTAACTAATTTTGTTGTATTTGAAGCTTCTCCCAACAATTTGAGTTCATTTTCTTTAAAGTTTGAAAAGTCTGCATTCGCTAGGTCTATTTTAAATCTCTTTTTAACATCTTTCTTCTTTATTTCAGCTAATAGGAAGTCTGCTAAATTATAAGCACTTAATAAAGTACTACTATTTGATAATTCTATTTCTTGAGTAATATTTAGAAATTTATCTAACTGATTATAATTATCATATTTTTCTAGTTTTTTTATTTCTCTATTAACTTTTTTATATAATTTTGAATATTCTTTTTTAAATTTTTTATCACTAATTCTTTGTTCATTTTTATCTTTAACTAAATTCTTAACAATGCTTAAATTTTTTGATAATTTTGAATGTGTTTTAAGTAGCTTCTTTTCTTCACTACTAAGCTCTAAAATTTCTTTTTCACCTAGAGAAAATAGTTGTGATAACGTGTAGTATGTATTGAGTACTTCCTGAACATCGTCTTCTAAAGTAAATCCTAATGCATTTCTCATGGCTTTTCTTGCTTTATTAAGACCATAGATTTTTTTAATATTAGTTTTTGTCCAACCAATATTTGGGTATTTTTCTTTAAACGCAATAATATCTTTTTTGTGATCTTTAAGTTGTTGCATATAAAAAAATTCAAAATAGCCCATACCCAACATTAAATTTTCAGGAAATTTGTCTAGCATCCCTTTTTGTTGAACAAAAATTAATCCTATTTTTCCTTGTGAATATTTAGACATTTGCACAAACTGATTATCTTTTGTTTTAAACATACCTAAAGGCGCAGTATCTATTTTATTAAAAGTTCCAAATGCTTTTACGTCTTCTAAAAATATTCCATTTTTAATCTCTATTTCACTTCTCTCTTCAGCAAATATTGGATTAAAAAAAAATAAACCCAAAACTATGATTCCTAATAACTTTTTCATCACCAAGACTTTCTCACTGTGCCGTATTTGTGTCAAGAAATGTGTGGAATTGAATTAAGGGTCACAGGACACGGAACACGATCACTGACCTCAGGCTTATGAGTCCTGCGCTCTAACCGACTGAGCTACCCCGCCACTTAATTATCGTTGTTTTATAATAGTTTTTATTTTCTGTCCAATCAAGTATTTGCCTGTTTTCCTTACTGACTGTGCCTATAGTGTGCCAAGGATATATGGCTTTTTAGTGTGCCTAGATTATTATAACGTATAGAAAAATGAGTAAACCAATCAACCTCCTAAAACTTTCGTGGATAATTTTCTCTGTTGTATCAGTTGGATTTTTAATATCTTTTGGAGTAACCAACTATCAAAGTAGAGTTATTGACGAGCCTAATTGGATGCTATGTGAGGAACACAAAGGATTAAAAAAACCACAGTATATAAAATTCCATAATACAAAAAAGGTTATTTATAATATTTATCAACAAAGGTGGGTAGAGGATATGGCATCTATGGACGTCATTAAGCTAAAGGGGAAAGAAGCTAGACCCACTATAGAGATACATGAAGATAAGACGAGGTTCAATAAAGCTATTTATAAAAGAAAACAGTTTCTTATTTATGTTTCAGATAAGTATTATGTTTTTTATAAAGAAATAGACGATAATTTTTTTTGGTCTTCAGAGGTATCTAAAGCAACAGCTCAACATATAATAATAAAAAGAGATGATTTTACTATGCTAGATTACAAAAATGAGTGGGTAAAAGCTTTACGAAGAAATAAAAAATATACAGATATGGTAATAGATAAATTGTTTAAAGAAGCTGGTGGTTATTTCAAGTCTTATGAGGACATTTTATTTTCCAATGGTAAAACTGTAAAAACACAAAGATTGTTAGATGTTTTTCGATGTAAAGAAATGGCAGCTGTTAAAGTTAAAATTTAAACTACCCAGCGACTATCCTGCATATAGCCACTCAATTTAAGATTTGGTAGGCTTTAATTATGGCTACATTAGATGGAATTATTGAACCAATATATTTTTTGATTACCTCAATATCATTCATAATATTAAGTGTGATTCAATATAAAAAATTTGGGAAAACTAGGGAAACAATTTATCTCGCAGGCTTATCATTTTTTTTCTTATGTAGTTACATTGCTATAATTTTAAAAGGTTAAAACTATTTCCCCTTGTCACCTTTTTACTTCTCCTTGGTGTGCCAAGATTATATAACGTGTAGAGATTATGGAAAAAATTTTAAGGATCATAGTTCTGGGTTTGTTATTGAGTGGGAATGCAAATGCTAGCAATCACTATCCAATAACAAGAGATTCAAAGATCTCCATTGCAAGAGGTGAGTTGTTATACAATCAGTATTGTGCAAGCTGTCATATGTCTAATTTATCAGGAGCTAAAAATTGGAAAAGTAAGGATAAAGATGGACACAATTTATCTCCACCATTAAATGGCTCAGGTCACACATGGCATCATTCAGATGAGTTATTACACAGCATAATTAAACATGGATTTGTCAACTTGGTAAAAAATTATAAAGGAAAGATGGTTGGCTTTGGTGATAAAATGAGTGATAAGCAAATAGACTCTGTTCTTTTGTACATAAAAAGTCATTGGGAAGATGAAATATATGAAAGACAAATTTCAATCAGCAAATAATAATTAAGGATAGTAATAAATTTTTATTTTAGTGCAATATTTTTAGCTATTTTTTCTCAATATTACTTAATAGAGGCCAAAAAGATATTAATAAAAAAAACTATACCAAAGTTTTTATTTGAACCAATTTTATATTATAATTTACCCAATTAAATTAATAAAGGTTGCTTAATCATGTCTTCTTTTTTGATCCCTGCAACTTTAACCGGTCTTTTCATGGCATCTCTTCTGAAAGGCTCACCCAGTTCCTGATTGAGAATTACTTCAATAAATGTTGTAATCCCTTTTTTTTGATCTTCACAAGATTGCTTAATGGCAGCAGTAGTTTCTTCCATAGTACGAACTGTAACACCTTTTAAACCACAGGCGTCTGCAACTTTTGCATAACTTAATTCTGGATCAAGCTCAGTCCCTACGAAATTGTCATCGAACCACAAAGTAGTATTTCTTTTTTCTGCTCCCCATTGGTAGTTTCTAAAAATTACCATTGAAATTGCTGGCCATTCTGGTCTTGCTACAGAGCTCATTTCATTCATGCTTATTCCAAATGCACCATCTCCTGCAAAACCAATTACAGGTGTCTCAGGACATCCAATTTTTGCCCCAAGAATTGCTGGAAAACCATAACCACAAGGACCAAATAATCCTGGTGCTAGATATTTTCTTCCTTTTTCAAATGTAGGATAGGCATTTCCAATTGCACAGTTATTACCAATATCACTCGAGATAATCACGTCATCGGGCATACCTGCTTGAATTCCTCTCCACGCTTCTCTAGGAGACATTCTATCTGCATCTCTTTTTCTAGCTTCAGCATTCCAAACTGTACCTTCATCATCATCTTCATGATCTAAGCTTGATAATTCCTGTAGCCATGCTGATTTAGTTTGGTGAATAATATTTTTTCTTTCTTCTCTATTAGCATTTCCTGCAGTTGGAGAAAGTTGAGCCAAAATTTGTTGAGAAACTAATTTTGCATCCCCGCAAATTCCAACAGATACTTTTTTAGTTAAACCAATTCTATCTGAATTCATATCAACCTGAATGATGCTTGCATCTTTTGGCCAATAATCCATTCCATAACCAGGTAAAGTTGAGAATGGATTTAATCTTGTGCCAAGTGCGAGAACTACATCAGCTTTACTGATTAATTCCATTCCAGCTTTTGATCCATTATAACCTAATGGTCCAGCAGCTAAAGGGTGGCTTCCTGGAAAACTATCGTTATGTTGATAGCCAGAGCAAACTGGAGCATCTAATTTTTCTGCTAATTTTTTACAATCTTCTATAGCTCCACCAATTACAACACCTGCTCCAGATAATATTACTGGAAACTTAGCATTAGATAATAAGTCTGCTGCTTTTTTAATTGCCTCAACACCACCTGCTTGTTTTTCTAATCTTACAATTTGAGGTAATTCTATATCAATTACTTGTGTCCAATAATCTCTTGGAACATTTATCTGTGCTGGAGCCGATCCTCTGATTGCTTTTTCAATTACTCTATTTAATACTTCTGCCATTCTTGAAGGATCTCTAACTTCTTCTTGATAGCAAACCATATCTTTAAATAAATTCATTTGTTCTACTTCTTGAAAGCCACCTTGACCCATAGTTTTATTTGCAGCTTGTGGTGATACTAAAAGTAATGGTGTGTGATTCCAATATGCAGTTTTAATTGGTGTTACAAGACCTGTGATACCAGGACCATTTTGTGCAATTACCATTGACATTTTTCCAGTAGACCTAGTGTAACCATCGGCAATTAATCCACCGTTAGTTTCATGAGCAACGTCCCAAAAAGTTATTCCAGCATCAGGAAAGATATCTGAAATAGGCATAAAGGCCGAACCAATTATTCCAAATGCATGTTCAATTCCGTGCATTTGTAAAACTTTTACAAAAGCTTCTTCTGTTGTCATTTTAGTCATAATAATTGGCCTTTCTGTCTGAGTTGTTTAAAATTCTTATAAATTAAATTGTTAATTGAAAGGATTAATATATAAGATTTGTAAAATTTCAAACAAACAAATCGACACAATTATGGGTACAGACATTATTATACATGATGAAAAAGACAATGTGGGAGTTGTTGTTATTGATAAAATCACTCCAAAACAAGATTGTGCTTGCTGGATTATGGAGAATGATAAAACAGTTCAAATTCAATCAGTAGATGAAATTCAATTGGGACATAAAATAGCAATGGTTGATCTTAATGAGGGTGATACTATTTTAAAATATGGTCATGATATTGGGAAAGTCGTTAAATCAATCAAAAAAGGTGAGCATGTTCATGTTCATAATGTAAAAACGAAAAAGTGGTAAAAAATATGCAAATTCCAAAAAGTTTTTTAGGTTACAAAAGAGAAAATGGCAGAGTTGGTACTAGAAACCACGTAATCATCTTACCTGTTGATGATATCTCAAATGCTTGTGCTGAAGCTGTAGCAAGCAATATTAAAGGTACAATGGCCCTTCCACACTCTTATGGAAGACTTCAATTTGGTGCTGACTTAGATCTACATTTTAGAACAATGATTGGAACTGGAAAAAATCCTAATGTTGCAGCTGTAATTGTTATTGGAATTGAGCCTAAATGGACAAAAAGAATTGTTGATGAGATAGCTAAAACTGGAAAACCAGTTGAAGGATTTCACATTGAAAGAACTGGTGACATTGGAACAATTATGAAGGCTTCTAAAAAAGCTCAAGAATTTGCAATGTGGGCTTCTGAAAAACAAAGAGAAGAATGTCCTTTAAGCGATTTATGGATTTCAGTTAAATGTGGTGAATCTGATACAACATCAGGTCTTGCTGCTAATCCAACTGTTGGAAACTTAATGGATAAATTAGAGCCATTAGGAGTTCACTTATGTTTTGGTGAAACATCTGAGTTAACTGGTGCTGAAAAAGTTTGTGCTACACGTGGTGCAACACCTGAAGCTTCAGAAAAATTCATGAAAACTTGGAGTGATTATAACGATTTTATTTTAAAAGAAGCAACTGATGATCTTTCTGATAGTCAACCGACAGCTGGTAATATTGCTGGTGGGTTAACAACTATTGAAGAAAAAGCATTTGGAAACTTCCAAAAAATTGGAAATTGTAAATTTATTGATGTTTTAGAACCAGCTGAAGAACCTACCAAAGGAAAAGGTTTATACTTTATGGATACTTCATCTGCAGCAGCTGAGTGTATTACTCTTCAAGCAGCAGCAGGTTTTAATATTCACTTATTCCCAACCGGCCAAGGTAATATTGTTGGCAATCCTATTGAACCAGTTGTAAAATTAACTGCTAATCCATTAACCGTAAAAGGTATGGGTGAGCATATTGATTGTGATGTATCAAAAATCTTATCACGTGAGATGACTATGTCTCAAGCAGGTGATGAATTAATTAAATCTATGATTAGAGTAGCAAATGGTAGATTAACATGTGCAGAAAGTTTGGGACATAAAGAGTTTGTAATGACAAAGCTCTATAGAAGTGCTTAGTTCTAAAGGCCTTTTACTTTTTATCTATGAGATTTCAAAAAATTATTAATATTCTTCCTGGAGTAATACTTGCTTTAGTCTTCTGTTTATTTTCACAAGGAATAAACAATGTCATTGGTATAGAAATGTTTGGAACCACTAAAAGTCCAATTTCAACTGTGATGATTGCAATATTACTTGGAATTATTATGGGAAACGCATTTACACCAAGACCAGGTATGATGATTGGTTTAGATTTTACTCAAAAATATATTCTTAAATTAGGGATAATTTTTTTAGGAATAAGATTGAGCTTTGAAGAGTTTCTAAAATTTGGAACAGTTGCTATTCCATTAATTATTGTGTGTATATTAAGTGTTCTTATTCTTATTAAATTATTAATTAAAAAAGTTCCAATCTCATCTAAAATGTCTTACTTGATAGCAATTGGTACAAGTGTTTGTGGTGCAACAGCCATAGTTGCAGTGGCACCCGTTATAGAAGCAAAAAAAACTGAAGTTGCTTATGCAATAGCAAATATTACCTTGTTCGGAGTTATAGCGATGCTTGTTTACCCTTATTTTGCGGAATGGTATTTTTATGGCGAACCTATAATGGCAGGCTTATTTTTAGGAACAGCTATTCATGAAACTTCACAAGTAGCAGCAGCTGGGTTAATTTATGACCAACAGTTTAATAGCCCTGAAACTCTAAATGTAGCTACAGTTACAAAGCTTATAAGAAATACATTTTTAGTAATCATGGTTCCACTATTTGGTTTTTTACATAATAGAGGTAAGGTTAAAGATAAAAACTACTCAATATTTAGTATTTTTCCATATTTTGTTCTTGGTTTCATTGGGATGATTATTTTAAGAAACATCGGAGATCAAATATTTACTTTAGAAAATGGTAATTATGAATTTTGGAAAACCTCAATAAGCTATATTAAAAGTTTAGCCACAGTTTTTCTAACTATGGCTATGGCTGCTGTTGGTATATCTATTAATTTAAATGAACTAAAATCTATGGGATACAAACCATTTGTTGTTGGATTTATAGCTGCTGTAACTGTTGGGATAGTTAGTATTGTTAGTCTTGAGACTTTTCTTAAAGTTTTTTTATAAATTATTTACTGAATTGTTTCTATAACAGACATATTATTATATTATCAGATCAAATAAAATGAATAAGAAAAAAAAAATATTAATCACAGGTAGCTCAGGTTTTATTGGTTTCTCTTTAGCTTTAAACTTGCTTAAGAAAGGACATAAAATTCTTGGCTACGACTCAATTAATAATTATTACGACGTTAACCTAAAGCTTTCTAGAAACAAAATATTAAAAAAATTCAAGAATTTTAGTTTTATAAAAGGTGAACTTGAAGATCAAAAAAAACTTAATAAAAGTGTTTTAAAATTTAAACCTCAAATAATAATCCATTTAGCTGCACAAGCAGGTGTCAGATATAGCTTAGATGTTCCAAGGAAATATCTATCCTCAAATATAATTGGAACATTTAATATAATTGAAATTGCACATAAAATTAAAGTTAAACATTTACTGATAGCATCGAGTTCATCGGTATATGGAGCAAATAAACAATCTGTTTTTAAAGAAACAGATAAAACAGACACGCAATTAAGTATTTATGCTGCAACTAAAAAGTCAGCAGAGAGTATTGCACATTCATACTCTTCACTTTGGAAGATACCAATTACTATGATGCGTTTTTTTACAATATATGGGCCTTGGGGTAGACCAGATATGGCTTATTTCAAATTTACAAAAGCAATAATTAAAAATAAAAAAATTGATATATACAACAAAGGTGAGATGTATAGAGATTTTACGTATATAGATGATGTGACAAAATCAATAGAACTATTGATTAATAAACCGCCTTCGCAAAATAAAAAAAACAATTATAAAAATGATAGCTTATCGAGAGTTGCTCCGTATAGAATAATCAATATTGGAAATCAAAAAAGGGTTTATCTTAAAGATTTTATAACTGTCTTGGAAAAAAAATTAAATAAAAGAGCTAACAAAAATAATATGTCAATGCAAAAAGGTGATGTTAAAAAAACATTATCAAATACAAATCTTTTATTTCAAATAATTAAATATAGACCAAAAGTAAACTATATTAATGGAATCTCTGCTTTTGTTGAGTGGTACAAAAAATATTATAAATAAAATCTAATTAAATTTTAAATCCAGCAGATTTGGCGTCACTGTAAAAGGCTTTAACTGTTTCTTTTGTTAATTTATCAAAGGATTTTCCAAAATTTTCAATTTTTTCAATTGTTGCTGGTGGTACCGTTATAATATGACAACCCAATTGTTTGGCTTGAATGAAGTTATAAGGTTCCCTAACACTAGCCCACAAAATCTCTACATTCTTAAATTTTTTTGATAAAGAAATACTTTTTTTAAATTCTGGAATTGGGTCTTTACCTGTATCGCCTGCACGGCCAGCAAAAATTGAAATGATCACTTTTGATTTTTTATTTAATAATTTTAAAATTTTTTTTGTTTGTGCTGAGCTATAGACAGCAGTTATATTAAGTTTAATGTTAAGATTATTTAATTCTTTTATTAATTTTCCCATAAAAACTCCTTTTGAGTTTGATACAGGTATTTTTACATAAACATTTTTACCCCAAGTATTAATCTTTAAAGCTTGATTTTTCATATTAGTATAATCATCAGCAAAAACTTCTAACGAAACTGGTTTATTGGGACAAATTTTAAGAATTTCTTTTGAGTATTTTTTATAATCTTTGGCACCAGCACTCTTCATTAAGCTGGGATTTGTTGTAAACCCCTTAACAATCTTTTTTTTATCAAATTTTCTTATTTGCTTTAGTTCAGCAATATCGCAAAAAATTTTAGTTTTGATCTTTTTCATACATATAATTAACTATTAAATTTTTTAATTAAAAGCCAGCAATATAATTGCTTATTAATTAAGATTTTTTTAGCAACATCTTTTTTTTGAAATTGGAAAAAATACGCCTAATAAGAGCAGCTCCTATCCCTAAAATAATTGCAAACATAATTGAAAATAATCCATAAAAAAATGGCATGTCTTCTGAAAATTCTAAAATAAATAGTGAGAAAAAGTTTAAATCTGATGTTAATACTTGTATTATTTTTTGTTCAGGCTTGTCGGTAAAAAAAGTTTCATAAGCGATAGCTATTCCAACTATTAATAGTAAAATTGCTAATAATGCTTTTAAACCAGAACTATCAATTTTTTCACCAAGTTTTTGTCCTACCTGAACACCTATGATTGATCCAGTGACTAACATAACTACTAACATTAAATCTATAGAACCAAAATTAAATGAATGCAAAAATGTAACTATGACACTAACAAAAATTGTTACAAACAGGGAGGTTCCTGGAACTAATTTTGTTGGCATTTTAATTATATAAATCATCGCAGGTACTAATATAAAAGCACCACCTATTCCCATTATAGCAGCAATAAATCCAACGATTAAACCAATTATAATTGGAGTGAATACACTTTCGTATAATTTTGATTTTGGAAACCTCATTCTTAATGGAAGACCATGTATCCAATAATGAACATGTAATTTTTTTTTAACTATAAGATTTCTTTTTTTTTTGTCTATTTCTCCAAGGCTTTCAACCAGCATTAATGTACCAATTATTGCAAGTATATACATGTAGGCTAGAGAAATAACCGTATCAATCTTTCCAATACCTTTAAAATATGTAAAGATATAAATACCCAATGCGGTTCCAACTACTCCACCAATAACAATCATAAGACCCATTTTATAATCTAAAGTATTTTTTAAATAATGAGTTGTTGATCCTGATACTGATGTTGCAAGAATATTGTTAGCTTCATTTGCAACAGCATATGCGGGTGGTACACCTAAAAAAATTAAGAAAGGTGTCATTAAAAAACCACCACCTACTCCAAATAAACCTGAAAGTACTCCAACGATTGCACTCAATAAAAGTATTTCAATAGGATTAACAAAGACTTGAGCTATTGGTAAAAATACATCCATAAAAATTAACAGTTATTAAAAAACAACTTAACCAAATGTGATAAAAGTTCCAACTAGTATAACACCCCAATAAGCAGCTAGACCAACAAAGATCCCAGTTTTTATGAAGGCTACTTTAAAATTTGAAAGATTTTTTACTATTTTTACGTTGGAAAATGACATTGCAACCGTCAATACACCCAGTTAATTATTTGTCAAATAAATAATTAATATAAAATGATTTTTTTTATTAGTAGATGGTTGCTCCAAAAACTTTGACATCCTCACCCTCAACTCCGAGAACTAATCTCCCAAGAAATTCTCCTTCAATTTCTTTACTCTTTTGTTTGAATAATACAGTAATGTTCAAACCTCTTCTAAGACATCCAAATGCCTCATAATCCTCAGATAAACTAGTTAACAACTTGTTGTTAGCCCACTGTTTTCCAAGCTCAACTTCATTAGCTCCAAATAACATTTGAGTTCCAAAATCTTTAGTAAAACCACCATAATCTTTCATATTTGAGGTTTTAACAAGATTGTTCCAAATAGGATTAGCCATTGCTATAATCTCATCATCAGATTTCTCTAAAAGATTCATAAATTTAAGTTTAATTTTTTTTAAGAAGCTTTTCTCTTCTCGTTCTCGTCAACTATATGGTAAACCGGTACTTTTTCTAGTGAAAATTTTCCAGTTTTTGGATCACGTCTTGAAACTGTTAAGCAGTGCCAATTATCATCATCTAGCTTCATATGATCGCCTCTATAGTAATAACCAGGCCAACGAGTTTCTTCACGGAACATAGTGTGTTCTGTTACACACTGAGAAGTTAAAGCTCTGTGCTTTAGTTCCCAAGCTCTCATAAGTTGGTGTAAGTCTTCAGCTCCGACTTTTTCTAAATCCTCCTCTAACCAAGCTAAAAGTTCCAAACCTCTTTTAAGCATATTACCATTAGTCATGTAGTTAGTGGCAATTCCACCAACATATTCATCCATAATTCTTTGTAGACGTTGAAGTCCCTGAATTGGGGAAATATAACTAGGAGAAACTGTTCCACCCGTAATCTCATTTTGAGCTACTTGGTATGTTTCAAGAGGTTTAAATATAGCCTCTTTAAAATCTTCACATTGCTTATCTGTAACTTTAATTCCTTCTGCTTTTTTATCATTAATATACTTAACTGCAGCTTTGGCAGCTAAACGACCTTCAGTAAATGATCCAGATGAAAACTTATGAGCACTTCCTCCTACAGTATCACCTGCACCAAAAAGTCCATCAATAGTTAACATTCTATTATAACCCCAAAAATATTCTGGTGGAGATAAATCTTCAGGACCACTAACCCAAGCCCCAGAACATGTTGCATGAGAACCCATAACATATGGCTCAGATGTAGTTAATTCAGGGTTTGTATATTTGGGATCAATATTTTGAGAAGCCCAAACAACAGCTTGTCCAACAGTCATACCAAGAAAGTTTTCCCAGCCCACTGTTTCTAAATGTGGATCTTGGAAAGCTTCAGTAGTTACCATATGAATAGGTCCACCGCCTGCAATAGTTTCTTGAATAAATGCGTGGTTTCTCAAACATGTAGGAGTTGGGTGATGGTCGATATACTCACCAACTAATTCTTTAGTTTGATCATACCACTTCTTCTCATAATTCTCTCCATTTGCATTTTGAGTATAAGTTTTAAGGTGTAAAAAATATGCTCCAACTGGACCATAACCATCTTTAAATCTGCATAACACAATTCTATTTTCCATTTGTGTCATTTTTGCTCCAACAGCGATAGGCAATGCATATGCTGAACCATTACTCCAAGGTGCGTACCAAGTTCTTCCCATACCCTCACCAACTGCTCTTGGTTTAAAAATATGTGACGCTCCACCTGCAGCAACAATTACTGTTTTTGACCTAAATACATGGTAGTCCCCTGTTCTCATATTAAAACCAACGGCTCCACCTACTCTATTTTCTTGAGCCTCATCCATTAAAAGATGAGTAATCATTATTCTATTATAAATTTTGTCAGCTGATTTTTTTGCAGCTTCTGCAACGATTGGCTTATAACTCTCTCCATGAATCATAATCTGCCACTTACCTTCTCTAAGGTAACGGCCTGTCTTTTCATTTTTCATCATAGGTAGGCCCCATTCATCAAACATGTGAACTGTTGAATCAACGTGACGAGCCATATCGTAACCTAAGTCTTCCCTAACCATTCCCATTAAGTCATTACGTGCGTATCTTACGTGATCTTCAGGTTGGTTTTCACCCCACTGCATACCCATGTAGCAATTAATAGCGTATAGACCTTGAGCAACTGCTCCACTTCTGTCGATATTAGCTTTTTCAACACAAATAATTTTCATATCTCTTCCCCAGTGTCTAGCTTCGAAAGTAGCACCAGTTCCAGCCATACCACCACCAACAACTAGAACATCACAATCTTCGTAATGTGTTTTGTGTTTAGCCATTAATAATAAACTCCTTTTTTAAATGTATCTTTTGGTACAGATGGCAACTTACCATCAATGTTTAAACCGTTAGGTTCAGTGTAAAGCATTTGAGAATTAATCTCACCTTGGTTAGGTTTTTCACCTTCTGCTAATTTTGGAATAAATTCACCCCATGGTTTTGTTGTAATTGGAGAAACAAAGTCTTTAGTTGTTCCATTTCTAAATTTAATTTTCCAAGAGATTGTTCCTTTTTCCTCTTCACGTCTAACTCTAACACTATGACCCATTGGCGCAAAGTCTGCATAACCACGAACATCAATTGCGTGATTAGGGCAAGCTTTAACACAAGAGTAACATTCCCAGCAAAAATTTGGTTCTATATTAACTGCTCTTCTAATATTTTCATCTATGTGCATGATATCTGATGGACAAATATCCACACAGTGACCACATCCATCACATCTCGTCATGTATACAAAAGTTGACATATTATATTACCTCTTTCATTAATAGTGTTTTGGTTGTTCTCTTTTAATTCCTAGCCCAAATTGTTTTGGTGCATCTGCTAATGGAGGAAGGTTATCTCTAGATCCATCTGCTTCTGCTAAGTTTTTTTGGATAGCTGCACCAGGCTTGTAAATCATGTGTGCAAATTTTGACCAATAAACTCCCCCAAATAAAACAATGTTTGAGGTAATAAATAAAACTAAAAATAAATATCCCAATCCAGTTGATCCTGAAGATTGAAAATAAGACCAAGCAAGTCCAGTAGTTGCACATGCAAGAAGTGCAAGAACAAACAAGTCTGCTTTAATAATTCTGTACCACGGATGAGCTTCTGCTAACACATCAACTCTCAAAAATAACCAAAACCAATAACCACCAACACAAGTCATTATTGCTCCAACATGCCAAATAATAGGCCAAATTGTTGGTGTAGCCGTTCCTGTTCCCGTGTAACCAAAAACCAATACAACTGAAGCAACCCAAAATAAAATAGTTCCATACATCCCCATAACATGGGCAACTCTTCTTTTGCCAGCACCTAACTCTGCGGTAGTTGCAATATCATGCACTACAGTTTTTAAAATAACTGATGTTTTTTCTCCAATACCAAGTTCTCTTTCAGCAGCTAATTTTGCTTTTTTTGCATTATTGAAAAAATAAGTAACATTTTTATGATGTATCATTTGAACAACTGTTCCAATGACGATTAAAGCTAACATGGATAAAATAAAACCTTGAATGGCTAATGGAGTAACTGTTTTCGCTAATATAGCGTATGGATTAATTGACATCATATTTAATATTACCCTTTATTAGAATCTTAATTAATTTTAATTTTTTATTATAGATGAAATAATAGATCAACCGTTATATCAGTCGCAATTTATTATTAAAGAATACAACTTATGCTTTACGCTTATAATGTTGTTTTAAGGGGATAACTGCTCTTATCCCACCTTGTGGATTCTCGACATCACCTTCTCTTCTTGGTATTAAATGAATATGGCAATGTAAAACTGATTGACCAGCAGTTTTTCCAACATTTGACCCAACATTAAAGCCCTTAACAGATGAATCTTTTAATAAAATTTCTTCTTTTATTTTTTTTATAAGATCATTGCAGGCAATAACCTCGTCATTATTTAATTCAAAATAATTTTTAACATGACGTTTTGGAATAATTAAACAGTGTAAATAAGAAACTGGATAAGTATCATAACTTGCATAAGCTAATGTATTTTTATCAGCTAGACCGTTCTCTTTAATATTGCAAAATAAACATGGATTATTTGGATCTCTCATAATAAAATTCTATCTATAAACAGGACACTTTAAAATTTCTTTTTTATAAAAATTAGAAAGTATTTTATAATATCTTAAACTTTTTCGTTTCCAATTAATTTCTTTAATAGTTTCAACAGATGTAACTGCTTTTCCAGAACCTATAAGTAAAATTTCATCATAATCATTTAAGGATTTAACAGGTATCTCTTTGCTGATAATCTCACTTAATTTTTTTTTAAAAAAACTATAAGTAACACCTTTATAAATACTTTTTAAAGGAGAATATACCACGTCTTCTTTTATAAAAAGTATATTTGAAGTTCCACTCTCTAATATTTTTTTTTCAAAACACAAGCCTACATCTGAAGTAGTATTATCCATTTTAGATAAATACTTTAATATTAATTTGTATTTTAAATTTTTAAGCTCTGGATCAATTCTTTTGTGATTTATCAACTTTAAATTAAATTTTAATTTCGGTGCTTTTCTATCTCTTAAAGAAACAGAAATTATTTTTTTATTTACTGCAACTCTAAGAAGGTGATTGTAGGATTTACTTTTATCAATATTCATTCTAATCAATTTAAGAATATCTTTTTGAATATTAACTCTATCTAAATGATAAATTTTTAATGATTTAACTAAGTTTTTAATATGACTATTAAAAAAAATAATTTTTGCAGGTTTTCCTAAAATTCGCATTGTAGTGAACACACCTTTATCCCCCCAAAGATCCTTAAAATTAATTTCTTTGAGTGTTTTATGCTGATAAGATTTTTTTAATAAGTAAGTTACCATTTTCAGTTAAAAAAGATTCTGGGTGAAATTGAAAGCCATATATTTTTTCTTTATTGTTTTCTATAGCCATTGCTACATTTGAAATATCACACCTCATTGTAATTTCAAAATTTTTTGCAGCGAATGGTTCTTTTAATTTTAGAGAATGATATCTTCCAACTTTAAATTTACGATTTTTTGTAAAAAGTGAATTCTCACTAGTTACTTTAATTTTAGATTGATATCCGTGATAGATCTTCTTTTGCTGGATTATCTTACCTTTTTCACAGTGTAAAATTTGCTGAAATCCAAGGCATATGCCAATAATTTTTTTTTTACCTTTAAATCTTTTATAAATATTAGAACTTCTTGGATAGTCTTTTGGTGCACCTGGACCAGGAGAAAAAACAATAACCTTTGATTTTTTCAATTTGTTTTCATTGATCTCACTGTGATTATCACACATTACATCATCAAAATTTTCGAATTGATGGACTACATTATGGGTAAATGAATCTTTATGATCAATAATATAAATCATTTATAAAGGTCCATTAAAGCCTTAGCTTTAATATAGTTTTCATTAAATTCATGTTTAGCATTACTGTCAATTACCACACCAGAGGCAACAGAAATCTCTGAATTATTTTTATAATTTAAAATAGATCTAATAATTATATTAAATCTCATATCTCCATTAAATTTGATATAACCAAAACTACCTGTATAAACATTCCTGCTTTCTTTTTCTTGTGTGTTTAGCAAATTAAGAGTGCTTATTTTAGGGCAGCCAATAACAGATCCACCAGGCATCATTGCTTTTATGATTTCAAGTGGAGAAATATTATCTTTAAGCTTTCCTCCAATTAAACTTACATTGTGATAGAGATCCTTATATTCTTCAACTATTTTCTTTTTAAGAATTTTTACAGATCCTGCTTTACAAATTCTAGATAAATCATTTCTTTCCATATCTACAATCATATTGTGCTCTTTGCTTTCTTTGATATTTTTTTTAAAGAATGCTAAAGCTTTTATTCTATTAAGTTTCTTAGTTTTCTTTAATGTTCCTGCAATAGGTTTTGTAGTAATAAAGTCATTTTTTTTATTTATCAAATTTTCTGGTGAACAGCTAATTATTGAATAATCCTTATCTTTAATCATAAAAGCTTCAGGGGCCATATTACTTTTAACTAGTCTACAAAAAAAATCTAAAGCATCTATTTGAGTTTTATTTCTATACTTAGTGCAGATTTTTATCTGGTAAGTTTCACCAGATTTTATTTTTTTCTTAAATTTATCAAAGATAATTTTATAAGAAGCTCTGTTTATATTTATCTTAAATAGTGTTTTGGACTTGGTTATTTCTAAATTTTTATAATTTAATTTATTTGGAAGTTTTTGTTTGGTTTCTGGCTTATAAAAAATACCTTTTGGAAATTTTAGACCTTTTTGCTTTTTTACTTTAATGCCTATTAAATTATTTAAAATTTCATATCCAAAAAAACCAACAAATAAATCTGTTTCTTTATTTTTATATTTTAATTTAGTGCTCTGATTAATGAATTTTTCTATATTATTTTTTGTTAAAATAATTTTTTTTGAGAAATCCGTATATAAATCAAACCCTTTATTTGATCTATAAATAATGAAGGGTTTTTTTGAGTTATTTAAATTTTCTAGGTAATTTTTCTTAATCAATTTACTATTCTGTTTTTAATCTTAAAATTGCTTGTTCGTTAATCGGTAAATGTATTATTGCTGCAAAAACAGATAATGCAATTGCTAAATACCAAGCGTAATCATATGAACCATATAGGTCATAAAATAAGCCTCCTAAAAATGCACCAAAGAATGAGCCTACTTGGTGACTTAAAAAAACTATTCCATATAATACACCTAAATATTTTGTTCCAAAAATATGAGCGACTATACCGCTGGTTGCTGGCACTGTTGATAGCCATAAAAAGCCAAAACTTGCACCAAAGATAAATGCATTAATGTTACTTGCTGGCAAAAATATAAATAAAATTATTGAAATACCCCTTAATATATAAATAGAACTTAAAATAAATTTTTTACTAATTTTTGTAGAAAGATATCCACTTAATAAAGAGCCAAATATATTGAATAAACCAATTAAAGATAGAATTGCAGCAGCTGTCCAACTTTCTAAACCTCTATCAATTACATATTTCGGAACATGAGCTCCTACTAATGTTATATGAAAACCACAAACAAAAAAACCAGATGAAAGAAGTATGAAGCTTTTGTTTTTAAAGGCCTCTTTTAGGGCTTCAAAAATACTTTGATCGTCGGGTTTCTCAATGGATTGAGTTGTAAAAGGAGATCTCACAAAAAAAGCCACGACAAGTCCAATAAATAAAAAAATCATAAACACAAACATTGTATCTACCCAGCCATTTTTTATTAAAGAATAGCTTGTATAAAGTGGAGATATAAAATATCCAAAAGATCCAACGGCCGTTACAATGCTCATTGCTATAGTTCTATTTGATAAAGGAAAATGTTTACCTACTATAGCCATAGGAATACTTATTGCAGTACCCCCCAATCCTATTCCAACTAAAATTCCTAAATCTAGTTGAAAAAACAGTCCAGTATTTGGTCCTGAATATAGGAGATAAATTCCTAATATATAAAAAATAAAAGCTAAACAGATTGCCTGATGCCCACCATATTTATCTGCAATTGCTCCAAATATAGGTCCCGTTAATCCCCACACCAACATTTGAATACCAATAGCTAAACCTGATTGAGTAATTGTAATATCTAGCTCATTTTTAAAATCCACAAAAAAAAGACCAAATGTTTGTCTAACACCAAGTGAAATTAAAACAACAACACAGGCTGCAATTAAAGTTACTAGAGCTGTTTTATTTTTAATAAATTTTTCAGAACTCATTTAATAAGTTTAAGAGATTTTTTTAGATCGTCAATTAAATCTCTTGGGTCCTCTAAACCAATATGTAGCCTTACCAAATGTTCGTCTTTTTCTAATTTTAAGTACTGTCTATTACCTTGTTCTCGCTTATCTTGATACAAAGCTAAGCTTTCAAATCCTCCCCAACTATATCCATAACCAAATAATTTTAAAGAGTTAACAAATTTTATTACAGAATTTTTATTTTTTGATTTAATCTTAAGACCCATCAAACCTGATGCACCAGAATAATACTTTTTCCACATTCTAAAATTAAATGAATCTTTTTTATGTGGATATAAAAGTTGTATATTTTTGTATTTAGATAAAAACTCAGCTACTTCTTTTGAATTTTTTTCATGTTTATCTAATCGAACATCAAGTGTTCTTAGTCCGCGAGTAATCAAGTAAGCATCATCTGGTCCTAACCTTAATCCTGTAACTTTGTTTGCTTTATCAACATCTTTAAAAACTTTTTTATTAACAGCAAGACTTCCTCCCATAACATCTGAATGTCCTGAATAATATTTTGTTGCTGAAACAATTGACATGTCAAAACCCAGTGGAATAGGTTTAAGAAAATAAGGAGTTCCCCAAGTATTATCTATAGCAGTATAAACTTTCTTTTTTTTGGCAATCGATATTATCTTGCCTAAATCTTGAAATTCAAAAGAATTACTACCTGGGTTTTCAACAAATATTAATTTTGTTTTTTTTGTTATATTTCTTTCTAAAGTATTCAGATCGTGGGGATTATAAAAAGTTGTTTTAATATCAAACTCTTTTAAAAAATTCTGTGTTAGTATTCTTGTCGGAGAGTAGGTTGGGTCAGCCACAATAATTTCGTCTCCCGGTCTAACTACACTAAAAATTGCAAGAAACACTGAACCAAATCCAGTTGGTGTTAGAAATACATGATAACATTCCTCCATTGTCTTCAATATTTGCGAAAGGATATGAGTTGTAGAAGTACCTTGTCTTCCATAGTCAAAATGGCCTCCCGTAGGATTTTTCTTGGCTTTATCCTGCATTTTCCTAATATCTTGCATGGATTTGAAAATAATAGTCGAAGCTCTTACCACAGGAGGGTTAACTGACTGATTATGGTAATCTTTTGCAGTATGTTTGAGAAAAGTTTTGAATGATTTCATAAAAAAATTGATAAGTTAATAGGACAATGCTATATCCCTCGAATTACGTCAATAAAATTATAGATAGGATAATATGGGTTACCCAAAAAAACATAGAGGCCGAAGAAAACAGGGTTCTAAAAAAAGAAGAGCTAAAAGAAAAAATAAGAAAAAGTAGTTCTTTTAATGGATAAGATTCATCAGGTTAAATCCATTAGTATTTGGATATTTTTAATACCATTCATAGCAGTAAATACATGTCTTATTTTAATAACAGAATTTCAATGGTTATTTCCTAATCAAGAAGATATTATTCATAATACTTTTCCCTACTTTGATGGTGGTGCCTCAATAAGCAGAACTGTAAGACCTTATCCAAGTTGGTTAATATTTAAACCAGCAATGTTTTTAACATCATTTTTTTTAATTAAATACTGGTATTATTGTAAAGAAATAATAATTGCTCTTAATAAAGAGCATATACATATTAAAAAAATTATTTTTTTTGGAGTAGGTTCAGCAATAGCACTAACTATTCATTCAATATTTTTAGGTATAAAATTTGATAACGATTTATACAAACTGTTTAGAAGAATAATAATGTTATTTTTTATTGTTTTTGAAATTACAGCCCAAGCTTATTTAGTTGCAATACTTTATTCATTCAAAAGTAAATTAGATAAACATATAAATAAAAAAATTTTAAAAGCTAAACTGATATTAGTATCTACATTAGTTATAGTTGCAATAATATGTGTGCCAATCATAAGTTGGCCAGGGGATAAATTTAAATTTTTAAAACATTTATTAGAATGGGATTATTTTTTAGGAGTTATTACTTTTTATTTATTGACCTATTTTATGTGGAAAAAGAAAAATTAATTTGTAATCCATCCACCACCTAAAACCTTATATCCTAAGTCATTTTTTGAATAAAAAACACAAGCTTGTCCAGGTGCAATTCCATGCTCTTCCTCAAGTAAATTGATATTTGCTGAGGTAGCCATAAAATTTATTTTAGCTTTAATTAGTCTGCCGGTAGATCTTACTTTTACAAATAATTCTTTTTCAAAATCATTTTGATCATTGGTTATAATATTTAAATCTTTTAAATTAATTTTAGTTTTAACCAAATGTTCTTTAGCACCAACAATGATTTCATTTTTTTCTGCAAAAATTTTTATTACATATAATGGGTTTTTATCTGAAATTCCTATTCCTTTTCTTTGACCAATTGTATAATTAATAATTCCATCATGAACACCTAATACATCACCTTCCATATTCTTTATATTTCCTTTATTAAATGAGTTTGGTCTAAATTTTTCTATAACAGATGCATAATCTCCATTAGGTACAAAGCATATATCTTGGCTATCCGGTTTATCTGCAACATTAAGGTCAAGCTTCCTTGCTATTTTTCTTGTTTCATCTTTAAGAAGATTTCCTAAAGGAAATCTTAAAAAATTTAACTGTTCTTTTGTAGTATTAAATAAGAAATAACTTTGATCCCTATTTAGATCTATTCCACGATACATATCTGTATTATTTTTTTCAGTAACACTTTTTACATAATGACCTGTAACTAGGGCATCTGCATTTAATCTTTTTGCTTCATTAAATAAATCTGTAAATTTAACTGTTTTATTACACTGAACACAAGGTATCGGTGTTTCACCATTTAAATAACTATCTATAAAATTGTTGATTACACCCTCTTTAAATTTATCTTGATAGTAAAGAATCTTATGTTCAATCTTTAACTTATCAGCTACTCTTTTAGCATCCATAATATCTTGACCAGCACAACATTGCTTTGATGAAGTTGTTTCCTTGTTGTCGTTGTAAAGTTTTAAAGTTATGCCTATAACGTTATAGCCTTCATTTTTCATCATCGCAGCAACCGTTGAAGAATCTACTCCACCAGACATGGCGACAACAACTAAACTATCTTTTGGCTCTTTAGCTATTCCAATTGAATTAAATTTTGTCATATTTAATGTTATTTATTCCTATATTTTATATAAGTAAATTAAATGATTTTAGATTATGAACCAGGTGATAAAGTCACTAATCCAGACAATAAAGACTGGGGTATTGGGCAGGTTCAATCAATAATTAACGGAAAAGTCACAATTAATTTTGAAAATGTTGGAAAAAAAGTAATTAACTCTAAAATAATTAAAATAGAAAAAATTTATAAATGAATATTGAAGAAGCAAAAAAAATAACACTATCATTAATAAGTACCTTCATGAAAGCAAGCCAGGTTGCTCTAGATCTTCGAAAAGCTGGTTTAAAAAAAGAGATTAAGTCAGATAACACACCAGTGACTAATGGTGATATTGAGGTTAATGAAATCTTAACCAAAAAGATATCTGAAATCACACCAAATATCGTAATTATCTCAGAAGAAAATGTCTCTCATAAAAATGAGGAAAATCTAAAAAATTTTTGGTTAATAGATCCCATTGATGGAACAAGAGATTACATAAGTGGTAGAGATGAATTCACATTAAATGCTGCTTTAATAATAAATAAGAAACCAGCTATAGGTATTATTACTGCACCTGCAAAAAAAAGAGTTTTTTATTCTTATGGAATGTCAAATAGTTATGAATTAATTGATCATCAAGAGATTAACCTAATTAATAAAAAAAAAGATTATAAAGAATTAAAAGCTGTTAGCTACTCGGATGAATTAAATTTAGAAATTATAGAAGTGCATAAGAAATACAATATTACGTCTCATCAAAAAATGAAAAGTTCCTTAAAATTTTGTGTTATTGCTGCAGGTGAGTTTGATTTATATGCGGCAGAACCAAGAGCATGTGAATGGGATATAGCAGCAGGACATGCGATACTCGAACATGCTGGTGGCGAGGTAGCTGATTTTGATAATAATGAAATTTTATATGGTAAACCAGATTTTAAAAACCCTAGTTTAATTATAAGGAATAAAAATATACTCTAATGGATGAACAATTAAGAATAATTTTGATAATAATAGTTTCTGTATCAATATTTGGTTTACTAGTTTTTGTGTTTGTTAAAAACTATATAAGAAATGCAGTTAATCACTTGGCAGAAGAGGAGAAGAAAAAATTAAAGTAATTTGATAATCTTTAGGTACTCTGACTGATCAATATCCATAATTCTTTTAGATGTTTGAAAATCAAAACCATTTCTTGCAAGAAGTGAGATATCTTTTTTATAAAATAAAGGCCTATTGTCTTCTGCTCTAGCAGGTCCTATTCTTTTTTTCTTACAAATCTTTATACCAGAAAAAAAATCTTGATCAGAATTATCCTCTTTAATCTTCTCAATAGACTCTTTGATATATGTTTCATTAATACCCTTACCCATAAGATAATATCTAATCTTATTTATAGAGCTTCCTTTTTGAATTAGACTCCGTGTTTTGCTCTCAGAATAAAATTTATCACTAATAAATTTACTTTTTTCAAGATCGGGTAAAACGATATCAATAAGGTCAGTGATATCTTGTTTTTTAACGTTAGGTATATTTGCTTTAAGGTATTTTTTTAATAAATAAGTTCTCAACTGTTGTTTAGACGGGGCATATTTTTCAATATAGGCAAAAGAAAAATTCCTCATTTCTTCCATAGTAACCTCTAGTGTTTTTTTTCTATTTCTAATAGGAATCATGTTATCTTGTAATATAATACACTATAAAATGATCGAACAAATTTATACATTCTTTACTATGGAAATAATTTTTCTCTGGTTAAACTTGGGTGTTTTACCTTTTTGGTTTACCTTGATAATTTTTCCAAAATCACAAATATCTAGAATTTTTATAGCCTCTGTTTTTCCAATAATCATATTAAGTTTAGCGTATGCCTACTTACTCCATATTGCCTACCTGGATAGTTATGATTTTTTACAAAATTTTAAACTTTATTTAGGATTGGGTGAAATTTCTAATTTATTTGAAAATCAACATTTTTTAATTTTATTTTGGATACATTTTTTGGCTATGAATTTATTTTGTGGTGGCTGGATTGTTAATGACTCTCAAATGTTTGGCATTAATAAATTTCTCGTATCAATTCCGCTTACAATTACTTATTTAATTGGCCCAATTGGAATACTTATATATTGGATTATAAGAATATTTTACGCAAAAAGAATAAGACTCTATGATTAAATCAATAGATTTTTATTTTGATTTTATTAGCCCTTACTCTTACTTAGCTCACAAAAAAATAAAAATTATCAAAAAAGAAAAGGATATTAATTTCATATATAAACCAATTCTTGTTGGTGGCCTTCATAACTTACAGGGTATAACTGCACCAGCTTTTATTGAGCCTAAATTAAAGCATATGATAAATGATTGTGATTTAATTGCTAAAAAAAATAAATCTAGTTTTATTTGGAATTCTAAATTTCCTATTAACTCATTAGATATCATGCGTGGTTATCTTTTTTTAAATGATGAAACTAAAGATTTATACCTAAATGTAATATTTGATGGTTATTGGAAAGATAATTTAGACATTTCTGATAAAAAAGTTTTAAAGACTCTTCTTAATAAATGTAAAATCAATTCAAATGAGTTCTTTGATGGTATTAAAGACCATAAGATTAAAGATAGATTAAAAGATAATACACAAGAAGCTCATGATAATGAAATATTCGGTGCTCCTAGTTTTGTTGTGAATAATAAGATGTTTTGGGGACAAGATAGATTAGAATTTGCATTAGAAGAGTATAATAAATAGTTTAAAGTATTTTAAAATCACTTTGGCTGATTGCTGCAAAGCCACCTTCAATGTGCGAAACTTTTTCAAAACCCATTTCTTTTAAAGATTTCGCTGCAAGAGCTGATCTTAATCCACCAGCACAAAATAAAACCATTTCTTTATTCATATCAAGTTTACCACTTTTAAAATAAGGACCATCTGGGTCTAGCCAAAATTCCAACATTCCTCTTGGGATGTGATTTGAATTTTCAACTCTACCTGTTTTATCTAGTTCACCCTTTTCCCTAATATCAATTAATGTACATGTACCTTCATTAGATAGCTTTAATGCTTCATTAGCAGTAATAGTTTTAACTTCTCTTAATGCCTCTAAAACTAGAGTTTGTGATGATTTAATAGCCATAATATTGTAAAAATTAAATCATAAACAATTATATGAAAAAAAGCATCATAAAAAAACTATTTATTAAACTTTCAAAAGTTTTAGGTTACGAGATAATCGACCAAAGTGATTTTAGTTCACCTACTCTTCAGAAAGAATTAAATGAAGATCTTTCAATCATAAATAAAAAATCAATTGTTTTGCCTTTGGGTGAAGTAAAAATTACCAAAAAAGTAAGTACTGTACTTGTTATATTTAGAACTAACACTGATGTTGAAATATGGGATCAAAATAAAAAGAGGTTATTTGAAGAACCAAAAATTGAATATTCGATAAGAGCTTTAAAATCACTAATAAGATCAATTAATTTTTCTAAAACAAAATACTCAAATATTAAATTTAAAATAATAATTGTTGATGACAAGTCCAAAGAAGAAAATTTAAACAAGATTAAGAAACTTATAGATGGAAGTGGTTTAGATATAAGTATTACTCCTTTAAATCATGATAAATATAAAAATACAATCAAACAACAAAAGAATAATCAAACCTTTTCAAATCTAGCCAGTTTACTTCAATCTTTTGAACTGGGGAAAAAACATTGTGAAGATTTAGTTTTCTTTGTAGAGGATGATTACTTACACTTTGAACCTATGATGGAAGAGATGATTGCATCATATGAAAGAATAGCCTCTCAAGTTAATAAAGATATCTTTATGTGTCCTACTGATTATCCATATCTGTATATGAATAATGAAAAAACAAATATTTTAATTGGAAATAAAAGACATTGGAGAACAATCAATCAAACTCTATGTACATTCATGACCACAAAGTCACTACTAGATAAGTATTGGAATAATTTTTATAATACTTGTTTAGATAGAAATGATCCTTTTGAAAAACACTTAAATGAAATCTATTCAAAAGAATTTTGCATCTCACCTTTAAAAAGTCTTTCTTTACATCTAACAAATGTAAATTCTAGCTACGGGCTATCGCCTTTTATTGATTACAAAAAACTTTGGGATGAAAATGAATGAATTTGATATTACAAAATTTAGCGATGATGAAGTAATTTCACTATATCCAAAAATATTAAAGGAATTAAAAAATCGAAATATTATTAGAACTAATAATCTAGTTGGAGATCTAGGAGAATATTGGTGTATAAAAAAATATAACGAAATTAGTGGTCTACCCAAACTACAAGATGCACCAAAAAGTACAAAAAATATAGATGCTATTAGTGTAAATGGAGAAAGATATGCAATTAAATCAACATCTGGATCAGGTACCGGAGTTTTTGCAAGTATTCCCACAGATGATGATACTAAAATTTTTTTTGAATACTTAATTTTAGTAATTTTCGATAAAGACTACACCTTAAAAGAAATCTTTGAATTAAATTGGGAACAATTTTTAAAATTTAGAAGAATGAAGCCTCCAGAAAATAAGTGGAATATTCCAATCACAAAAAATCTTAAATTTGACGCTAAAAAAATTTTTTAAATTTGTTAATTAAAAGGTTCCAATAAAAGAGCTTATTATATAGCTATCAGTGGGGTATATTAGATTCTTAATCTCTGATTGCGTAAGCTCTTACTCCTATTTCTGCAACATCGGTTCCAAGTTTTTCTGCTTCTTTACTGATACGTAAGCCAACAGTTCCTTTCAAAGTTTTGAAGATAATAAATGAAAGTATAAAACTGAAAGAGCAAACTGCTAACACACCTGTAAACTGTGTTCCAAAAGATGTATCTGGATTAGTAATAGGAGCTATTAATGTTCCAAATATTCCTGAGAACATATGAACTGGAATAGCACCAACAACATCATCAAGTCCTCTTCTTTCTAAAAATTTTGTACCAAAGTACATTATCAAAGATCCAATTGAACCAATAGCTATTGCCAATCCTGGTGTGGGATTTAAAGGCTCAGCAGTGATAGCAACTAAACCAGCTAACGCACCATTCAACATCATAACTACATCTGTTTTTCTATCTAATAATCTTGTAACTATGGCACCTGTTACAACCCCACCTGCACCTGCAAGGTGAGTGTTCATCGCAATTTTACTTATAGCTGTCACATCATCAAATGTTCCCATTTGAAGTTGGCTAAAACCATTAAATCCAAACCATCCAAACCATAGTAAAAATGTTCCAAGTGTAACTAGGGGAATACTTGAGGCTGCAAAAGGTACTAATGATTTAGTTTCTCCTTTTTTTCCAAATCTTCCTTCTCTTGCACCTAAAACTATTACACCTGCTAAAGCTGCAGAACCACCACATGCATGCACTAGAGTTGATCCAGCAAAATCAGAAAATCCTAATGTTGCTAGCCAACCACCACCCCACTGCCAACCCATTGAAATTGGGTAAATAAATCCACCCATCAATGCTGCAAAAATAAAAAAAGGCCATATCTTAATTCTTTCAGCTACTGCTCCTGAAACTATGGATACTGTTGCACAAACAAACATCGCCTGAAAAAACCAATCAGAACTATCTGAATAACCTGTCTCAATACTTGAATTAGCACTCCAAATTGAAAAAGAACCTATATAGCCACCCTCTGGTATTCCGTATGCTAAATTATAACCAAATAAAAAAAATACAATTGAACAAATAGCAAATTTTCCTACATTTTTTGCTGCAATGGTGGATACACTTTTTGTAGTAACCAAACCACATTCAAGCATACAAAAGCCTGCTGCCATTAGTGCGACCAAAACTGAACCTATATAAAAAGCTAAAGTATTAAAGATATACTGACCTTCTGCTGATATAGTTGTTTCTGCAATACTAATATTGGTAATGGTAAGTAAAAATATTAAACTAATAATTGGTACTGTTATAATTTTAATTTTTTTTGTCATTAAGAACTCCTGATTGAGGGATAGCTTATATTCAGGTCTTAATTAAAAACTAATGCTGATGATGAAATGGGGGTATGCGATATTCGCATATACTAACAGCCTTGCACATTTCTGTAAAAGGCTGTTAATTAAATATTGAGACTTGCTTACTTGTTAAACATTTCTTTAAGCGACTTAGCTGGCAAGAACTTAACTTTTTGGGAAGCACCAATTTGAATTTGCTCTCCAGTTCTTGGGTTTCTTCCAACTCTAGCTTTTCTTTTAGCCACTTTATAAGTACCAAATCCAGCAATTTTCACTGTATCGTCACCTTTTAAAGCATCTAGAATAGTATTTGTAATTGTATCAAAAGTACGCTCCGCATCAGCTTTACTTAGGTTTAGAGAACCTGAAAGTTGTGCAATTAATTGTTTTTTGTTCATTTTTTAGCTCCGATTTTATTGATTATTTCTCTTTATTTTACATAAAAGCTTATAAATCAAGCTTTTTATTAGTGTCTATTAAAATAAAAAACTCTATATATGGTGATTTGTTAAATTAATGTTGATTTTAAAGGTTTATTTAACTTTAAAATAAATAAAATAATTAGAATAAACCAAGGTCTTTTATGTCATTAAATGTAGTAAAAAACATCAATGATAACAATAAAAACATTCCGATTCGAAAAAAACCCTCTTGAACCTTTTGGCTTAAAGGACGTCCTAGTATTTTCTCAATACTATAAAACATTAAGTGTCCCCCATCCAACATAGGAATTGGGAATAGGTTTATTAACCCTAAACTGATTGAGATGTAAGCCATTAAGCTAATAAATGGTAGAATACCAAATTCTGCAACCTGGCCACTGATTTTTGCTATTCTGATAGGTCCCCCTAACTGAGAGCTATCACCAGAACCTGTAATCATGTTACCAATATACTTGAGAGAAGAAATGCTTACATAATAAACTTCATTAACCGCATAAAATAGGGCTTTAGCTGGACCTAATTTAACATGTTTTACCTCATTATTATAAGCTCCAAGCTTAATACCAACCATACGCTTAGTTATTTTGTTGCCAAGATTATCCTCACCTTCAACAAGGTTGGGCTTTACTCGAAAAATCAAATCTTGATCGTATCTGCTCACTGTAAAGCTGATAATTTCGTCTGTAGACATCATAATAAATTTTGACACTTCCATGATGCTTTTCACTTTATTACCATCAATTGAAACAATAATATCCTTGTTTTTAAGGCCAGCCGCCATTGCAGGGCTATTTTTTTGAACTTCATTAATAACAGCTGGGGTAAAGTCTTTACCAGAGAAAGTATAAACTGAGAAAAAAATAAGGATTGCTAATAAAAAATTAGCTAATGGACCACCAAATACAATTAGGGCTCTTTGATATAATGGTTTTAAAACAAATAATTTATCTTGATCTTCTTTACTATATTCTTTTATAATTTTTTCGTTGTCAGCTTGGCTATAAACATTTCTATCACCAAAAAATTTAACATAACCGCCAAGTGGTATCATACAAATTTTCCAACGTGTGCCTGACTTATCGTTCCAACCAAATAACTCTTTACCAAAACCTATTGAAAAATCTGTTATCCCAACCCCAAATCGTTTAGCAAAATAATAGTGTCCGTATTCATGTATAAATACTACAACTAGAATTAAAGCTAAAAATGGTAAAATGTAAGAAAGCATAGTTATTTAATATTACTTTTTATTAATAGATTTTTCTAGATTAAAATAATTAACTTTTGATATTGTAACCTTTTTTCAATAATACTGAGACAGAAATCACACAAATCATTAGAAATAACACCATTGATCCTACGCTGATCCAAATATTAAAATCTGATATCCCATAAAATGAGAATCTTAATCCATCAATTAAATAAACCACTGGATTAAAATAGCTCACCGTTTGCCAGATAGGAGGCAGCATGTCTAAAGAATATAAACTTCCACCCAAAAACACCATAGGCGTAATAACTAATGATGGAACAATGGACATCTGTTCAAAATTTGAACTAAGAACACCAATCAAAAATCCAAATAGAGCAAATGTAAATGAAACTAATATTAATAAAAAAATCATTAACAGTGGATATTCGACTGTCACATCAACAAAAAATGAAGCCGTTAAGTAAATTACAGCTCCAACAATTAATGTTTTAGTTGCTCCTGCTCCAACAAAGGCAAGAACAATTTCAAGTGATGAAATAGGTGCTGCTAAGATTTCATTAATAGTTCCATTAAATTTAGGAAAAAATATTCCAAAGGATGTGTTACTTATTGCTTGAGTTAATAAAGTAAGCATCAATAACCCAGGCACTATGTATGAACCATAACTAACGCCATCAATTTTTTGAATATAGCTTCCAATAACTGAGCCAAAAACAACAAAATATAACGATGTAGATATTACAGGTGAAAGTAGTGATTGACCTAAAGTCCTTCTAAATCTATTCATTTCATGAATATATATAGCTTTAAAACCATAATAATTAATTTTCATTATTCTCCTTAACTAAATCAACAAAAATTTTTTCTAATGAACTTTGTTCTGTTATCAGGTCTTTTAATCTTAAGCCTGCATCTTTTAAACCTTTCAATAAATCAGTGATGCCAGTTTTCTCAGCTTGAACATTATAAGTATAAACTAAGGACATATTATTTTTACCTATACTTAAATTATATTTAGATAAATCTTCTGGAATTTTTAAAATTTCATCCTGCAGTTCTACTGTTAATTTTTTATGACCCATCTTCTTAATCAATTCCTTTTTGTTTTCGACTACAATGATTTCACCTTGATTAATCACTGCTACTCGGTCAGCAATAGCTTCTGCCTCTTCGATATAGTGAGTAGTTAAGATTATAGTAACCCCTGTTTTTCTCAACTCTTCAACCACTAACCACATATCTTTTCTAAGCTCTACATCTACACCAGCTGTTGGTTCATCTAAAAATAATATTTTGGGTTCATGAGATAAAGCTTTCGCAATTAAAACTCTTCTCTTCATTCCACCAGATAATTGTCTTAATCTTTGTTCTTTTTTATCCCACAAGCTTAGGTCCTTTAAAATTTTTTCAATATGTTCTGGTTTTGGAGATTTTCCATAAAGTCCTCTTGAATAAGATACTGTATCAAAAACAGTTTCGAAAGATTCTAGATTTAACTCTTGAGGAACCATTCCAATTCTAGATCTTGTTTCACGGTAATCTTTGATAATATCAAACCCATCAATGGTAACTGTTCCGGATGAGGGAGTAACAATCCCACAAATTATACTGATTAAAGTTGTTTTGCCCGCACCATTTGGTCCAAGCATTGCAAGGATCTCACCTTGTTTAACTTTAAGACTAACTTTTTTTAGTGCACTAAAATTATTGTCATATACTTTTGATAGGTCGCTAATAACTATTTGATTTTCTGACATTTATAGTGGGTATATAGTTATTAATACTCTTATTACAATTAATTGAGTACATATGCACACTTTTTGGTCTATTTAATTAAAATTTGTTAGTAAAAAATTGACTTAATTAAATCTCTAATTTAATAAAACTTCATATTCTTTCTTTTAAAGAATATCAGTTTCTGGGGTGCTGTAAAAAGCTGAGAATATACCCAAAGAACCTGTTGTATAATCACAACGAAGGGAAAAAATGAACACAATATATCTAGATCAATCAACTACTATTATTACTCTACTTTTAACTTCATTAGCTTTTGCAGCTATTGGAATAGTTTATTCAAAAGGTAAACTTTCAATTAACTCATATTTAAATGCAGATAGATCAATTGGCAAAAGATCTTTAACAGCATCATTAGTTGCATCATGTTTTGGTGTGTGGATTTTAATTGGCCCATCAGAAGCTGCAACTTGGGGTGGTTTAGGTGCTATAATCGGTTATGGTTTGGGTCAAGCTCTACCCTTCTTAGCCTTTATTACAATTGGTCAGCGTATGAGAAAAATTATGCCTAATGGTAATACTCTTACTCAATTTGTTTTAATTAGATTTGGTAAGGCGATGTTTCGTTTAGTTTTATTATTAACAATAATGTACATGTTTGTTTATTTTGCAGCTGAAGTTACAGCGATTGCAAAAGTTGTTAATCTAATGTCTGGTTTTCCACTTTGGCAAACCTCTCTTATAATAATTGTTGCTACGCTATCGTACACTCTTTATGGAGGCCTTAGAGCTTCAATTTTTACAGATAAAATTCAATTTATTATAATTATGATTTTATTAATATTTGCTATCAATCATATTTTTAATTCTGGAAATAATACTTTTTCAATGGATTTGGTTAATGAAAAAGCTGGAACATTAATGAGCGGTAAATATTTTTATGGTTATACTGCTGGTTTAACTTTCTTCATTGCTGTTTTTGCAACCAACTTATTTGATCAAGGTGTTTGGCAAAGGGTATTTGCAGCGAAAAGTTCAGATGATTTAAGAAAAGGGTTTATGTCTGCCTTCTTTATTGTAATTCCATTTATGCTTGTTTTGGGTTTCTTTGGAATTCTTGCGGTATCAGTTGATAAAGCAGCAGACCCTAGTACTTTATTTTTTACTCTTTTACTTGAGCCATTCTCTGGAATCAATTCTTTATTAACTATTTCAATATTAGTTTTAGTCTTAGCTTTAGTAATTAGTAGTATGGATACACTTATTAATGCAATCTCAAGTACAATTATTATTGAAGGAAACAAATTCATTAGTCTAAAAAATAAAAATAGTTATCTTACACTTTCTAGATATTTGATATGTGGTTTATCTGTAATTGTTTTTTTAATAGCATCAAAAGGATATAGCGTCCTATTCATGTTCTTGTTTGCAGATCTACTATGTTGTGCTGCAGTTTTTCCTATCTTTTATGGAATGTTCAAAGGTGATGCAAATGAGAAGCTTTCTTTAATTTCTGTGATAATAGGTTTGGTTTCAGGTCTTTTATTATTTCCAAATCAAACTTTTGATAAAAGCATCTTAATTGGTGGATTAATTCCTGCCTATGCTTTTCCATTATGGATTTCAACAGCATTATTATTCTGGTCTTTTGTTTTAGCAACATTCACACCAATGATAACTTTATTGGTCTTTAAAAAGGATGCTAAGTTTAATTTCTCTAAGATTAAAACTTTAATCAAGGAATAGTGGATATTTATAATAATAAAAAAACTTATTTTTATAAATTAAAGAGTAGCTGTAATAAGGAATGGTCTGAATACACTAGTCATAAGTTTTTATCTGATTTGGTTAATAATAAACTCCCAGATAAAAATTTTAAAAAGTATTTAGTTCAAGATTATATATTTTTGCAACAATTTTTAAAAATTTTAGCTCTAAGTGTTTGCAAATCTAAATCCTTTGAAGAGATTAATAGGTCAGTAAATTTTATTAAGGGAATTGATCATGAAATTAAACTTCACGTTAGCTATTGCAAGAAGTGGAAAATATCACTTAGATCTCTTGGTAATATTAAAGTTGAGAGTGCCAATAGTGCTTACACAGACCATGTATTGAGTGTAGGTAAAAATGGTAACAATCTTGATATATTCTCAAGTTTATCTCCATGCATCATTGGTTATGGGGAGATTGGATTTAAACTTTCAAAAATTAAAAATTGGAAAAAAAGTAAATATAGCTCTTGGATTAAGATGTACTCATCAAAAGAGTACCAACAAGTAGCCAGAGATAATATTGATTATTTAGATATTCTTTTTAAGAACAATAAGAATAAAAATTTAAATAAACTAAAAAGTAATTTTAAAAAATCAACTATCCTTGAAAGGAATTTTTGGGAATGTTTTGTCTAAATTTCTAATTATCTAAAATTTCCAGGGGCAATGGTGCTTCTGGATACTTTTCTTTGCACAATTTTTCATAATTCTTACAAAGAGTGACTATTGTTTCACTTGCGTCATTTTTAGAAGTTAAAAACTTAATAAGAATGTCTCTTTCTTCTTCTATTTCTTTAACATCTTGACCTCTAAGAAACTCACCAGTTTCAATTTCCCAATAAGTATCATTTAACTCTTCAGCTTTTGATTCATTAAGTTTTTTTTGTAATTCTAGAATGATTTTATCATCTGTTTTACTCTCTCTCATAGGAGAATTAAGTAATTTTATTAAACACTTATCTTCTAAATCACTTAAAAATGTATTGTAAGGTTTTCCTTCTGCTAGTCCCTTAAAGTGGTTACTTTCAAAATATTTATTAATTGCTGCCTTGGTTGTAATTTTATTTTTACCTTTTGCCACAGCTACCTGAACATAGACTTCTTGGCTTATATATTCGTTTAGATAATCTTTGATTTTATCTGATAACATTTTTAAAATTTATTTATTAAGCTTAATTGTATAAATCATGGAATAATATAGACAAGTATAAATGATATCTAAAAAGAATTACCTAATGAGATACTAATTACTTATGTTAAAAAAAGTTCACATATTTCTTGGAGCAACAGTTGCTGATGCTGCAGCAAGACCATTACATTGGGTTTATGATGAAAAAAAATTAAAATCTTATATTAAAAATAAAAAAACTATTACTTTTTTTAAAGAAAATAGATGCCCCTTTTATTCAATCAAAACAGGTGAGGTATCTGGTTATAATGCTGTAGGACAAGTTATGTTTAGAACACTAACCAATACTAAACACAAAAGTGATATAATTACTGATTTTAAGAAGAATATTATCAAATATTTTGGTCCTGGCTCAAAATACTGGAAAAATCTTAAATTAAGAAAAAAATATAAAAAGATTAAATGGTCAACTGCTATGAAAGGTCCATGGATCCATCAAAATATTTTAGAAACCATTAAGAATATAAAATTAAAAAAAAATATTACAGGTGGCACTAAGGTTAACGAGTCTGATGGATATTGTGCAGTCTTACCCTATTTTCTCTTTAGTAATTCTGAACAAAAATTAAAAAAAATAATCAGAACTGTGGCTAATGGTAAAATTAGTGTACAATTTGCACTAGCAAAACTTAAAATTATTAATTTAGCTGATGAAGGTAATATTGACCCAATTAATTCATTTATAAAATTAAATTCTAAAAATAATTATTTTAAAAATGTTATTGAAAATATTAAAAAAGTTAAAAAACTTAAAAATAAACCTCACAACTTGGTTGTAAAAAAATTTGGTAAGGCATGCAGTTATCCAGGTACATTTAATGGCTCTATACATGCAATCATCACTTCTAAGTGCTACCAAAGTGCTGTTATTAAAACCATAAAGGCTGGTGGTTGTAATTGTTCTCGGGCTAATTTTGTCGGTGCTTATTTTGCAGCAAAAAATGGTTTAAAAGACATACCTAAAGATTGGATTAAAAAAACTAAACCTGCAAAAAATATACTGAAACATACTGCTTCTGTAAATTAAAGTTAATCAAATTCTTACCGTTATGCTATTGTCTCATTATGCTATTTAGACAGTTATTTGATAAAACATCTAGCACATACACTTATTTAGTAGCCTCAGCTAAAGATAGAGAGGCTCTAATTATTGATCCAGTATTAGAAAATGTTGAAAGATATATTCAATTATTAAAAGAATTAAATTTAAAGTTGGTTAAAGTAATAGACACACACATTCATGCTGATCACATCTCTGGTATTGCAGAACTTAGAGATAGAACAAATTGTGTAACAATTATGGGTGATAAAACAACTACTGATGTTGTTTCCATGCAAGTATCAGATGAAGAATTGATTAAAATTGATGGTCTAGAATTAAGAGCTTTATTCACACCAGGACATACATCAGAAAGTTTTAGTTTCTTAATGAATGATAGGGTTTTTACAGGTGATACATTGCTAATTAGAGGAACTGGAAGAACTGACTTTCAAAATGGTGACCCAAAAGATTCATATAATTCAATTTTTAATAAATTATTAAAATTACCAGATGAAACTTTAGTGTATCCAGCACATGATTATAAAGGAGATACTGTAAGTACTATTTTAGAAGAGAAGAAATTTAATCCTCGACTGCAAGTAAAAACAGCTGATGAATATATAGAAATTATGAATAATCTTAATTTACCTGACCCTAAATTAATGGATATAGCTGTTCCTAATAATTTAAAACTTGGGATAGATCTTGATAAACAAAAGGTTTATAACGGCATTGAACCTAATGAATTTAATAATTTTTTATTAAAAGATGATATAATCTTAATCGATCTGCGAGAGCAAAATGAGCTAGACAAAATTGGAAAAATTAAAAATAGTATAAGAGTTTCTTTTACACAGATCAATGATTACTTAAATAAAAATAAGAATGAATTACAAAATAAGAGGATTTTATTTTATTGTGCCATAGGTCAAAGATCTACTTTAGCTGTGCAAATATCAAAGTCCTATCAGTATAATAAATGCTTACATTTAATTGGCGGTTTAAAAAATTGGAAACATGCTGGTTTAGATTTGGTTAAATAAACTTAATTATGAAAACAAATATTTTTAATTGGTCATGTAAACACACTTGGAGAACAAGTGCAAAGAATACAATGTGGTGTGTTGTTGGTTGTTCCATTGGAGACTTTGGAACAATACTATTTTTTCAATTAGCTAAAATTTCTTTTCCTATGACTGGTATAATGATCTTAGCCATCATTAATGGTTTATTAACCAGTGTCATGCTTGAGACTTTTATTTTAATTAGACAAAATTTTAAATTTATGAATGCTTTAAAAACAGCTTGTGGGATGAGTTTTATCTCAATGGTTAGTATGGAAATTTCAATGAATTTGACAGATTATTATCTGACAGGTGGAGCTCAGCTTACTTATTGGGTAGTTCCTATTATGTTAACGGTAGGATTTTTAACTCCATGGCCTTATAATTACTGGAGACTGAAAAAATTTAACAAAGCCTGTCATTAAATATGAATGTATTTATAATTTTATCAATACTTGTAATTATAATTGGAGTTATTTTGCTATTATCTTCTCCAGCAGTACTATTCAAATTCAACTGGAAAGAAAAAACAGGAAAAGAAATAATCCTTATGTTTATGTTTTATGGTATTTTGGTTTATATAATAAATATTATCTTTTGGATTATTAAGTAACCATTAATAATCATTATTAATTACAATTATGATTTTATTAGTTTGTAGATTTCTGATTTCTTAGTTTGACCTATGCTTCTAGCAATTTCTTTGTTTTTTTTATAGACAACTATTGTTGTCCAATATTCAATACCTAATACTTTAGCAATTTCTTTATCCTTAGTTTGTTCAAAACTTAAAAATAAAATATCATTAAACTCTTTTTGTGCCTGATGTAATATTTTAACTTGTTTTCCACATGTATAACAAGTTTTATTCCATGAGTTAATAACTACAGTTTTTCCATCAGCTTGAGCTTTTTTAAATACTTCATTTGTAAAAGTTGTAGTTTTATCAACTGCAAGACAATTAAATGAAATAAGTGTAAAAATTAATACTAAGATTTTTTTCATATAAATATTATATATATTGATTAACTTTACTTAACAAGACGTAGCATAAGAATATTGAATTTAACTAGTATAATTTTACTTTATTTTTCCAAGTTGTTTTTGTCTTGAGATAATGATTAAGCCACTAATTACGATTATTAATGCTCCAATGTAGCTATTAGTTGATGGAACTTCGTCAAATAAGAAATAACCATATAATATTCCCCATAAAATTACTGAATATCTAAAGGTGGAAGTAACAGAAACAAGTGCGATTTTAATTGTTGCTACTGAAAAAATATAACCTAAGGCCAAAAAAAATGCAGCAATAAATAAAATAAAAATATCTATTGGGCTAAAATTATAAAATTTATAAATACTTAGTAAGCCAAAAAGGGCCGTTACAACAAAGCAAGTCATAAACGCAATTTGTAAGCTTGAATAATCTTTTTTAAAGTTTTTTGTGTACATATCTCTAATCGAAAGCATGATTGCGGCAATTATTGGAAAGATAAAAAAGTAGCTAGATTCTAACTTTCCAGGATTAATTACTACTACCACGCCAATAAAACCTAATAACACAGCACTCCACCTTCTCCATCTAACTTTTTCATTTAAAAATATTGCTCCAAATGTGGTTAATAAAATTGGTGCCATACTTAGTAAAATATAAACATTTGCAAAAGGCAATAACGCTATGCCAAAAAAAAAGAATAAAGCTGCTAAAGATTCTAAAACACCTCTCACTCTTAACTCCTTTGAAGTAAAGATTAATTTAAAATTTAGCTCTTTTTTAATATAAAGAAATAATAAAATAAAAAGTAATGTAAAAATACCTCTTATAAAAATTATTTGGTTTAAAACAAATATCTCATCATAGTTTTGATAAATAACTTTTACAAAAGCATCATTAGTTGCAAATGAAAATTGACATAAAAGCATATAAAAAATACCAAGCAACTCATTATCAATTTTAAATTTAGATATCATTAGTCACTGAATACAAGTTTATTACTGATAATATACAAATATTAAAAACCAATACGATATAAGTCCTACAAATATCGTTGCTAAAATATTCCTGCTGATATAGCCCACAATAATCGCCAATATAGCAGCTAAAATTTTAGGATTACTTTCAAAATCTAAAGAGCCAGTATTATCTAAGAGTATTGGTGGAAAAATTATTGCTGGAAAAATAGCAGATGGTACATATGACAGAATTTTTTTTGTTTTATCGTTCAATATGTCTTCTTTTAATAAAAAGATCATAGAAAATCTTGTTAGATAAGTAATAATTCCACAGTAAATAATTGTAGACCAGTGCATCATTTTTTTTCTAAATTGATTAAAGTTAATAATGTAGCAACCAGTAAGGCTGATAATGCTGCAACAATGATATAGGCCTGAAATGGTATTATATTATAACCAATTGTTGCAATAATACCTGAAACCAACATTACAATAACATTTTTAAATTTTCTAAAATCATTAATTAATAAAGCAAGAAATGTTAGTGATATTGTAAAACTTAATCCTAACTCTTCAGGAACAACTGACCCCAAAACTATTCCCAAAATTGTTGAAATTTGCCAAACAGTCCAACAAGTAAAGCCGGCTCCTAATAAGTGGTAATGTTTGAATTCATTTTCTTTATTTTTTTTGAAGTAAGTATTTGAAACAGCAAACGCTTGATCAATTAATACATATGACAAAATAATTTTCCATGTCAATTTTAAATGAGACAAATATTCTGAAAAAACTGCTCCATATAACAAATGCCTAGAATTTACAGCACCCACTGATGTTATGGCAACTAAAGATGAGGCTCCTCCAGAAAATAATTGTAATAAAACTATTTGAGAAGCTCCACCAAAAATTATCACTGACATTCCAAATGTCATGAGTGCACTTAAACCCAATTCCATCCCAATAACGCCAAATATAATTCCAAAAGGAACCACTGGTATCATTAGTGGACTCACATCTACTATCCCTTTGGTAAGAGTTTTTATTCTAATATTCATTTATAATTAAAGTTTTGTATTAGAAACAAACTATATGATCAATATTTATAGGTAATTTAATACCAAATTTTTCATCTACCTGATGCTGATGAATATGGTGAGAGTGTACAAATACTGGAATTAATTTATTACTTGCAGTTTTAAGTGTATAAATAAAATTCGTTCCTCTAAACTTTCTATCAACAACTTCTAATTTTAAGCTACTTTGATCATCATGCTCCAGATCTTCTGGTTGTAGTAAAAGTTGAACATCTGAACCCTTTGGGTAATGCTTAATAAAATTACCAGTTATTATTCCTAAATCAACACTCTCTAAACTATTTTCACCAGTAACTTTTGCTGGAATTAAAATTCCTCTATTTAAAAAGCTGACTACCTCAACTGAATTTGGAAAATGGTAAACATTATACGGGTCATCAAATTGCTTTAATTGTTCGTCTAGAATTATTCCACATTTTGTACCCAAATAAAAAGCTTCATACGAGTCATGTGTAACAATTATAGTTGTTATTTTGTGTTCAGTTAAAATTTGTTTTAGTTTAACTTGGATTTCTTCTTTAAAACTTTGATCAACATTTGAAAGTGGCTCGTCTAATAATAGTAAATCTGGCTTTGTGACTAATGATCTTGCTAGAGCTGCTCTTTGAGCTTCTCCTGCACTAATTTGATGTGGAAATTTATCTTTAATTTTTTCAAGGTTTAAAAACTTAATGATTTCTTCAGTAGATATAGTTTGTTTCTTTTTTTTGTTTCTTTCAGCACCAAATTGAATATTTTTTAAAACATTATAATGTGGGAATAGACAATTATCTTGGAATGATAATGATATGTTTCTATTTTCAGGTTCTATATGTATTTTATCAGAAGATATAACTTTATTCTTTAATACAATTTTACCTGATTTAATATTTGTTAAACCCGCTATAGATCTTAGTATTGTAGTTTTTCCAATTCCAGATGGTCCTAATAAACATACAATGTCTCCTTCTTTTTCAATATTAAAAGATACGTTGTGAACTTTATTAACTTTACTTGCCTCAAAAGTTACATCTTTAATTTCTAAAAAATTTTTACTCATAATTAATCTCTTAAAGTATATCTAGAAGTAATTAGAATAAAAGTACTTGTAATTAATATAAGAAATAAAGATGGTACTGCAGCAGCCTCTAATAAGTCTTGAGAGGCATAAATATAAGCAGTAGTAGCAAAGGTTTCAAAATTAAATGGTCTCATAATAAGTGTAATTGGCAACTCCTTAATTATTTCAATTGCAATTAATAACCCAATTAACAAAATAGAATTTCTTAAGTAGGGAAAGTGAATATTTTTGAATGTTTTAAATTTAGAGTACCCAAGCAAATAAGCACTTTCGTCTATTGAGTAGTTAATCTTAAGGTAACCAGACTTTATGCCATTACAGGCTAAAGAGTAAAATCTAACAAAATAAACACTTATAAGTCCTAAAATTGATCCAATAAATATCGTTTTTATAGTTTTAAATCCAAAATATTGAACAACAGTATTATCAAACCAGGCCACAAAGCTTATAAACGCAACAGCTAGAATTACCCCTGGTATTGCATACCCAGAAATTGAGAATGTAGTTAACGCTTCTAATAACTTACTTTTTGTAACTCTATTTCCATAGTTTGAAATGAAAGCGAATGTTATTAATACAGAGCTAGCCAATAAAACTAATATGCCAGTATTAATGAACAAACTAAGTATATTTAAATCATTAAAATGTTTTGGAAAAATTATTGTCCAATAAAACATTTGTAATACTGGAAACATGAAACTAGCAAAAAAAATAAAGCTACAAAAAATAACAACTAAAGTTGATTTTGATCTATCTAAATTAATTAAAGTTTTAGATTTAAAACCACTTTTTGTTGGAGAGTGATATTGAGCCTTTTTCCTGGAAAAATTTTCAAGAACAAATAATCCTAAAATAAAAATTAAAAGAAAAAATGATAATCTATTAGCCAATGATAAATCATCAAAAGAAATCCATGCATTATAAATTCCTGTAGTTAGTGTTGATACATTAAAAAAATCTACTGTTCCAAAATCTGACAGTGTTTCCATTGCAACTAAAGAAAGTCCAGCAACTATTGCTGGCCTGGCAGAAGGTAAAATAATTTTAAAAAATGATTTATTTTTTGAAAACCCTAGATTTTTACCTAAATCAATTAAGTTTTGAGATTGGTAATGGAATGATGCTCTTGTTAAAATATAAACATATCCAAATAATGAAAATGTTAAAGAAATGATTGCACCAAACATACCATCCATTTTTGGTATGTGCTTATTATACTCACCCTCTCCAAATAAATTTGTTAATATTGAAAAAGCTGTGCCATAATTTTCAAAGAAAGCTGTTAATGAATATGCATATATATAGGGCGGTACTGCAAATGATAATATCAATGCCCATTTAAAAAAATTTGAACCTGGAAAATTATAGAAAGATACAAGATATGCAGCACCCACTCCAATAATAAAAGTTAAAAATAGTACACCCATTAATAAAATTAGTGAGTGATTAATGTAGTCAAATAAGAAGGTATCTTTTAGTATCGAATAATAATTACTTGTATTTTCAAAAAAACCTGCACAGATAGTAAGTATTGGGATGGCTACAGCTATAGATATTAAAAAGCTACTTACGTACCAAATGTTAAAATTTTTAATTCCCATAATTTATAATACTCTAATAATTATATTTAAGAAACCTCCCCTGTTGCCAGGAGAGGTTAATACTAACTTCGAAACCAATTTGGAGAGAGATTACGAGAGTTAATTTCTAAATTTTTTATAAATTATTTATTCTGCTTAATTACTTGCTTGATAGATATTCTATGCAATTTTCTGGAGTTGTTTGTTCATATGGATCAGGATCACTTCCATCATTATTCATACCATCCTCTTGCCACCATTTTTCAACAATACCGTCATTAATTATTGCACAATACCTCCAACTTCTTAGACCAAAACCTAAATGTTTTTTATCAATTAACATCCCCATTGAGCGAGTAAAGTCGGCATTTCCATCGGGCAATACCTTAACTTTTGTTAATTTTTGTTGCTCTGCCCAAGCATTCATTACAAAGCCATCATTGACACTAATGCAATAAACTTCATTAACACCAAGAGACAGCAATTTATCATAATTTTTTTCAAAACCTGGCAACTGTTTTTCAGAGCATGTAGGTGTAAATGCACCTGGTAATGAAAATAATATTACTTTTTTACCTTTAAAGATTTCATCAGTACTTACATCAACCCATTTACCAATTTTCCTTGTTTTTAAAACTATGCTTGAACATTTTTTTCCTTCAATCATTCTATTCCTATTATTTTTTAAGTGTTTATTTAATTGAATTATTTGCATTTGAATTATTTAGTGCTCATAAAAAAATTAGGTAGGGTAAATACCTCATTAAAGTTTATGAGCACAATCATTAAAAAGAAAACTATGTATTAAAGGGAGAAAGGATATGTGCAACCTCTTCGTCTTTAATATCTGATAATTTTCTATTATTTATTTTTCTATTGATTTTTTCACACTCTGCTGCACATGGATCACAAGCTTTCAGAGTTTGCGACCCATATACGTCAGAAGATTTATTCTCATCAATATTAAATAAATTCTTTTTCACTTATTACTTATTTCCACTTAGCAGCTAACATTACTTCTAATGCTGCAGATTGGTTTTTTCCGTAATTTGCTACTTTAGTTTCTAAATCTTGTTTAAATCCAAGACCCATTTGTTTAACTAATGCGTGAGGTTCAACACCTGCAATCATTGGGTATTCAAATGTATTATTAACTATGTGTTCTTGTGCTTCTTTAGTTAATAAAAACTCAAGTAGTTTAATCGCATTAGCTTTGTTTGGAGCATTTTTTAATACACCACCACCACTAATGTTCATGTGAGTTCCTCTATCTCCTTGGTTAGGAAAGAATGGTAAAACTTTTTTAGCTGCCGCTTGTTGTTCTGGACCTTTTTTTCCAGACAACATCAAAGCTAAATAGTAAGTATTAGCTACAGCTATATCAGCTTCACCTGCTGCTACAGCTAAAATTTGAGCTCTATCGTTTCCTTTAGAATCTCTAGCCATGTTAGCAACTATTCCTTTAGCCCATTCTGCAGTTGCTTTTTTTCCATTATTTTTAACTAATGAAGCAACAAGAGATTGGTTATAGATATTGTTAGATTTTCTTATAACAACTCTACCTTTCCATTTTGGATCAGCAAGACCTTCGTAAGTCATACCATTAAGTTCGTTTGCATTAACTCTTTCTGGTGAGTAATACATAATTCTTGCTCTCTTAGCTATTCCAGTCCATTTAGAGGTTCTAAAGTTTTTTGGAACCGCTGCTTTAATTGCTGGAGACATTGAATTTTGGAACATTCCTTTTGCAGCGAATGCACCTAATCTTCCTGCATCAGCAGTAATATAAAGGTCAGCTTTTGAATCAGCACCTTCTTCAGATATTCTTTTTTGAAGAGCTTTATCTTTTCCAGATACAATGTTTACTTTAATTCCAGTTTTAGCTGTAAATTTTTTGTAAAGTTGTACATCTGAATCGTAATGTCTTGCGCTGAATACATTAACTTCAGCTGCAAACGTCATGTTTGCAAATAAAGCAATAAAAAATGCAATAATCGTAAGTTTTTTCATTATTTTCTTTCTATTATGTTAAATTAATTAAATTAGAATGCTTACTATTAGCATTGCGAATGAGTATCAATCGCATAAACGTCGCACTATGCGTAAATAATTACTGTAAAATCAAAATAAGTAATTCACTTACAAAAGACATCAATATAACAAATCCTAAGAAAAAGTTGCAGTACATTATTGAAATAGTACGATTTCTAATTCGTCTTAGTCTTACAAAGGGTTTGTCATCAAGGTCTGAAATATCTCTATCTCCAATTACTTTATAATCATATGTCCAACGCCAAATAGAGTTACCAAAACGTTTATCTGAATTATTATAAAAATTTATCCATGCAACAATATATCTGTGTGAAATATAAAGAATGATTAAAAAGAAACTACTTATAAACATCTAAATATTTAATCATATTTAGATAGCGTATTAAAGAATAATTAAAATTGCTCAGACTCTGTTGAGCCTTCCATTGCAGTTGTAGAGCTTTTTCCACTACTTATAGTATTTGAGACTGCATCAAAATAAGAAGTACCGACTTCACGTTGGTGCTTGACACTTGTGTAACCATCCTTCTCTCTAGCAAATTCAAGTTCTTGAATCTTAGAATAAGCAGTCATTCCTTCAGTTTTATATTTTTCTGCAAGTTCAAAAATTGCAATATTCTGTGTATGAAAACCTGCAAGTGTAATAAATTGAAATTTGTAACCCATTTCACTAATTTTTTGTTGGAACGTTGCAATCTCTGCATCTGATAAATGCTTCTTCCAATTAAAAGATGGAGAACAATTGTATGCAAGTAATTTACCAGGAAACTTTTCATGAATGGCATCTGCAAATTTTTTAGCTTCTTCAAGGTTAGGTGTTGCAGTCTCACACCAAATTAAATCTGAATAAGGAGCATAAGCTAAACCTCTTGAAATAGCTTGTTCAATACCTTGTTTAACATAATGAAAACCTTCCGGAGATCTTTCACCAGTTAAAAATGGTTTATCATTTTCATCAAAATCGTTTGTAATTAATTTAGCAGCATTAGCATCTGTTCTTGCTAAAATAATTAACGGAACATCAGCAATATCTGCAGCAAGTCTTGCAGCTTTTAAATTTTTAATCATTGTTCCGGTTGGAACTAAAACTTTTCCTCCCATATGACCACATTTTTTTTCACTAGCTAATTGATCTTCAAAGTGAACTCCAGCAGCTCCTGCTTTAATAAATTTTTTGGTTAATTCAAAAACATTTAATGGGCCACCAAATCCTGCTTCACCATCCGCAATAATTGGCAGCATATAATCTGTTCTATCTTTTGACTGCATATCACCATCATTTAATTCCATGTGTTGAATTTGATCTGCTCTAATTAATGCATTGTTCATAGACTCAACTAATTTTGGGGCACTATCATAAGGGTATAAAGATTGATCAGGGTACATCTCGCCAGCAGTATTTGCATCAGCAGCAACTTGCCATCCACTTAAATAAATTGCTTTTAAACCAGCTTTAGCATGTTGAATTGCATGGTTTCCAGATAATGATCCTAAAGTATTAATATAGTTCTCTGAGTTTAAAAGATCCCAAAGTTTTTTAGATTGATGTTTACACATTGAATATTCAATTTTCATAGAGCCTCTTAATCTCTCCACATCTTCAGGGGTATAATCTTTTTTAATACCAGCAAATCTTTTTAAATCGTATGAAACTTTAGCTTCAGAGCTCATAGGTATAATCTTTCTAGGTTTTGGAGTTGGGAAAATTAGTCTTTTGGTAGCTTAAAGTGGCTTAATTATTTTCACTAAATTCGTTAGTAAATTCATTCATGCCGCTTGAACCCCAATCACAATGATCATCTCTCAAGTAAATACCAGATTGGCTAGACTGATTTTGATCTTCTTTTGTTGTGTTTCGAGACTGATTTTCTTGGTTTTTATTTTCTTTATTCATAGTTATTATATAATTTACAAAGTTTACAAAAGATATCAAAAAACGCTATTTTACTTGTAAATTGAGTTAATATTTTGTAAATTTAAATTTACAAAATTTACAAAAAAGAGATAAAAAGTGAGCATAAACGCTAAAATTGGAAATAAAAT
>CAJQRS010000018.1 GCA_905612375.1 uncultured Candidatus Pelagibacter sp.
ATTGAAAAAAAGAGACATTAAAGTGATATATTTACAACAAAATACAAAAATATACGGTAATAATAAAGATAAAACCCCTAATGCCATGGAATTGAATAGTTTGTCTTTATTCATATATGAAAACAATAACAAAAGGAAAAAACATGAATAATTTTAAGAAAATAGGGCTAACTGCTTTAGCTGGCTCTTTAACTGCTATATCTGCACAAGCTGCAGAATTAGGAGTAAGTGGTGCATCAGTATTAACTTTTACTGATAAAGACTCTACAGAAATAACTGGAAACCCTTGGGGAATGAAAACTAACCTATCTTTTACAGGATCAGGTGAAGTTAACGGTTATACTGTATCTTACATGCAAACATCAAAAGACCAATTTGCTGGAATGTCTTCAGCTAGATTATCTGTTGATATGGGTGATATGGGTACAATTGCTTTTGACCAAGGTTCAGGATCTGGACTAGCAACTCTCGATGACAAAACTCCTACTGCTGCGGAAGAAGTATGGGATGGATTAGACGCTTCAGCTGCTACTACAAACGTACCTTCAAGAGGAAGAGTTGGTGCTGCTGGAAGTTCAGGAGTGTTTAACTTTGTTAACACTTATGAAGGTGTTAAAGTTAATGCTGCTTTCAGAAAAGGTGGTGGTGGTTCTAGTGCTGATGGTGGAACTACAGGTGAAGGTTCTACAGGTGGAGCATGGGATTTAGCTCTAACTTCTTCAACAATTACTGGTGTTGACGGACTAGAAGTTGGTGCTGGTTATGGTGAAGCTTCTGCTGATACAGATGGCAAAACAAACGAACACTCGACTGTTTTTGTTAACTATTCAGTAGGAATGTTTACTGTTGGTATCCAACAATCAGACATTGATAACGGAAAATTAGAAGATACTGATGAAAGTACACAGGCTTTTGGTATTTCTGCTAATATCAATGACAACCTATCTATATCATACGGTGGAAGAGATACCGATTATGAGAAAAATGCTGCTGCCGACGTGACTGAAGAAATCACTGGTATTGCTGCTGCTTATACTATGGGTTCAATCAAAGTTGCTGGTAACATAAATGAAGTTACTAACAATCTTGGTACTTCTAATGCAAAAGATGAAAACATGGAAATTGCCATTTCTTTCGCTTTCTAATTACATTTAAATATTATAGAAAAAGCCCCAATATTTTGGGGCTTTTTTTTTAGCTAAATTTTAATTAATTTTATTTATTTCGCTTAAAAAAGACGAAAACTTGGCATAAGAATTTACAGAACTATTATAAATAGGCTGTCTTGCTTGGGCTGTACTCATAGTTTTTATTGGAGTTTTATTGTTATAGAATTTAAGGCAATTATCTTCCCAGTCTAAATCACAAAAGTTTATAATTTTTTTTATTTCTTTTTCAGGCTGTTTAATTATTTGTTCATATTTTGCTTCAAATATAGAAGAAGAAAATTTTGTATTCCAAAAATTCATCAAATCTGAATATAGACCAAAATAAGAAACAAGCTCTTTTTGATTATAACTAAAATTTAATCCACCCTCAAAATAGTTTTTATACAAAGAAAGGCAATTATCTTTGGGGTCTCTCGAGCAGTGTATTATTTTTGAATTTGGGAAAAGTATTTTAATTAGTCCAATCCACCTAAAGTTTAATGGAGCCTTGTCAGTTAAGATATCTTCTTTAGCATTAAATCTATCTAAATAAGTATAGTATTTATTTCTCAATTTATTTAAAAAGGGTTCATCATTAATTAAACGATTAACGTTTGATGTGGACAGTGAGTTTTTGACCATAAGTTCATTTTTAATAATTTTTGATAATTGAGGAAGCTCACCAGCACCAAAAACCGTCGAATGAGAGGTAATTATTTGCTCAACAAGAGACGTCCCAGACCTTGGCATACCTAAAATAAATATTATTTGTTTTCGGTTGATGTAATCTTCAGACATTTTTTTAAAGTCAATATCATAAAACACTTTTTTAATTTTATTAAAAAAAACAGTCTCGTTATTAATATCAAAATCTAATAATTTTCTATTAATTTTATTTGCTTTATCCAAATGTTCAAATGATTTCTCAATATAATTTAAGTCTTCGTTAGCTTTTGCTATAGCAAAGGAAAGATTTATTTTTTGATTATCATTTAATTGTAGCTCTCTATTTTTTGAATTCATATTTTTGTAGTGTTCATTTTCAAATTTGTACTTTGTACATTGGCTAATTAACATATCTGCTTGTGTAAATTTGGGATCAATTGAAAGAGTTTTTTCTGCAAATTCTATAGCAAGAATAAAATTCCCTAAACCTTGGTGCGCTAATGCTAGTGAATATAATGTCACTGGATTTTGGCTATTAATTTTTAATGCCAAATTATATAAATCAATAGCTTTTTCAAAATTATTACTGTCTCTTTGTAAATTACCAAGATTTATATAAGCATTTAAATAATTTGGTTTATTCTTAATTATTTTATTAAATAAATTTTCAGATAACTCAATCTCATCAATACTTTTGTAGACATTTGCTAAATTATTCATTATTGCGATGTTAGTAGGATCTATATTTAAGCCCTTAATAAAAACTTCCTTAGCCAAGTTAAATTCTGTTAGGTTTTGATAGGTTGATCCCAAAATATTATATAAAACAACATACTCAGGATATTCTCGTAGAAGTTTTTTACATTTTGGAATTATCAAATCAAATTTTCTTGATTCAAATAGGTTAAATAACGCTTTAATCTTATTTTCTAAGTTATTCATCTTTATATCTTAATCTTACTGGTGTTATTGAAATAAGAAATTCCTGCGTATCCATATGAGTTTGTCATTTTTAATTTATTTAAATTTTTTGAATTAATACCACCTAATGCAATAACTTTCTTCATGGTATTAGACGCAAGAATATTAAATTTTATTACGTTTAAGAATGTTTTATTTTTTTTATTTTTGAATAATGGAGATAAAAAAATAAGCTCTGCACCTTGCTTTTCCTTGATTTTAATTTCACCCGTTGAGTGAGCAGAGCCCATCACTAAAAAATTATTTTTTGTATTCATTTGACTAACATTTAGTTTTTTATAAAAGGAAGGTAGATAAACCCCATCCAGTCCAAGTTTGATTGATAATTTAATGTTATTAGATAAAAAAAATTTTCTACCGTCTTTTTTGCAAGTTTTTTTGATATTTGAAATTAACCTTTCATCACACTTAGTTGAATAGTTTCTATAAATAATTGCAATTTTTTTATTCAATTTTCTGATATATCCTTCATCATGAGTATTAATAAATGTAAAAAAAATAGGTAAGTTATTGTGCATAATAGTCTTAGTAATTTAATTGAAATTCAAAAAGAAATACAATTAAAAATTAATACCAAAAATAGCACTACTAAAATACCCAAAATTATTGCTGTTACTAAAACACATCCTATGACAAGTATTTTACCCATTATAAACCATGGTCATCTAGATTATGGTGAAAATAAAGTTCAAGAAGCAATGGAAAAGTGGGGAAATATAAAGATTGATTTTCAGCATTTAAATCTTCACATGATAGGAAAGCTGCAATCTAACAAGGTCAAATATGCCATATCACTTTTTCAATATATCCATTCATTGGACAGTTTAAAATTAGCAGAAAAGATCTCTAGTGAACAAATAAAGCAAAATAAAAAAGTTAAATTATTTATCCAAATAAATATTGGTGAAGAAATTCAAAAAAATGGAATTTATATTTCAAACTTAAAAGAATTTTATAAAAAATGTGTTCAAGATCTTGGGTTAGATGTAATAGGTCTTATGTGTCTACCTCCAAATAATGATAATGTTTCATCATACTTTTTAAAAATGCAAAACTTAATAACCAACTCTGATTTGAAAGAATTAAGCATGGGTATGTCTAGTGACTATTTACAAGCACTAGATTTCAATTCTACATATCTAAGAATAGGATCAAAAATATTTGGTCAAAGAAATTAGCCTATTTTAATTTTAGTTTTTTTGTTTATTAACTTCAATAAAATCTCAAAATCTTTTTTTTTAAGTGCAATACATCCTGCTGTCGGTTTATAATTTTTTGTTAAATGTATAAATATTGCACTACCTTTTTTAGGTACTTTTTTATAATTATGGCTAATGGTAATTAAATAATCATATACACTATCCTTTCTAAAAAACTTTTCACTATGACGTTTGGAACAATTTTGAATTTCCTCATTATATTTTTTGTGTGTAGGGTCATCACACCAGCCCATATTTTTTGTAATAATTCTTTTTTTTATATTGGAATTTATTTTACCAATCCTGTCTTTTCGATAATATAATTTGTTGAGACTAAACAAGCCCTTAGGTGTTGTATAATCACCCTCTTTCTTTGATGAACTTAAACCTTTCTTGCCAACAGCACACTTAAAGTAAAAATCATCTGCTACAAGCGTCTCTTTATTTATTACATGGATTATCATAGGCTATACTACATATGATTATACAAAATGTTAATATTGTTAATTTTGATCTACTATACGGTATTCTAAATGAGATTAAAGTAAATTTACCTTTCAACATTGTAAAGCATGAAAAGAATAAAGATTTCTCAGAAGATGAAAAAAAATATTTAAAAAATTCCTTAATAATTACAAATACAAATAATGAAAGCCTTAATGAAAATAACGTATTGATTCTCAATGGTCCTCCAATTTCATTAATTAATTTGATTGAATTAATTAATATTCATTTGATTAAGATAAGATTTAATTCTCAATCACAAATTAATATAAAGACATATCAACTTAATTTGAATTCTAAATTTTTCTCTAAAGGGAAAGATAAATTAAAATTAACAGAAAAAGAAATTCAAATTATTTTATATCTTAATGAAAATAAGAATAAAAATAGTGTATTAGATTTACAAAAAAATATCTGGGACTATTCTGAAGAATTAGAGACTCACACAGTTGAAACACACATTCATAGATTGAGAAAAAAAATAGATGAAAAATTTGATGATAAAAATTTTATTATAAGTCAGAAAGAGGGTTATTTTATTAATTAAAAAACTAACTAAGTCTAGCGCCAATTTGTTGAATTATCTTTGATGACATTTCGGTACCTTTTGCAAGACTTTCATTAACTGTTAAATTATTGATGTAGCCATGAAGATAGCCCGCTGCAAATAAATCTCCAGCCCCAGTTAAATCAACTATTTTAAGATCTTTTTTACTTTCACACTCAACCACCTCAGTATTATTTATTGCAACACTTCCTTTTTCACCACGCGTAATTATAATCATCTTCCCAAGATATTGACAAAACGAAACAACTTCTTCAAAATTTTTTGCCTCAATGAGTGAGATAATTTCTTGTTCATTTGCAAAGGTAATATCTATTTTATTTTTCACGATTTCTAAAAAATGAGGTCTATGTCTTTCTACACAGAATGAGTCAGATAATGACATTGCAACTTTATTAGAATTTTGAATTGCCTTATCAAAAGCAAGCTTAGGATCACCTTCATCCCATAAATACCCCTCTAGAAAGGTTATTTCACTTTCTTTAATTGAATTTATCTTAATATCATTTTCATTAATTTTTCCTGCAGTGCCCAGAAATGTGCACATTGTCCTTTCAGAGTCAGGTGTGATTAATATTAAACATGTACCAGTGGGTAAGTCCTCCTTTTTTTTCGAGTAGAAATAGCTAACACTCTCTTTTTTCAAGCCATTTTCATATTCTTGACCTAAGTCGTCGTCATTAATTTTTCCGATAAAGCCAACTTTATTTCCCAATTGTGATAAGCCAACTATAGAATTTGCAACTGATCCACCTGAAATTGTTTCTTCAATATTTAAAGTCGATAACAATTTTTTAAACTCAGTCTCATCAACTAGTTTCATACCTCCTTTCGTTAGTTCATTATTCAATAAATAACTATCCTCAACCTTGCAGATAACATCAACAATGGCATTTCCTATTCCTAGTATTTTCATATTAAGCTTTTTTTATTAAAATTGGGTTTCTACGATTAGGATAACAAGTAGTACAAATTTTACAAGTCAAACCATAGCACTCTCTTGCTTTACAAAATTCTCTTCCATAATAAATTATCTGTAAATGTAATTTGCTCCATGTTTTTTGAGGAAATAATTTTTTTAAATCTTTCTCTGTCTGAATAACATTTTTACCACTTGTTAAGCCCCATCTTTGAGCCAATCTATGAATATGAGTATCAACAGCAAAAGCTGGTATACCAAAGCCTTGAGACATAACCACACTTGCAGTTTTATGCCCAACACCAGCTAGTTTTTCGAGGTCTTCAAAATTTTTTGGTACTTCCCCCCCGTGATTTTTCAGGAGTTGTTTAGACATCAAATAAATATTTTTTGATTTAACTCGAAAGATACCAATACTCTTAATCAATTTTTCAATTTTTTTTCTACCCAATTTCACAAAATGTTCAGGTTTATAATATATTGGATATATATTCTTCGTTACATTGTTAACATTTAGATCAGTACACTGTGCTGACAAAAGAACAGACATTAAAAGAGTGAATTTATTTCTATGACTCAAGGGAATAGGGACTGTAGGATAAATTTTATTTAAAATCTTAAGTATTTTTTTGGCCTTTTCTTTTTCATTCATTATTCAAAGCTCAATAAATCTCTCATTGAATAAAGTCCAGGTTTTTTATTGATAAGCCATTTTGCAGCATCCAAAGCACCATCTGAGTATAAAGCTCTATCAAATGCCTCATGATTTAATTTTATTATCTCTTTACCACTAGAGAAAGTCACTTCATGCTCTCCAATAACTTCACCCTTTCTAATTGAATTAAAATTAATCTTTTTTCCATAGGGAAAATATTTTTTATTTAAAAGTTTTTTCCCAATTAAATTGTAAAAATTTTTATTTTTCCCATCAGCAATACCCTTTCCAAGCATTAAGGCAGTCCCCGAAGGATAGTCTTTTTTATATTCATGATGAGCTTCAAATATTTTACTCAAATATTTCTCATTTAGTGATTTTGAGGCTATTTCAGTTAAATAAATTAGTAAATTAACACCCAAGCTCATGTTACCAGCTTTTAATATAGGAATTTTTTTTGAAAACTTTTTAATTAAAGCTTCGTCCTTTTGAGTAAATCCAGTTGTTCCAATAACTACTCTTTTTTTTAGTTCTGATGCGATTTTAAGGATCTCTAGAGTACATTTAGGAACCGTAAAGTCTACTATCACATCAACTTTCTCAAAAGCCAACTCCGTATTTAAGTTAAGTTTAATCCCAGCCACTTTTTTATTGATAGTCTTATTTTCTGTAAGAGTTACTAATTTAAAATCTTTATTATATCTAGAGGATTTAATGAGTTGTTGACCCATTCTTCCAAGACACCCAGAGATCGCTAAATTAATTTTTTTCATTCATAAAAATATTAACCTTTTTTAGCTGATTAGTCTTTTAGTTTTTCCAAAAACTTTTAGCTTTTTGGAAGAACTTTTTAATACTTGGGTTTGACTTTTCATTCTCAATTTCTCTAAATTTTTCTAGTAGTTCTTTTTGTTCTTTGTTCAAAGAAATAGGAACTTCAGTATTGACCTGAACGTAAAGATCACCATTTCCACTACCACGCATGTAAGGCATTCCCTTACCCTTTAATCTAAACTGTTTTCCATTCTGAGTACCATCAGGTATTTTAATTTTTGCTCTTCCACCATCAATTGTTGGTATTTCAATCGCAGTACCTAATGCAGCATCAGCTATAGAAATTGGAAATTCAAAAAATAAATTTTCATCTGACCTTTTAAAAAGATCATGAGAATGAACATTAACAAATATATATAAGTCTCCACTAGTGCCACCTTTGGCCCCAGCTTCACCCTTACCAGCTAATCTTATTCTTGTTCCATCATCAACACCCTTCGGGATTGTTACTGATATTTTTTTTGAAGCTTGTTTGTTACCTTGACCGTTACAATTAGTACATGGGTTTGTAATCTCTTCCCCACTTCCAGCACACTGAGGACAGGTTTGCTGAACAGTAAAAAATCCTTGGCTAGACCTAACTTTTCCATTCCCCCCACAAACTGTGCATGTGTTAGGAGAAGACCCTGGTTTAGATCCATTACCCTTGCAGGTATTACATTTTTCAGTGGTTGAAAATTTTATATCCTGCTTTTTTCCTTCATAAGCTTCTTCAAGTGTAATTGATAGATCGTATCTTAAATCAGAACCTCTGTTGTTAGAACTTCTTCTCCCTCCAGACCTTCCACCTCCACTTCCTCCAAAATCTCCAAAAAAATCCTCAAAAATATCTGAAAAATCAGCTCCTCCAAAACCACTATTCTGTCTTCCACCACCCCCTTCAAAGGCAGCATGCCCAAAGTTATCATAGTTTTGTTTTTTTTCTTGATCAGAAAGAATGCCGTAAGCTTCACCCGCCTCTTTAAACTTATCTTCAGAAGTTTTATCGCCTGGATTTTTATCAGGGTGATGTTTTACTGCTAGTTTTCTATAGGCAGATTTTAATTCTTCAGGGCTTGCGTTTTTGCTAACACCTAAGACGTCATAAAAATCTCTTTTAGCCATAAGTTACTCTAAGATGATAGTTGTTTTAAGTCTTAAGCGCTTTTTTCTTTATCTTCTTCTTTTACTTCTTCT
>CAJQRS010000019.1 GCA_905612375.1 uncultured Candidatus Pelagibacter sp.
TTTAAATATGATTTATATTTCATTAATCTTTTTATTTTGCTTACAAAAAATTCTTTATTATTTCCAAAAACATATGCTTTAATATTTTTACAATCTTTTTTAGATAACAATAAGTTATCTCCTTTTTTAGCTTGTCCACCAACTATCCAGTAGACATTATTTAGAGATTTTAACAAACTTACCGATGAAGAAAAGGTCGTAGCCTTTGAGTCATTAATGATTGTTAATTTTTTTGACTGAAAAATTATTTCCTGTCTATATTTTAGGCCTTTAAATTTTTTTAATGTTTTAATTAAAGATTTTTTTTTAAGTTTTAATATTTTAACAACTTCTAAAATAAATTTTAAGTTCTCCTTGTTTCCATCTGTATGAAAGTATTTATTATTTATTCTTTTTAAGAAAACACTATCTATATCATTTTTAATTTTTATTATTTTAGGTAAGTAATTTTTTGATTCTAATTCTTTTTTAATATAAAAATTCTTTGTATTTAAGATGGCAACTTCTTTCTTAGATTGATTTTTTAATAGTTTAAATTTAGCACTCACATATTGATTTATAGTCTTATGTCTTTCTAGATGATCCGGAGATATATTTAAGATTAATGATATATTTGATTTAAATAATTTACTATATTCTAGCTGATATGATGAAGCTTCTATTACAAAAACTGTTCTATTTGTTACTTTTTTCTCTAAGAGTATTGGATTACCAATATTGCCGACGAGCCTAACGTCTATTTTCTGATCCCTTAATACATCGTATAAGATTTTAGCAGTAGTTGATTTGCCGTTAGTTCCTGTGATTGTTATCTTATTATTTTCCTTATGATGGTCATAAAAAATATCTAAATCAGTATAAATTTTTTTTGAATTATTCTTTAAAAATTTACTTAAGCTGCATTTATTAATATCTATACCTGGGCTAATTATTATATAATCAAATTTTATTTTTGTTATTTTTTTAATATCGACTTTTATTTTGTCATCATGTGTAGTGATTTCGTTATTTTTTTTTAAAAATTTTAAAACAGATAAACCACTTTTTCCTAAACCATAAATCAAAATTTTCTTGTTATAAAAAATATTTAGACTATTTAACATTATCTAAGTTTCAATGTCACTAAACCAATCATTGCGAGAATTATCGCAATAATCCAAAACCTAATTACAACAGTAGATTCTGACCAACCCTTTTTTTCAAAATGATGATGTATAGGAGCCATTCTAAAAACTCTCTTACCTGTAAGCTTAAAAGATATTACTTGCACAATCACTGAAACAGCTTCTAAAACAAATAAGCCACCTGTTATTGCCAAAACTATTTCATGTTTAGTAATTATCCCTACCGCACCTAGTGATCCACCAAGTGCTAAAGATCCCGTGTCACCCATGAATATTTTAGCGGGTGGTGCGTTAAACCATAAGAACCCCAAACACGCTCCAATAATCGATCCACAAAAAACAGACACTTCACCCATACCTTCTATATAAGGTATATTCAAATATTCTGAGAAAACTATATTTCCCGTGACATAACTTATAAATGCAAAGCATCCTGCTACCAATATGACTGGCACTGTTGCCAATCCATCAAGTCCATCAGTTAGATTAACTGCGTTTGAAGAGCCCACAATTATGAATACAGAAAATGGTACAAAAAACCAACCTAAGTTTATGATTAAATTTTTAAAGAATGGAAAGTATAAATTTGTTAATTCAATATTTTGAGATAATTGTGACAATCCCAATATACCTACTGTTGCTATTAAAATTTGTGAAACAAGTTTGAATTTGAATGAAATACCAGAAGAATTTTTATATTTAACTTTCTTATAATCATCCAAGGCACCCAGTAAACCAAAGCTTGTTACAATATAGATTAAAAACCATATGTGATAATTGGATAAATCTCCCCATAAAAGTATTCCAGAAAATAAACCAAATAATATTAAAACACCTCCCATTGTGGGGGTTCCAATTTTTTTCACAATATGCTCTGATGGACCATCTTCTCTTATCGGGTCTAATATTTGTCTAGCAGAAAAAAATTTAATAAATGGAGTGCCCACTAATAAGACTACAATCATCGAGGTGAACATCGCTATCCCTGTTCTAAAAGTGAGATATTTGAATACATTAAGGAAGCTGTATTGATCCACTAATTGTGAAATAAGACTATAAAGCATTAATTTTACCTATTTTTATTTGATTAGTTATACTATTTAGCCCTGTAGAGTTGGAACCTTTAATCATTAAATAATCATTATTATTTAAATTGTTTTTAATCAAATCAAATATTTGAGATTTTTTTTTTATATTAATCCCTCTTTTATCTTTATTAAGGTTATTGAAAACCCATTTAACATGCTCACCTATAACATTAACATTTTTAAGAGATGTTTTATTAATAATTTTTCCAATTTCTATATGCAATTGTTTTGAGTATTTTCCTAGTTCAAGCATATCTCCAAGCACTAAGTGTTTTTTCGAATTATCAACTTTAATCATATCAAAGTTATTTAAAGCTGATTTTAAAGATAGTGGGTTTGAATTATAACTTTCATCCACAAGGTAT
>CAJQRS010000020.1 GCA_905612375.1 uncultured Candidatus Pelagibacter sp.
TTAATTAAATTATAATCATCTGAAAAAAAGATTGAAAAATTACCAATGTGCCTATCTTCCCATGAAAAATATTTGGTTTCATCATAACTTGGTGTTATTGAATAACTGACTGTTAACCCTAAATCAGGTATTGCAGATGAATTGTTTCTTTTTATTCCAGTGTGAATTTCGTAAGTTTCATAATCGCTACCTACTTTTAATTTTCCTGAGGTTGTTGTGTTGGTTAAAATGGTTCTTTCACCATCTTTTAATGTAATTCCTCCTAAAATAAATAAATCTAAATTTAAATAAGGATTATTTTTTTGTGATAAATAAACTCCTGCACTAATATTTTGGTAGTCTATTTTGTGATCCTTAACAAAATCTTGTTTTCCACCTTCAAATGCAATTACAAAGTTAGCGTTATCAATTTTATTTATTAGATTTACACCAAAATTTGTTAAGTCATATCCAAGAGCTAAATTGCTTGTATGAGCGTCTCTTTTTAAATTAGATACATATGTTTCACCCCATGTATCCTGATTATCTTGTTTATCAAATCTATTAAAAAAATTTCTTAAATTTATTGATTTATAACTTAATAACTCATCTAAAGTTTCACTTGCTCCTTGACCAACTGATCCTGCTGATCCTTTTACAACTTGGTTACCATCTAAATCTTGTAACGCAAAATCTCCAACAGTCTCGTAAAAGTATCCTTGTCCTGCACCTAAATTTAATTTTAAAGTGTTCCCAGATGTACCACTAGCAGAAGAGATTTTTCCAACCAATGTACTACCTTCTTCTAATGTAACAGTATTATTGCTTCCTAAAAGCTCAATAACATTATCATCTACGCTACCATTATTTTTAATTGAACCACTATTTTTTATAGTTGTAGTTCCACCTACTATTATTGTTGCAATATTTCCTCCACTATAAATTTCAGCACCAGAATTATTTATTATTTTTCCTCCAGAGCTGTTTACGTTACCAAATAAAACTGAACTTTTAGCTCCAGTTGAGGTAGTAAAAATTTTTCCAGAATTTGTAATTGTGTATCCTGTGGAACTATCACTACCCGATCCACCAGTTCTTATTGCATTTCCAACAGCAAAAATAGTTGCTCCAGAATTATTAGTGATACTCGAATTAGTAGATCTATAAATATCAATAGCTTTATTTTTGGCAGCACTTATCGTTCCATAGTTTGTAATATCAAGCAGTGTAGTGTTATCACCAAATATACCATTATCTTTATTATCCGTCGTAGTAATGGTAGAGCCTGACTCGACAATGACTGCTGCTCCAGAGATACCGGCGTCTACAGCTACTGCCTTAGCATTATCATCAACTTGTGCATTACCCGATACTGTTAGTGTGACATCGTTTGTATCAATATTTTGTTGAACAGAGGTATCACTTGACTGATTTTTGTCAGCACTAACTGTTACAGAATCAGCCATAGCCGTATTAAAAATATTTAACAAAAATAAAAAAATAACTAGTAATTTATTCATTATTTTGGAATTTCTTTATTTAATATTTAAAATTTAACCAATATTGAAGTTTATTATTATTTTTTTGTTATGTAAATATGGGATGACCAATATGAGTCAAAATTTTATCAACAATATTAGAGTTTTTTCTTTAATATCTCATTTATTAATTGAGGATTAGCCTTACCACTTGAAGCTTTCATGGCTTGCCCCACGAAGAAACCAAACAATTTTTCTTTTCCTTGCTTGTATTCAATAGCTTTTTCTCTGTTATCGTTGATTATTTTATCAATTAAAGCCTCTAATGCTTTGGGGTCACTTTCTTGCTTTAAACCTTTTTCTTCAACAATTATTTGGGGATCCTTGTCTCCATCCATCATTAATTCAAATATCGTTTTAGCTATTTTTCCAGAAATTGTTCCATTCTTAATTAGATTAATTAACTTTGCCAAATTTTTTGCACTTATTGGACTTTCAGATATTTCTAAATTTTTATTATTTAAAACAGCAAATAACTCACCTGTAATCCAGTTAACGGCTAACTTTATATCTAAGTTCTTACCCATCTTTGCAACTACCTCTTCAAAGTATTTCGCTGTATCAATATCTGATACTAAAATTGTCGCTTCGTAAGGAGACACTTTAAATTTATCAATAAATCTTTTCTTTTTTTCATCTGGTAATTCTGGAATATCTAATTTAAGTTTTTCAATGAACTCATCTGTTACCTCTAATGGCAATAAATCTGGATCTGGGAAATATCTATAATCATGAGCATCTTCTTTAGATCTCATGGATCTTGTTTCATTTTTTTTAGTGTCAAACAATCTTGTTTCTTGGTCAATCGTTTTACCCTCTTCAATTAAATCAACTTGTCTATTAGCTTCATAATCAATAGCCATTTGCATAAATTTAATTGAGTTTACGTTTTTAATCTCACAACGTGTTCCAAGTACATCTGAACCCTTAATACGAACTGAAATATTAACATCTGCTCTTAAAGAACCTTCTTGCATATTCCCATCACAAGTTCCTAAATATCTCATAATAGATCTAAGTTTTTTTACATAAGCACTGACTTCATCGGGAGTTCTCATATCAGGTTTGCTAACAATTTCCATTAAAGCTACACCCGATCTGTTTAAATCAACTAATGTATTTTGTGGATCCATATCATGAATACTTTTTCCAGCATCTTGCTCTAAATGTAATCTTTCAATACCAACTTCTTTAGGGCCGTTTTCCATATCAAGTATAACAGTACCCTCTCCTACTATTGGAAATTTAAATTGTGAAATTTGATAACCTTGAGGAAGGTCTGCATAAAAATAATTTTTTCTATCAAACACAGATCTTTTATTTATTTGTGCTTTTAAACCTATGCCTGTTTTGATTGCTTGTTTTACACAATACTCATTAATCACTGGAAGCATTCCAGGAAAAGCAGCATCAACTAAACTAACTTGAGTATTAGGCTCTGCACCAAAAGTTGTTGATGAAGATGAAAATAATTTTGAGTTTGACGTAACTTGTGCATGGACTTCAAGACCAATTACTACTTCGTACACATTATTATATCTTTCAATTAAGTATTCTGAGCTATCTTTTGTCATTTATTTAATCCACCAGTCAGTAATTTTATTTTTAAATTCAATTTTTTCTTCCATTGCATAAGCAATGTTTAAAATACCTTGTTCATCAAAAGCCTTGCCAATAATTTGCAAGCCTAATGGATAACCCTTGGCATCCACTCCCGCTGGTATAGATATTGCTGGTAATCCGGCTAAGTTAACTGGGACTGTAAATATATCGTTTAAATACATTGAAACTGGATCATTAGTTTTTTCACCAATTTTAAACGCAGCACTTGGCGTTGATGGGGTTAAGATTGCATCAACTTTTTTATAAGCTTCATCAAAATCATTTTTAATTAGTTTTCTAACTTTTTGAGCTTTTATGTAATAAGCATCATAATAACCTGATGATAAGACATATGTACCAATCATTATTCTTCTTTGAACTTCTTCACCAAAACCTTCAGACCTAGTTTTTTCATACATATCAATTAAGTTTTCACCCTTTGATCTAAATCCATACTTCACACCGTCATATCTTGCTAGGTTCGAAGAAGCTTCAGCTGGTGCTACTATATAATATGCTGGTAATGCATAATTTGTATGGGGTAATGAAATCTCAACTATTTCTGCACCACAATCTTTTGCATACTCAATTCCTTTAGTCCAAAGGTCTTCAATTTCTTTGGGCATTCCATCAACTGTATATTCTTTTGGAATTCCAATTTTTTTACCCTTGATATTATTTGTTAATTCTTTGCTATATGCATTTCTCTTAAAATTAATTGATGTGGAATCTTTCTCATCGTATGTGCTAATAATTTCTTGAAGTAGAGCACAATCTTTTACATTTTTAGACATCGGTCCTGCTTGATCTAGGGATGATGCAAAAGCAACTATGCCATACCTTGAGCAGCTACCATAAGTAGGCTTTAAACCTACTGTACCCGTAAATGAAGCAGGTTGTCTTATGGATCCACCAGTATCAGTTCCAATCGTGATGGGCGTTAAATTAGCTGCTAGAGCTGATGCAGATCCACCAGACGAACCACCTGGGACTAAACCTTTATCTATTGGACTTTGTACATTTCCAAAAAAACTTGTTTCATTAGATGATCCCATTGCAAACTCATCACAATTTAATTTACCAAGTAAAATTGCTCCTTCATTCCAAATATTTTGAGTAACTGTAGACTCGTATGGTGGGATAAAATTATTCAGAATTTTACTACCTGCTGTAGTTTTTACTCCATTGGTACAAAACAAATCTTTAACAGCCATTGGAATTCCTGAAAGCTTTAAATCAAAGTTTGGTTTTTGATCGAAGGCTTTAGCTTTATCAATTGCGTTAGAAAAATCTTCTGTAATATAAGAATTTAAATCTCTAGATTTTTCTCCTCTATCAATAAAAGCTTTAGTAGTTTCTTCTGATGAAATTTTTTTATCTTTAATACTTTTAACTAGATCAGTTAGAGTAAGTGAAGTGATGTCTGACATTATTCAACCACCCTTGGTACAACAAAAAAATCTTCATTTTCATCTGGAGAATTTTTTAAAACTTGCTCTCTAATATTACCACTTTTAACCTCATCTACTCTTAACTTTAATGTTGTTTCTGCAACGGAGGTTAAGGGCTCAACATTATCAGTGTCAAGTTCTTTCAATTTTTCAATAAAATCAAATATAGAGTTCATATCTCCAGCTAATTTTTTAGCTTTTTCATCATTAACTGAAATTCTTGATAATTTAGATATGTGCTTTATTGTTTTAAGATTAATAGTCATGTGGTAATTAAATATGTGGGCAAACTATCACTTATTAAAAAATATACAATATGATCACAATCGAAGATTTTAAAATAAACCACTTAAATAAAGTACGATTTATAGGTTTAGATTTGGGATCAAAAAGAGTTGGCGTCTCTATTTGTGACGAAAGACAATCAATTGCAACACCATTTAAAACTATAAATAAAACAAACACTAATGAACTTATTGATCAGTTAAAAGTGATTATTAAAGAAAACAATATTGATGGGATCGTTATTGGTAATCCAGTAAATATGGATGGCTCCTTAGGAAGGTCTGCTCAGTCTGTTAATGATGTTGCATCCAATATATCTAAATCTATTGATTTACCTGTGATGCTTTGGGATGAAAGACTTTCAACAGTTGGGGCGTTTAATCTCTCTAGTCTATTAGATGTTAATGTATCAAAAAGAGTAAAAACTATTGATCAAAACGCAGCAGCCTTTATTTTACAGGGTGCAATAGACTTTTTAAACAATTAATACTTGCCACAATGATGCTTAATAGTTATAGAGTTAATTTTAATGGCAATCAAAACAAATAAAGCTATTAAGATATCTCAGAAACACCTCCTAGGAATCCAAGACCTATCCATTAATGATGTTAATTTAATTCTAGATGAGGCTAAAACATTTATTAAACTTAACCAAAGTAAAAATAAAAGATTAAATGTCTTAAATGGAAAAACACAAATTAATCTATTTTTTGAACCATCAACAAGAACTCAAAGTTCATTTGAACTAGCTGGAAAAAGGTTAGGCGCAGATGTGATGTCAATGAACATGGCAAACTCAGCAGTTAAAAAAGGTGAAACACTTATTGATACAGCAATGACTTTGAATGCAATGCATCCAGATATTATTGTAATTCGTCACCAAGATTCAGGAGCATGTAATCTTTTATCTCAAAAAGTAAATTGTGCAGTGCTTAATGCTGGTGATGGAAGTCGTGAACACCCTACTCAAGCTTTATTAGATGCATTGACCATTATAAATCGAAAGAAAAAAATTGAAGGCTTAAGAATTGCAATTTGTGGAGACATTACTCATTCACGTGTTGCAAGATCTAATATTTATCTACTTAATATGTTAGGTGCTGAAGTTAATATTATTGCACCATCAAACTTAATGCCTAAAGAGATAGAAAAATTTGGTGTCAATACATTTACGGATATGAAAAAGGGATTAAAAGACTGCGACATTGTAATGATGTTAAGGTTGCAGAATGAAAGAATGACTAGTTCATTCTTATCATCTAACAGAGAATATTATGAATATTATGGACTTACTCCTGATAAGCTTTCTCATGCTAAAGATGATGCTTTAATCATGCATCCTGGTCCTATGAATAGAGGAATTGAAATAGATACTAAATTGGCAGATGACATTAATAGGAGCGTAATCAAAGAACAAGTGGAGCTGGGTGTTGCAGTAAGAATGGCTTGTTTGAAAATATTTTGTGAATAAATGAAAAAACAATACTTTATAAACGCAAACATAATAGATCCTCACAATTCTATAAACGAGAATGGTGGAATGATTATTGATGAAGAAGGTTTAATTGAGGCTATAGGTAAAAAAGTTAATATTAACAATATCCCCTCAAGAGAAAAAGCAATCGATTTAAAGGGTAAATATATATTTCCAGGTCTAGTAGATATGCGAGTTTTCGCAGGTGAGCCTGGATATGAGTATAAAGAAAATTTTAGAACCCTAAGTAATGCTGCACTTGCTGGTGGAGTTACTTCAGTTGTAACCATGCCTAATACAGACCCCATCATAGATAATGTTTCAATAGTAGATTTTTTAAAAAGACGTGGAAGAGATAAATCAAAGATTAATGTTTTTCCAAGCGCTGCTCTTACAAAAAATATTGAAGGCCATAGTATGACAGAATTTGGTTTACTACAAAATAGAGGAATAATTGGATTTACTGATGGAATAAAAACTATTCAAAATACTAGATTGATGTCACGTATAATGAATTCAGCAAAAGACTTAGGAACTCTCATCATGCAGCATGCTGAAGATTATGATTTGTCTAAAAATGGTATGATTAACTCTGGAATTATAGCAACAAAACTTGGCTTATCTGGAATACCAGCTGTTGCTGAGAGAATAATTATTGAAAGAGATCTAACGTTATTAGAAAATATTAAATGCAGATATCATATATCACAAATTTCTGCTGCAAAATCAGTCGATATAATTAAAGAGCGAAAAGAAAAAGTTAAATTTACAACTGGTGTCTCTATTAATAATCTTTCATTAAATGAAAACGATATTGGAGACTTTAGAACATTCCTAAAACTTTCTCCTCCACTAAGAACAGAAGAAGATAGAATGGCTCTAGTTCAGGGCTTAAAAGATGAAACAATAGATGTCATTGTATCTGATCATAAACCTGAAGATGAAGAACAAAAAAGATTAACATTCGCACAAGCAGCAACTGGTGCATCAGGAATTGAAACTTTATTATCTCTAAGTTTAGAATTATATCATAATGGCTCATTGAAATTGGAAACTATAATTAAAGCTTTAACCTCAAATCCTGCAAAAATATTAAAAATTAACAAAGGTAATCTCTCAGTAACTAATGAAGCAGATTTTTGTATTGTAGACATTGATAAGCCATGGATTGTAAAAAAAGAAAAACTTGTCTCAAAATCTAAAAATACTTCAATTGAGGATAAAAAACTCCAAGGTAAAGTTACAAATACATTTGTAAAAGGTGAGGAATTATTTACATTATAGTAATGGAATATTTAATTATTGCTTTGAGTTCATATTTATTGGGATCAATACCTTTTGGCTTCATACTTACAAAAATTTTTTTAAAGAAAGATATTAGAGATATAGGTTCAGGAAACATTGGTGCTACTAATGCTCTTAGAACTGGCAATAAATTATTAGGATATGCTACATTAGCTTTAGATATAACCAAGGCTATATTGCCTGTTTTATATGTTAAGTTTAATTATCCTGATTATATATTTATTGCATCACTATGTGCTTTTTTAGGACATGTATTCCCTATCTGGCTTAAGTTTAAAGGAGGTAAAGGGGTTGCAACATATGTAGGAATACTATTCGCTATAAACTTAATTTTTGGCTTAGTATTCATTGTTAGTTGGGTGATTACATTCCTAATTTCAAAATATTCCTCTCTATCGTCCCTTACAGCAAGTTTAATAGTGCCCATTTATTTAATAATTTTTGAAAATTATGATTCAATATTTTTTATTATAATGTTTGTACTAATATTCTACACACACAAGGAAAACGTCAAACGCCTTAAAAACAAAGAAGAAGGCAAGACTAAAATTTATTGATTTGACTATCGAAAGCTTTTGAGTAATTTGATTATTAATGAATCTTGTCGTTGTAGAAAGTCCAGCCAAAGCCAAAACTATCAATAAGTATTTAGGGGATGATTATATTGTTTTAGCAAGTTACGGCCATATTAGAGATCTACCTTCAAAAAATGGTTCAGTTGATCCAGATAATAATTTTAAAATGAAATGGGAAGTTGGCAACTTTTCCAAAAAATACCTTAAAGAAATTGTAGATGCAGCTAAAATTTCCTCTAAAATCATTTTAGCTACTGACCCAGACCGTGAGGGTGAAGCAATTGCCTGGCATGTTAAAGAGTACTTAAATGAAAAGAAATTAATCAATGATAAGCCTGTAGAGAGAGTTGTCTTTAATGAAATTACAAAAAAAGCAGTAATTAATGGTATTAAAAATCCAAGGAAAATCGAGTCTTTATTAGTTGAAGCTTATATGGCAAGGAGAGCATTGGACTATTTGGTTGGTTTTAATATCTCTCCAATATTATGGACTAAGCTACCTGGATCTAAATCCGCAGGACGAGTTCAATCAGTTGCACTAAAATTAATCACTGAAAGAGAACATGAAATTGAATTATTTAATCCTGAAGAATTTTGGACTTTAAGTGTTCAATTTGATGATGGTGATAAGAACTCTCTAATAGCTAGTATCACTCAACTAAATAATAAAAAAATTGAAAAATTTTCTTTTAAAAATAAAGGTGAAATTGATAAAGCAAGACAAGAAGTAAAATCTAAAAAATTTCAAATAAATGATATCTCAAGCAAAGTTATAAACAGAAATCCTTCTGGACCCTTTACTACTTCAACTTTACAGCAAGTTTCATCTGGAAGGTTGGGTTTTAGAGCGTCTCATACAATGCAAATCGCTCAAAAACTTTACCAAGGAATAGAGATTGAAGGTGAAACTATTGGTCTTATTACCTATATGCGTACAGATGGCACCAGTTTATCAGCTGATGCAATAGATACTTTTAGAAAATATATAAAGAGTGAATTTGGTGATGAATATGTTCCAGCTATCGCGGCAAGTTACTCAGGGAAAAAAGCTAAAAATGCTCAGGAGGCACATGAAGCAATTAGACCAACAGATATTATACGTGCACCAAATTTAGTTAAAAAATATCTAAGTCCAGATCAGTATAAATTATATGATTTAATTTGGTGCAGAGCCCTATCCTCTCAAATGAAACCCGCCCAATTTGACAGAAGTACTATTACAATAACCTCAGATGATAATGGAACAATCTGTAAGGCTAGTGGATCCGTAATTAAATTCGATGGTTTCTTAAAGGTTATAAAGGAGAATAAAAAAAATGAAGATGAATATATTCTTCCTGAAATGAAAAAAGGTCCAGTTAACATTGAAGCATTACTGGATGAGCAGCATTTTACACAACCACTGCCAAGATATTCAGAAGCAAGTTTAGTAAAAAAATTAGAGGAATTAGGTATTGGACGACCATCAACATATGCAAGTATCATTTCAGTTATATCAACAAGAGGTTATGCAGAGGCTATTAATAAAAGATTTCACCCAACAGATAGAGGTAAATTAATATCAGCATTTCTTCAAAAACTTTTTTCCAAATATGTAGATTATAATTTTACAGCAGAATTAGAAAATCAATTAGATGAGATAACCACTGGAAAAGAAGGATGGATAAAAGTTCTTGAAAAGTTTTGGAAGGATTTTAATAGAAATGTATCTAATGTTAAAGAAAAGAGAACTAGAGAAGTTTTGGATTTACTTAATGATAGCTTGAGTAATTTAATCTTTGAAAGAGACAGAAATGGAAACATCAATCGTCAGTGTAAATTGTGCAAAGATGGATCTTTAAGTTTGAAAAATAGTTTTAAAGGTGGTGCGTTTATAGGCTGTTCTAATTATCCAGATTGTAAATTTACAAGACCTTTGTCTAAAGCAAAAGCTGAAATGCAGTCTCAATTTACAGAACCAAAATTAATTGGAAAACATGAGAATGGTAAT
>CAJQRS010000021.1 GCA_905612375.1 uncultured Candidatus Pelagibacter sp.
TAGGCTGGAAGCCATAAAGCAATTTGTGGAAATACTATAATTAAAATTAAACCAATAACTTGGATAACCATAAACTGCATCATTCCATGATAAATATCTTTAAGATCCCATTCTGGAACCACACCTTTTAAAAAATAAGCTGATAATGCTACTGGTGGTGAGAGCCAGGCAGTTTGGAGATTTACAGCAACAAGGATTGCAAACCATGTTAAATTAAAACCAAGTGCCTCAACTAATGGCAATATAATTGGAACTATAATCATAACAATTGGCACCCACTCTAAAGGCCATCCTAAAAGAAAAATCATAACCATAATCATTGCGAGAATTAAGTATCTATTCATCTCTAAACCTAACAAGAAGTCAGTTAGTAGCATTGGTGTTCCTAATCTAGAAAACACTGCTCCAAAAAAGTTTGATGCTGCCACCAAAACCATTATTAATGCAGAAATTTCTAAAGTTTTAACTAAAGCCTCTTGTAGTCGTCCAAATGTTAATTTTCTATAAGCTAGAGCTAATAATAAAGAACCCATTGCACCACAACCGGCTGCCTCTGTTGGTGTAGCAAAGCCAAATAAAATACTTCCAAGTGAAGCAAAAACCAATGCTGCTGGTGGAACTAAACCAATAAAAAATTCTTTCCAAACAGCTAGCATACTGGTGGCTCTTAATTCAACTGGTAGAACTGGTCCCAAGCTTGGATCAATCCAACATCTAATAGTTGTGTAAGCAGCATATAGCGTTGCTAATAATATTCCTGGAATAATTGCTGCAGCAAACAAATCTGTTACTGGTATTTCCATTATTGGCCCCATTACAACAAGCATAATACTTGGTGGAATTAAAATTCCCAGTGTCCCTCCAGCTGTAATTGTTCCCGCTGCTAGTCTAACATTGTAACCAGACTTGTTCATAGATTTAGCGGCCATTATTCCTAAAATTGTTACTGATGCTCCAACAATTCCTGTTGCAGCTGCAAAAATAACTGAAACAAATAGTACTGCGTAATACAAAGATCCTCTTACTTTGGCTAACATTAATTGAAATGCTGAAAATAATCTTTCCATTAATCCAGCTTGCTCCATCATTATTCCCATAAATACAAAGAGCGGGACAGCAGCAAGAGTTTGTTCGGTCATGACCATTGAAAACTGTAAGGTCATTAAATAAAATACTAATTTACCAAAACCTAAATACCCAAAGGAAAATCCAAGAAATATTAATGTAAATGATATTGGAAAGCCTACAAAAATAGAAAACAGCATTACACCAATAAGGATAAAGCCTAAAATAGCTGGATCCATAAACTCTGCTAACATTACTCTTCTCCTCCTGGCCACACGCCTTTAGTAGCAGCCCAATAACTTTTAAATATTTCAGATACTCCCTGAACAAGTAAAAACACTATTCCTAACCATAAAGATGATTTTATTGGCCACATGTATGGCATCCAAGCAGTGTCCATACCTCTTTCACCTCTCATAATTGATTCCTGAACAAAGCCAGTAGTCATATATAAAAAGACAATTAACCCTGGGAAATAAAATATTAAATATAACCAAAAATCTACTTTGCCTTGAGTTTTAGTTTTAAAATTTCTATATAAAAAATCTGCTCTTATATGAACGCCTTTTGATAAAGCATAACCTGCACCTAACATAAATAATGCACCATAAAAAAATCTACTCATATCGTACACCCACATTGTTGGAGCATTAAAAAGTTTTCTAGCTAAAACCTCATAAACCATTGCAAATATCAAGGGTATGATAATCCAACAAACCACGTTGCCGATACACTTGTTGGCGTAATCAATTTTTGTAATAGTTAATGCCATCCATTTAGGCATATCTTTAGGCATTGGACCTGAACCACCTCTTCTTTCAGCTATCATTTCATCTGAAATATCAAGCTTCTTAGGCTTTATTTCTTCTTTTGGTTTTTGGGAGTCATGGTTTCTTGGCATAAATAAATTCTATAAAAAAAAACTAAAGCGGACGATTAAATCCGCTTCAGTTGTGATTATTTTTTATCTAAATACTACTTTAATGTTTCTGCGTGAGCCATTCCTAGCTTAGCATTTGACATTTGAGATCCAGACCAAAAAGGAACAGCTATGTCAGCAAAGTCTTTTTGAGACTGCCATACTTTAGCAAAGAATGGGTTTTTAGCCGCATTTTTTTCTAAAGCTGCTTTTGCTGCAGCCATATATGCTGGAAAATAGTCAGCAGGAGTATCATGTAAAATAACACCATGCTTCGTAGTCAACGTATGTAGAGCTTTTCCATTTTCGTATATTCTGTAACTCATTGATTTTGATAAAGATGCATTTGCAGCAACTTCTAAAGCTTTTTTCTCTAAAGCAGACATCTTGTTGTACAAAGATCCTGTAATGTAGAAGTCAGCATTTACTACCACTTGGTGAAGACCTTGTAGGTAGTAATGTTTTAGAACTTTTTGAAAACCAAATGTCATATCCGGCTTAGGACAACACCATTCAGCAGCATCAATTGTTCCCGCTTCAAGAGCTGGTAAAATATCTCCACCACCCATTGCAACAGAAGCTACACCAATGTCTTTATAAGTTTGGCCAGGAATTCCCGGAGGAGTTCTGAACTTGTACTTTCTAAAGTCAGCCATGCTATTAATTGGTTCTTTGAACCAACCTAAAGCTTCAGGGCCTACTGGTTGCAACATAAATCCTTTGATGTCTCTTCCCATCTCAGACCATAGTTGGTCGTAAAGTTCTTTACCACCACCGTATTGGAACCAAGATA
>CAJQRS010000022.1 GCA_905612375.1 uncultured Candidatus Pelagibacter sp.
GGTCGATTGAAGGAATAGTTCAAAAGGGAAGACAACAAGGAAAAAAAATTGGTTTTCCAACCTGTAATATAGATATCAAGGATTATGTTATTGCTATGCCAGGGGTCTATGCCGTCAAAGTAAAACGAAAAAACTCAAATAAATCTTTGAAAGCAATTGCAAACCTTGGTTATAGGCCAACTTTTAACCAAAAAAAAATCTTATTAGAGGTTCATATTTTTAATTTTTCTGGAAATCTTTATAATAAGTATTTATCAATTGAATTCACAAAATTTATTAGAAAAGAAAAAAAATTCAAAAATGTTAATCAACTAAGAAAACAGATTCAAAGTGACCTAAAAGTTGCTAAAAGAAACTAAAATGAGTAAAGAAAATATAAATTTACCCAAAACAGCTTTCTCTATGAAAGCAAACCTTCAGAACAAAGAACCTGAAATTTTAGATTATTGGAAAAAAATTGATCTTTATAAAGAGTTGAGAAAATCCAATAAAGGTAAGGAAAAATTTATACTTCACGATGGCCCTCCATATGCAAATGGAAACATACATATGGGTACAGCACTAAATAAAATTTTAAAAGATATAATTGTTAAGTTTCATCAAATGGATGGAAAAGACTCTGTGTATGTTCCAGGATGGGATTGTCATGGATTACCTATTGAATGGAAAATTGAAGAACAATATAAAAAAAATAAAAAAAATAAAAATGAAGTTCCGGTAATAGAATTTAGAAAAGAGTGTAGGGATTTTGCTCAAAAATGGATTGAAGTTCATAAAACACAATTTAAAAGATTAGGTGTTGTGGGAGATTGGGATAATCACTACGCTACTATGAGCTTTGATGCTGAAGCACAAATAGTAAGAGAGTTGGGGAAATTTTTAAAAGAAGGAAGTCTTTATAGGGGGTTTAAACCTGTTCTTTGGTCTACTGTTGAAAAAACTGCATTAGCAGATGCTGAAGTTGAATATCAAGATCATAAATCAGATACTATTTATACTGCGTTCCCTGTTAAAAAAACAAACATAAAAGAACTTGAAGGAACAGAAGTTGTTATATGGACAACTACTCCTTGGACAATTCCAGCAAACAAAGCTTTAGCTTATAATGAAGCCTTAGATTATTTAGTAATTCAATTAAATGATGATGGAGATTTTAAGGGTAAAAGAATAGTAATTGCTGAGGCATTGTTAGACTCTGTAATTAAAGACTGTGATATTAGAGATTATAAAGAAATTAAAAAATTTAAAGGAAAAGATTTTAAAGACACAATTTGTAAACATCCATTTTTAGAGCTTGGTTATGATTATGAAGTTCCAATGCTTGAAGCAAGATTTGTTACAACTGAGCAAGGAACAGGTATTGTCCACTGCGCTCCTAGTCATGGACCTGATGATTTTAATCTTTGTTTAAAACATGGCATTAAAGCAATTGAGACAGTTGATGGGGATGGCAAATATACTAAAAATATTCTATTGTTTGAAGGAACTCATATTTTTAAAGCAAACCCAATTGTTATTGAAAAATTAAAAGAACAAAAAAAATTATTATCTAGTGGAGAATTAATCCACTCGTATCCACATTCATGGAGATCAAAAGCTCCACTTGTTCATAGAGCCACTCCACAATGGTTTATTTCTATGGAAAGTCATGGTCTAAGGAAAAAAGCATTAAAAGCTCTTGATGACACTACATTTTACCCAGATAAAGGGAGGGAGAGAATAAAGGCGATGATAGAAACACGACCTGACTGGTGTGTTTCAAGACAAAGAGTTTGGGGAGTTCCATTACCTATTTTTGTTCACAAAACCACAAAAGAAATTTTAGCCGATGATGAAGTGAATGAAAATATTGCAAGAATTTATGAAAAAGAAGGTTCTGATTGTTGGTTCTCTGATGACCCACAAAGATTTTTAGGAAGCAAATATAAAGCAGAAGACTATGAAAAAATAAGTGACATTGTTGAGGTATGGTTTGATAGTGGCTGTACACACGCATTTGTTTTAGAAAAAAGGGATGATTTACAATGGCCTGCATCAATGTACCTAGAAGGATCTGACCAGCATAGAGGTTGGTTTCACTCATCATTACTAGAGTCATGTGGAACCAGAGGTAGAGCTCCATATGAATCAATTTTGTCACATGGGTTCGTTGTAGATGGTAAGGGTCTTAAAATGTCTAAATCTGTTGGAAATGTAATAGCACCAGAAGATATTTTAAAAAAATATGGTGCAGATATTTTAAGAATATGGGTTGCCTCATCTAATTATGCAGAAGACTTAAGAATTGATTATTCTATTTTAGAACAACATGCAGATTCTTATAGAAAAATTAGAAATACATTCAGATATTTACTTGGAAACTTAAATGATGATTTTAAGAAAATTGATATTGAAAAATTAGATCTAAATGAATTTCCTGAACTAGAGCAATATATGCTTCACAAAGTTTTTGAATTAAATGAAAACTTTAAAAATTATTTTAAATCATACGACTTTCACAATCTTTACAAAGAACTTTTGAATTTTTGTACAGTAGACTTATCTGCTTTTTATTTTGATATTAGAAAAGATTCTTTATACTGTGATTCTAAAGATTCAAAGAGAAGAAAAAGTAGTATTATTGTATTAAATATAATTTTGGAATCGTTGATAAAATGGTTTGCGCCCATACTTTCATTTACCACAGAAGAAATTTATAAATTAATAAATCAAGATAAAAAAAGTATTCATTTAGAAAAGTTCAAGAAATTTCCAGAATCATTTAAAAATGAAAAATTAAATAAAAAATGGCTAGAGCTAAAAAAAATTAGAGATATTTGTAATATTAGCATTGAGGCTAAAAGAGCAAGTAAGGAAATTGGATCAAGTCTTGAGGCAAGCTTAATAATAAGTTTAGATGAAAAATTATTTAATATTACAAAAGACATAGATTTTTCAGAATTATGCATTACGTCTGTTGCAAAAGTTGAAAAAACTAATTCAGATGAGATAAGTGCCGTGTCAACAAAAGCAGAAGGGGAGAAATGCTCTACATGTTGGAAAATTAATAAGAATGGATGTGAGAGACATCCTACTTCAAATTAAACTTTAATGTTTATAGTAAATTTTTTTATTGTAGCTGTTATTTTTGCAGCTGATAGATTGTCTAAAATATATATTCTCAACATAGCCGAGTTACAAAATACAGTAGATATTTATTTAACACCATACCTAAATCTTTATTTGATTTGGAATAAGGGAATTGCATTTGGATTACTCTCCTTTAACGAAAATTTTATGTACAATTTAATTACATTAATAATAGCAATCATCACTATAGCAGTCATAGTGATGGCAGTTAAAACTGAAGGATTAAAAAAATATGGATTATTGTTTGTTTTTGGAGGCTCAATAGGAAATCTTTTTGATAGAATTTATTATTCAGCTGTCCCAGATTTTATTGATTTTCATATAAATAATTTCCACTGGTTTGTTTTTAATGTTGCGGATATATTTATAACATTAGGTATAATATTTCTTATTTTTAAAGAAATATTCACATATAATAAAGGTAATGAAAAAATTAATTAAAAATACGTTCTGTTTAATTTTAGTCCTATTAATATTTAGTGCGTGTCAAAATGTCAAAGATGGATTAACAGGCAAAAAACAAACTAATTCTGATGAATTTCTAGTTAAAAAGAAAGAACCTTTAGTTATGCCTCCAGAATTTGAAAAATTACCTGAGCCAAAATCTTTAGAGCGAACCAATACCTTGGAGGATATAGATTTAGAGTTGAGCATTAAAAAAGAAATGGGATTAAAAAACAAGACG
>CAJQRS010000023.1 GCA_905612375.1 uncultured Candidatus Pelagibacter sp.
AAATAAGTAAATAGCACCAGCCATGAGAAATACTTCTAGTGGCTTATATGTGGTTGAAACAATGTGTTTTGCAACTCCAGTGATGTCCATTAAGGTTACGGTGCTTGCTAAAGATGTTCCCTTCATCATTAATATAATTTCATTACCATAAGCTGGTAAAGATTGTCTAATAGCAACTGGTATCTGAATTTTATAAAAAATAATTTTATTTGATATTCCTAAACTTTTACCTGCCTCGATAACTCCAGGTTTAATAGTTTGAAATGCTGATCTTAAAATTTCTGATGTGTATGCTCCAGTATTCAATGCAAAAGCAATAATTGCACACCAATATGGTTCTTTAAAAATAACCCAAAGAAAAGTTGATCTAAAATATTCTATTTGCCCTAAACCATAATAAATTATAAATATTTGAACTAATAAAGGCGTACCTCTAAAAACATATGAATATCCGTATGCAAATTTGTTAATTATGGGTCTTTTGTTTAATCTTAAAATTGCAAATATAAGACCGATAAATATTCCAAAAAACAAAGATAACAATAATAACTTTAAAGTTATAACTGCTGCACTCAATAATTTAGGTAAGCTTGCAGCCATTAAACCTATATCCATTAAAAACCCCTGCTATATTTGACTTCAAGTCTGTTAATTAATTTCATGCTTAAAAAAGTAAGCATTAAATATAATACTGCAGCAAAAGAATAAAAAAACAATGGTTCTCTTGTTGATCCCGCTGCAATGTATGATTGTCTCATAATTTCAACTAAACCAGTAATAGATATTAAAGATGTATCTTTTAAAGTTATTTGCCAAACGTTACTTAAATTAGGAATAGCTAATCTTAACATTTGTGGCATTATTACTTTTAAAAAATAGACATATCTTTTAAGACCTAAAACTTTACAAGCTTCGAATTGACCTTTGTCTATTGATTGAATTGCTCCCCTAAAAACTTCAGTTGAATAAGCTCCTGAAATTATGCCTATTGCTACAGAGCCTATTATAAATGCATTAATCTCTATATACTCACTATATCCAAAAATTGAAGCCACATACATTATTGCTCCACTTCCTCCAAAGAAAAAAAGGTAAATTACTAGTAATTCTGGGACACCTCTTATAACTGTGGTGTATGAGTTAGCTATAAGATTTAAAAATTTTTTATTTGATAGTTTTAGAGGAGTAAAAATTGCTGAAAATAAAAATCCAATCAACATCGCTGTAATTGAAACAGCAATAGTCATTAGAGTTGCGTAAAACAACTCATCTCCCCAGCCAGTTTTTCCGAAAGTTAAAAGATCCATATCGAAAGGGCGACTAAATTAATAGTCGCCTTTTCAAAATATTAATTACATAGATGCATCAAAGCCAAAATACTTGATTGCAAGTCTACTTATAACTCCATCTTTTCTTGCTTGATCAATAGCTTTGTTAAAAGCATTTAAAAGTTCAGCGTCTCTCGCACCTAGTGTTCCACCTAATTGAGAGGCCTGTCTTAAACCAACTCCAACACCATTACCAAAAGCACCCCCTGAAAAAGTAGGTCCAACTAGCACAACAGGTTTTCCAGATTTTTTAGCATAATCAGTAAAGGCTACAGCTGCTGCTAAAGCAACATCACATCTACCAGCGACTAAATCTAAATTAACCTCGTCTTGAGTTTTGTAAGTTCTAATATTTACCTTGCCAACATCACCTGATTCTAAAAAGTTTTGGTGAATAGTTCCAGTTTGTGTACAAACAGTTTTTCCAGCTAAAGCTGCTGTAATAGTTTTTAAGGCTTTTTTTGCATCACTGTTTGGTTTTGAAAGACTAATACCTACAGGAGTGCTTATTCCTTCAAGACTTGATCCTTTCATGGCCGCTAGTACAGCAACTTCATCTGCATAACCTTGAGAAAATGTTATGACTTTTTTTCTCTCATCAGTGATTGACATCCCAGCCATTATTGCATCAAACTTTCTCATTTGAAGTGCGGGTATCATTCCATCCCAATCCTGCTCAACAACTTCACACTGTCTTCCAATGTATCTACAAAGTGAATAAGCCAACTCAACTTCAAAACCAGTTAGTTTTCCTGAGGCATCTTTAGCGTTCCATGGTGGGTAAGCACCCTCTGTTCCAATTCTAATTTTATCAGAAGCGTTAACATTTCCAATGACTAACAAAGAAGCAAGAACAGTTAATATTATTTTTTTAAATATATTCATTATTTCCTCCATAAATTTAGGGGAGAAATCCCCATTTAGGATATTTATTTCATAAATTTAATAATTAAAAAAGAAAATTTTAATGATTTATTGAAGAAGAAAAGTTCCAAGAACAGTCAAAACTTGGGATATAAACCCTATCTAGGGTAGTGTTACCAAAATTTTTGTTAAAAACATCTAACCATTTTTCAACTTGTTTTGGTTTTTTATCCTGGCTACCGACTTGTGTTGTGATTACACCATTTGGTTTTAGTATTCTAATTAATGAATCCATATTTTTGGCTGCAAGGTCTATACAAAATTGATCATCGTTTAGATCAACAAAAATTTTATCATACTTATCATCTTTAACTGACTTTATACTTTCAAAAGCATCACCCCAAATACATTTTACTGAATTCTTCTCAGTTGATTTTTTTCCAATACTACCTAGATGTTTATTACATACGTCAACAACCTCCGGGTCTAACTCATACCAATCAATAAAATCAAAACCTTTAGCCATACATTCTCTTGCAACTCCACCGTCTCCTCCACCAATAATTGCAGCTGTACCCATATCTTTGTTTAACTTTAAGGCTGCATTAACAAAAGTTGAGCTATACAAAACCTCGTCATTTGTGGCAACTTGTATTTCATTATCTATAAAAAGTGATTTACCAAATTGTTCTAAATCTAATATTTCAATATGCTGACCAACTTTGGATTTGAAATCTTCTAAAACTTCATTTACCACATAAGACTTTTGCAATCCTGGAGAGCTATAGATGTCATGATACAAAGATTTATTATCTCTATTAAATTCTTTTTTAACAATTCGTGTATGCTTAAATTCTTTTTTAATAATACCTAAAGCTATCGATGGACTAATTTTTCCACATGTAAAAAAATCAAAAC
>CAJQRS010000024.1 GCA_905612375.1 uncultured Candidatus Pelagibacter sp.
GTGAAGAATGTAAAAAAGAAGACGAAAGCGTTTCACAAAATTTAATTTTAACAGGATTCAAAGTTTGCAATTCATGCAAGCTTTCTAAGACTATTTTTCCTATCTAACTAATATTGTTAATTGGTAGAGCATTCATTTTGCTCATGATAAAAGATATTGAAAGAAAAGCAATTATCAAAAAAGATAAAAAAACCACACCAAATGATTTAAAATTAGATTTTAAATTTAAAATTTGTTTTGTACAGATTATCAAGCTGGCAAATATCCAAAATTGAGTTAGAAATATTATTGGCATCATTAAATCTGGAGTTACGGCAAAAAACCTTAAAAGACCTGGTGCGTGAGCAAAACCAACAGCTGTTAATACTTTTTTAAAAGGAACCTTAGTGTCTTTGTCTGGAAATATTTTTACACCAATTACATAAATAAAAAGCGCCCAAACAAACCAAGTAAGAATGGCTGTTAATCCAGACATTGCTACTGGTGTTTTTATTACTGTATTTGCTGCTACAGCTCCCGCTATACCGTCTAGTATCATTATAAGACCAGCAAAATATATTGCTGCTTCACCAAAATTTTTATTATCTTTGTAAAGAGTTTTGTCTAACTTTATAGACCTGACGATTATATTTAAAAATTCACCAAACATTATTTTTTTTTACTTTTTTTTTGTGCTTTGTAAGAAATAAAGAGTGGAAAGAGTATTAATGCAATTACTATTATTATGCAAACTGCGATTAGGAATGTTTTTGTCATCATTAATGGGGGAGAATTTAATCTCCCCCAAGTAATTAATTTAACCTTTAACGACTTCTCTTGTGTTCGCGTTATAAGATTCTGTAAATGGCATATCTACTACCACAGCATCAACAGGTGTTCCTGGAGTGTCAGAATATTCTGCAGGTAAGTGAACTTTGTATTTAGTTCCAGCTTTTCCTTTAGGGAATCCGTTTGCATTTAATGTTCCATCAAATGGCACATATCCCATTGCAATATTTTGACCTTTTTCAGGATGATACCAAGGTGAAGTAATAAACCCAACTGGATCCCCACCATTCTCAGGTGATACTAACCAGAAGTCTGGAGCATATTCTTCAATTGGTTTTCCACCCATTTCAAGTCCAACTAGTTGAAGTTTATAAGGTTTTTTACCATCCTTAATTTCGGCACCCATTTTCTCTAATGCAACTTTTCCAACATAATCAGCTTTTTTATTCCATTCACCTTTACCAGCTAATGAAACTTGGTAACCAAGGTTGCACTGAAAAGGATTGTGTTGATGGTCCATATCTTGACCCCAAGAAAGAATTCCAGCTTGAATTCTTCTGTGGTGAGCAGGAGCTATAACCATTAAGCTATGTTTTTTACCAGCTTCAAGAACAGCATTCCACATATCATCGGCATATTTAGTTGCTTCTCTTAAGTAAATTTCATAACCAGCTTCACCCGAGAAACCAGATTGTGAAATTACACAACTTCTTCCACCAACTTTAACTTCAGCTAATCCATAGAAAGGCATATTGTCGAAATCAACTTGATCTCCACAAAGATCTTTCATCAAAGCTTTTGATTTAGGACCTTGGATTTGTACTGGACAAACATCAATCTCTTCAATTGTACAATCAAATCTTCCATCAGCATTAACACCTTGAAGATACATACCAATATCAGAGTCTGATAATGAGAACCAAAATTCATCTTTTGAAATTCTAAGAAGAATTGGATCATTTAAAACTCCACCATAAGCATTACAAAGAATTACATATCTTGCTCTCATAGGTGAGATTTTAGTTGCATCTCTAGTTATTACGTAGTCTGTAAACTTTTCTGCATCAGGACCTTTAACTCTAATTTGTCTTTCAACAGCAACGTTCCACATAGTAACGTGATTTTTAATTGCTTCATACTCTACCATCGCTCCACCATCTTCAGGTTTTACGTAACCTCTTGGATGATAAATACGATTGTAAACAGTTGCTCTCCAACAACCAGCTTCCATTGATAGATGCCAGTATGGAGATTTTCTCACTCTTGTTGAAATTAACATTTCAACTTTTGTAGGCCCACTTTGTCTTAAGTTATATGGTACTTCACGATCTGATTGATCAACTGAAGTAGCATGATTTAGTTTAGTATAGTCAAATTCTTTAGACATAACCGTTCTCCTTCAACCACTTGTTAGTTTCCTTCAAGCCGCCGAATGTATAAATGTGGAAGTTACCAGTAAACTCTTTCACTTTCCCAATTAATTCATTAGGGTCTTTAGGTTTCAATAAATCTAATGCCTTACTAAAATTAGACTTAAGAAAATTAATAGAATTTTTCGCCCCGACAATATTAGCAAATTTTATTAAGCTAGTTATTTTCATTGGCCCAGTAATTCCTACATGCACTGGTACTGACTGCTTAGAAATGAAATCTATGATAGGTTGACTCTCTAGTAACCACTGGGTCACTATATAGTCGGCGTAAGGTTTTTTATCTATCATGGCTTTTTCTAATTTTGTATCGGACATATCCTGACTTCCTTCTGGATGTCCTGCTATTCCTATTTTAATTCCATCAAAAAACCCTGTCTCTAAAATTTGAATTGAACTATCAAATTTTCCAATTGGATCTCTACTACCACCAATTACTAAAGCTTGTTTTGTACCCACATCTTTACATCTTGAAATATAATCTTTAAGTTGAGCCTCATCATTGATTGATCTAGCTGGAAAATGTGGAACAGGATTAAATCCTTTTTTTACCAAAGCATCAGCTTTTTCAGCTGTCTCTTTATAGTCTCCGCCGGGAAGCATAGTTATATAAACATCCTTAACGGGAGGTAAAGTATCTAGGTCTGTGTGAGGTCCTACCTCAAGGGAAAAATTCATTTTTTCCGATCATTATCTTTTTTGTAAAAGCTGTCAAAGAAATTCATCTTGTGGACAAAGATTTTTGTTGTCAAAAGTTTCCTCAATGTTAGGATTTTTTATGGTCAAAAATAAGGACGAATCTTTGCTCTCAGCAATCCTTGACCTTAAAAAAATAGAGGCTGTTGATAAACCGATTGAGGAAGCTCATGGCCTTCCTAACGAGTGTTATACCAGTAGTAAATACCTAAAGATTGAAAGAGATAAGATATTCTCAGATAAATGGACTGTAATTGGTGTTGGAAGTTCAATTCCAGATATAGGAGACGCCAAACCTTATGAGCTTTTGGGAATACCCTTAATTATGATTAGAGGAAAAGATCAGAAAATTCGAGTCTTTCATAATGTTTGTAGTCACAGAGGGTTAAAGATCTTAAGTGAGCCTTGTACTCTAAAGAATGTCTTAAGATGTCCATATCACTCATGGGCGTATGATTTTAAAGGGTCCCTAGTTGCAACCCCACACATAGGTGGCTTAAACATTCATCAAGTGGATAACTTTGATAAATCCAAGAGCAACTTAAAAGAGGTCAGATCTAAGGTTTGGATGGATATGATTTTTATTAATTTAAAAAATAATGAAATAGAATTTGATGATTATATCAAGCCACTTGAGAACAGATGGTCAAAATTTATATCTAAAGACGATCAACAGCTAATAAGACACGCTAAGGATTATGGTTACAATAATCTAAATGTTAAGAGTAACTGGAAATTTGCGATTGAAAACTATTGTGAGAGCTATCATTTACCAACAATTCATCCTGAGTTAAATAAAACGTCAAATATAAGCGATCATTACCATATACAAGGGTTGCCAAATAGATTTGCAGGACAGGGTAGCTATAAATATAATCAACCAATTAAGGGAAATAAAAAATTTAATAGCTTTCCTTCTTGGCCAAAAGATTTAGCTTTAAATGCAGAGTATGTTGCTTTATTTCCAAATGTTATGGTTGGTTTACACATAGACCACCTTTATATTTTTTGGTTAGAGCCTATATCCACTAATGAAACTAAAGAACATATAGAGATGTATTATGTTGGAGAAGAGAGTGCTTATGGTGATAACTTTGAGGAAATGAGAAAAGAAAATTTAAAATTTTGGAAAGAAGTTATGACAGAAGATATTTTTGCTATTGAGGGAATGCAGGCAGGTAGAGCCTCACCAGCATATAATGGAGGCAATTTCTCGCCAGTTATGGATAATCCAACCCATCAATTTCATAAGTGGATAGCAACAAATCTGATAGCTTAATTTTAAAAATTCCTATAATATTGATTTTTTTATTAACCCATATGTGCAGAAAGTTAAAGTCACTATGAAGAAAATATTAATTATGGGTTTGCCTGGTTCAGGAAAAACAACTCTAGCATCAAAATTAGTTCCATTAATAAATGCGAAATGGATTAATGCAGACGAGGTAAGAAAAGCTGCAGATGATTGGGATTTTTCAGAAGAAGGAAGAAAAAGACAAGCCAAAAGAATGGCAGAAAATGCAGAAAAACATAAACAAGACGGCCACCATGTGGTTGCAGACTTTATTTGCCCAACACCTGCCGCTAGAGAATTATTTAATGCAGACTACGTAGTCTGGGTCGACACTATAAAAGAAGGAAGGTTTGCAGACACTAACGCCATGTTTGTAAAGCCAGTAAAATATGATTATCATGTAACCACACAGGATGCTGAAAATTGGGCTCCTAAAATAGCAAAGGAAATATAATTATGGCTCACGAATGGGACAATAAAAAACCAACAGCACAAATGTTAGGAAGATGGCAGCCATTTCATGATGGTCACTACACATTATTTCAAGAAATAGTTAAAAAAACAGGTCAAGTTTGCATTCAAATAAGAGATGTACAAGGTGTAGATGATAATCCATTTGATTTTGAGACTGTTAAAAAAAATATTGAAGAAAAGCTAAACCCAGAATTCGAAGGGCAATTTAAAGTGATGATGGTGCCAAATATTACCAACATTTGTTATGGAAGAGGTGTTGGGTATAAAATTGAAGAAGTAGTATTATCTGAAGAGATACAACAAATATCAGCTACAAAAATTAGA
>CAJQRS010000025.1 GCA_905612375.1 uncultured Candidatus Pelagibacter sp.
GTGGAAACGTTCTTTCAACACCCTCACCAAATGAAATTTTTCTAACAGTAAATGAAGAATTTAAATCTCTATTTTTTCTAGCAATACAAACACCTTCAAAATACTGAATTCTATCTTTTTTACCCTCAGTAATTCTCACACCAACTTTAACTATATCTCCTGGATAAAAATCTGGAATCTTCTTCTCAGCTAAGATTTTTTTAACGTTATGTTGGTTTATTTCTTCAATTGTTTTCATATTACTGTTTATTAAATTAGTCTTTGTTATATTTTTTCCACAAATCTGGTCTACGGACGCGTGTTATAGCCTCTGATTGTGACAAACGCCAGTCTTTAATTTTGTTGTGATCTCCTGATAATAGTATCTCTGGAACACTTTTTTCCTCCCAAATTTGAGGTTTTGTGTACTGAGGATACTCCAAAAGTCCATTCTCAAAACTCTCATCTTTTTTTGATTGTTCATTTCCTAATACTCCAGGTAAAAGTCTTAAAATACTATCTAGTACAACAATGGATGCTGTTTCCCCTCCTGATAAAATGAAATCTCCAATACTAAGTTCTTCTATATTTCTTGTTAATAATATTCTTTCATCAACACCTTCAAAATGACCACATATTAAACTGATCGATTTTTCTTTTGACAACTCTAGTGCTAATTTTTGATCAAGTTTTTTTCCCTTAGGAGATAAATAAAAAATTCTTTCACCTTTTCTTTTATTTTGATCAATCGATTTTGCTAAAATATCAGCTTTTAACAGCATGCCTGATCCACCACCAAAAGGAGTGTCATCAACTGTCTTATGTTTGTCTTCTGCGGCATCTCTAATATTTACAACTTTTAAATCCCAAGTTTTATTTGATAATGCTTTTCCATAAAGCCCTTTACTTAAAGGGCCTGGAAAAATATCTGGGTAAAGCGTGAAAATCTGAGCTTGCCACATGAATCTAGCTATTTAGCTTCTTCCTTTGGAGCTGCTGCTGCTGGAGCTGCTTCTACTTTAGGAGCTTCTTCCTTTGGAGCTGCTGCTGCTGGAGCTGCTTCTTCTGGAGCTGCTGCTGCTGGAGCTGCTGCTGGAGCTTCATCTCCTTCTTTTTTTCTTTCTTTTTTAGGTATAGCTTTATTAGGGTTGTTAGCGTTTGCAGGCATAGGGATAATATTATTTTCACCTAAAATTCTTGCAACTCTAGCTGTTGGTTGAGCACCTTGACCTAACCAATATTTAATTCTTTCTGCTTCCAATCCTACTCTTTCCTTTTTATCTTTTGGTAAAAGAGGGTTAAAAAAACCTACTTTTTCAATAAATCTTCCATCTCTTGCACGACGACTGTCAGCTATAACTACTTTGTATACTGGTCTTTTCTTTGTTCCACCTCTTGATAGTCTTATTTTTATCATTTTTTTTCCTTTATTTATTTAAGTTGATTTAATAGCTCTGGAGGTATTCCTTTATCAGACATACCCTTCAGGTTTCCTTTTGACATCTTCTTCATCATTTCAGACATCATTTTAAATTGCTTAAGCAATTTATTGATAGTGGCCGCATCTGTTCCAGAGCCATTAGCAATTCGTTTTTTCCTAGAACCATCAATGATTTTAGGGTTTCCTCTTTCCTTTTTTGTCATAGATAAAATGATTGCTTCATTTTTAGTAATGACACTTTCGTCAATTCCAGAAGCATCCATCTGTGATTTCATTTTAGAAACACCTGGCATAAATGACATAATCCCTTCTATGCCTCCCATTTTTTTCATTTGTCTAAGCTGTGTTAAGTAATCTTCCATAGAGAATTGTCCTTTTTTTAAATTCTCTTCTGCTTTTTTTATATTTTCTTCACCAAGATCCTCTGCAGCTTTTTCGACAAGAGAAACAATGTCTCCCATACCTAATATTCTGTTGGCTATCCTATCTGGGTGAAAAACTTCTAAATTTTCTATTTTTTCTCCTACCCCTAAAAATTTAATTGGAACTTGTGAGACGTACTTCATGCTAAGGGCTGCACCACCTCTGGCGTCACCATCGGCTCGTGTTAAAACAATTCCTGTTACATTTACAGTATTCTTGAATTTTTTTGCAACTTCTGCAGCAACTTGTCCTGTTAAAGAATCTGCAACTAAAAATACTTCTGTTGGGTTAATTATACTTTCTATCTCTTTAATCTCACTCATCATCTGAAGATCTATTTGTGTTCTGCCCGCTGTATCAAATAATATAATTTCTGCACCATTTAGGTTTGCGGCATTAACTGCTCTTCTACAAATATCTGCTGGTAGTTGCCCTTCAATAATAGGTAGTGTTAAGATATCATTTTGCTCTCCCAATGATCTTAACTGTTCTTGTGCAGCTGGCCTATACACGTCTAGACTCACCATCATTATCTTTTTTTTTTTATTTTTTTCTAAATATTTGGCTAATTTTGCTGTTGTTGTAGTTTTACCAGAACCTTGGAGACCCACCAACATCATTGGGACAGGTGGAACTGCATTTAAATTAATATCAGTATTGCTTTCTCCTAAAAGACTAACTAATTCATCATAAACAATTTTAACAACCATATCTCCTGGAGAGGTTGATCTAATTATCTCTTGACCCATAACCTTTGGCTTAACTTTTGCTATAAAATCTTTAGTTACGTCTAGAGACACATCAGCTTCTAATAGGGCCTGTTTAATACTTCTTAAGCCTTCATCCACTTGATTTTCATTAAGTGAGGCTGCTTTTTTTAAAGAAGAAAAAATTTCTTCGAATTTATTTGTTAAGTTTTCAAACATATTTATTACACACAGCAGTTTCGCACTAGTGGGCGAATATCGCTGACTAGTGTTGATCTCTTTGTTACCAAAGACACCACAAATTTAACGTTATTGTGGAAACAAGGACAACCTATAATAGAGGTTCAAAAAGTCAATAAATAAGTTAAATATCTATATATGGATATCAAAGCATTTAAAATGGATGGTTTAGGCAATGATTTTGTAATTATTGATCAACGAATTCATGATCTTAGTTTAAGCAAAGATCAAATAATTAAAATATGTGATCGAAGTTTTCTTGGATGCGATCAACTTATTCTAATTAAAAAAAATAGAGAAATAAATGCTGGTTTAGAGTTTTATAATTCAGATGGCAGTACTTCAGGGGCCTGTGGAAATGGAACGAGATGTATTGCGGATTTTTTATCAAAGGAAAGTAACCAAAAAGAAATAACTGTCTGGACATCCTCTGGATTATTAAAATCTAAAATTTTAGGAAATAATTTAGTAGAGACTGAAATGGGTATTCCAAAAATAAATTGGGAAGAGATTCCTTTAAGTAAAAAATTAGACACTAAAAACCTTGAGATTGAAATTGTAGATAAAAACAATAACAAACACATTGGTGGAATTGCAGTAAATGTAGGAAATCCCCATATAATTTTTTTTGTAAGTGATATTGAAAGTTTTGATTTAAAAAAAATTGGACCTGAAATTGAAAATCACGAATTATTTCCCAAAAAATGCAATGTAACACTAGCTAAAGTTGTAAATAAAAATTTAATAAAAGTTAAAGTGTGGGAAAGAGGTGCAGGACTTACAAAAGCTTGTGGTACTGCAGCCTGTGCAACTGCTGTAGCTGGTAACATCAAATCACTAGTAGATAAAACTACAGATATAGAGTTTACGCTTGGAAAACTGACAATTTCTATTGATGAAAAAAATAGTATTCACATGAAAGGACCTGTTTCTAATATTAAAAATATTGAGATTAAGTTGTAATGGGAATTTTTGATAAATTTAAAATCGGTTTTAAAAAAACTGCTTCTGCTTTTACATCTGGCTTAAAAGATATAATTGTCAAAAAAGAGATAGATGACAAAACATTAGATCGAATTGAGGAATATTTGATTCAATCAGATGTAGGTCTAACTGCTGCCGCAGAGATTAAACAAATTATCGCCCAAGAAAAAATTGATCCTAAAAATGATATAATAAATGAAGTAAGCTTAATTTTAAAAAATTATATAACTACTTTAATGAAGCCTTTAGAAAATGAGATCTTTTTTAATAAAAAAGAGAAGTTAAATGTGGTTCTGGTCTCAGGTGTTAATGGGGTTGGAAAAACGACAACTATCGGAAAGATTGGAAAAATTTTAAAATCTAATGGTAGCAAAGTTATGTTTTCTGCTTGTGACACCTTTAGAGCTGCTGCGATAGAACAGTTAGAAAGTTGGGCTAATAAAATTGATGTTCAAATTACTAAATCTTCACAAGGGTCTGATCCTGCTTCTGTTGCTTACAAAGCAATAGAGGAAGCAATTAAAAGTGATTTTAATCATATTTTGATTGATACAGCAGGACGATTACAAAATAAGAAAAACTTAATGGAAGAGTATAAAAAAATTGCAAACGTAACTAAAAAAATAGACCCAGATGCCCCACATGATGTAATTTTAGTTCTTGATGCTACATCAGGTCAAAATGTTATCAACCAGGTAGAAGAATTTAATAAAATTATTCCAATTACTGGTTTGGTAATGACAAAATTAGACGGCACTGCGAAAGGAGGTATTTTGCTAGCACTTGCTAAAAAATATAGCCTTCCAATAATTGCTCTAGGACTTGGTGAAAAAGAAGATGACTTACAAATTTTTAATGCAGAAAAATTTGCTGAAGCATTTACACAAATTAATTAATCAAATTAGTAGAGATTAAAGGCTTATAATAATTGCATTTATAATTTTCTTTAAGTTTTGAGTGCCTACAATCTTTAGCAATTGATGAAATTATAAAATCAAATTTACTATTTGATGAATATTGATTTAGTTTTTTATTAGCTATAGTAAATTTAAAGTTTTTATTGATATCCTTTACCGCACTAATCATGATCAGAGTATTATTATCTTTTAAAAGATAGTAAGCAAAATCTTCTGGAAATACTGGATAATTATAACTTTCTAGAAGATATTTGGCTTGAGACGGGAACCACTCATAAGTAATTAATGGAGAAGAAATTTTTGTTTTATGGTTATAGATATACAAATCTTGAGGAAACTCTGTAACATAATTAAAATCTTCACCTCTGGCTAAAACTGCTTTTTCTCTAGTTTTAAAATAAAGAGAGAATTTTTTATCATGAGAGCTCATTTTACCTATATGAAAAAGTTCATCTATGGGTGATGCTTGACTTTCAGCTAAGCTTAAATTTGAAAAAAATATTAATACAAAAAAAGTTACAATAAATTTATTCACCATCTGTTTATAGAAATGAAATTTGTAAATTTTTTGGTCGGATTGTGGCTTAATTTAAACTTTTCTTTTAACTATATAAACACCACCAAAAACTAAAATTGTTCCTATATAGTGATAATACTCTAGCTGCTCATTAAAAAATAAATAACCATAAATCGCACTATAAACAGTAAAGATGTAAAGAGTAAAACCAGTAATAGATGCACCAAGCTTCTTTTGCGCCATTGTGTATAAAGTAAAAGCTATAATTCCTGGTGAAATAGCCGCAAATAGAACCCACATAAAAAATTGAGAATTAAAAACTGTTCTAACAAATAATGTTTCTTCTATTAAGTAAAATGGAAGCAAGCTCACAACGCCAAAAAATGCAATCAAAGTAAATCTATCAAAAATTTTTAAATTGGTTTTCCAGTAAAATAAGTAAATAGAGTAAAGAGCCCACCCTATAGAAGAAGCTAGCATCCATAAGTCACCAATTGTAAATTTAAGCTTAATTAAAAAAGATAAATCACCCTTAATAATAATAGCAAAAACACCTATTAAACAAGAGGCAAGGCCAACAATTCTAAGAAAGTTTATTTTCTCTTTAAAAAAAATGCTGGAGATTAAAATTATAAATATTGGAGATGATGAGTAAATAATTCCCATATTAGTAACTGTTGTTGTTTGTCCTGCTAAAAATGGAAAAGCCCCACATACACCACAGCCCATTGATCCAATAAAAAATATTTTTTTGTATTCTTGTTTTACGAATCTAAAGTTTTTTTTTAAAGAGTTAAAAGTAAAAGGGAGTAACAATAAAAAAACAGCTGTCCATCTCCAAAAGGCTAAAGAAATTGGTGGTACATACTCCACTCCTCCTCTTGCAACAATCAAATTGCTAGCCATAAAAATTGGCTGAATAAATAATAAAAGAAAAGGTAAATAATTATTTTTATAATTATTCACTGCAAGTAGAAAATTAGTTTTTATCGAAAAAGGCTTCGTAAACCA
>CAJQRS010000026.1 GCA_905612375.1 uncultured Candidatus Pelagibacter sp.
AAAAAATATTGAAGAAGGTAGAGCCTTTCGTCTTGGTGACATTGGTAAAAAAAAGGGCGGTGGTACTTTTCAGTTTGCATCCTCAAATCCTTTATGGAGAGCTACTATGGAAAAACTTAGTTTTGCTCCCTTAAACAATGTTGATTATGCAGGTGGCACTATTGTAACTGATTGGTTTGGAAGTGAAAATCAAACTGATGAATCAATTAAAATTACAATTAGATTTTTATCTAATGAAATTAGATCAGATGCATTGAACGTCATTATTCATAAGAAAATTTGTGATGATTCTAATAACTGTAGGACAGTGATGGTTAAAAACAATCTAAATGATGAAATTAAATTTGCAATTTTAAAAAAAGCATCACAATTTGAAAAGGCAGATGATGCAAATATAAAAGCAAACAAAGAACCTGCTAGACTACCAAAAAATTATTAACCAATTATAAATTAATTTATAATTCAATAGATTAAATTATTTAAAATGGAACCTGAAAGATATAATTTCAAAATTGTAGAAGAAAAGTGGAGAAAATACTGGGAGGAAAATAAAACCTTTAAAGCTAAGGTGGTTAAAGACAAAAAGAAATTTTACTGTTTAGAAATGTTTCCCTACCCATCTGGGAAGATTCATATGGGTCACGTAAGAAATTATACCATTGGAGATGTGCTCGCTCGCTACAAATCACTACAAGGATATAATGTGCTTCACCCCATGGGGTGGGATTCTTTTGGTATGCCTGCTGAAAATGCAGCACGTCAAAATAACCTAGACCCCAAAGAGTGGACAGAAAAAAATATTTCTATAATGAAAAACCAACTTAAAAAGTTAGGTCTTTCAATTGATTGGAGCAGGGAGATATCAACCTGTTCATCAGATTATTATAAACACCAACAAAAATTTTTTTTAGAGCTTTATGATAAGGGCCTAGTTTATAGAAAAGAAAGTTATGTTAATTGGGATCCCATTGATCAAACAGTTTTAGCCAACGAACAAGTGATAGACGGTAAGGGCTGGAGATCTGGTGCAGCTGTTGAAAGAAAAAAGCTAAGTCAGTGGTTTTTTAATATATCTAAATTTTCAGAAGACCTTCTTGTTGGTCTAGAGGAGCTTAATGAATGGCCAAATAAAGTTAAAATTATGCAAAAGAATTGGATTGGAAAATCGTTTGGATGTGAAATTGATTTTAAAATTCAAGGAAATACAGATGTTAAAAGTATCAAGTGTTTTACCACTAGACCAGATACCTTATTTGGGTTCTCCTTCCTTGCAGTTTCGGTAGATCACCCAATATCAAAATTTTATGAAAATGATAAAAAATTTATATTGTTTAAAGATAAATGTTCAAAAACTGGCACAACTGAAGAATCCATAGCGCAAGCAGAAAAAATTGGTTTTAAAACTCATCTAACAGCAATAAATCCTCTTAATGAAACTCAACAAGTACCTGTTTATTTTGCAAATTTTGTTTTAATGGACTATGGCTTTGGGGCAGTATTTGGTTGTCCAGCCCATGATCAAAGAGACTTGGACTTTGCTTTAAAGTATAAATTAGATGTTATTCCAGTGGTTAAACCATCTATTAAAGAAAATGGTTTTAGTGTTATAAACGAAGCTTATACAGGACCTGGGATAATATTTAATTCTCAATTCTTGGATGGCTTAAAGGCCCCTGAACAATCAATCACAGAAACGATAAAAATATTAGAAGAAAAAAAAATAGGAAAGAAAAAAATTAATTTTAGGTTAAAAGATTGGGGAATTTCTAGACAGAGATATTGGGGATGCCCCATTCCAATTGCTTATAAAGATAATAATGAAATCGTAAAAATTCCTCTAGAAGAATTACCCATTAAGCTTCCTGAAAATATTAACCTCAATACAAAAGGTAACCCTCTAGACCATCAAGAAGAGTGGAAAAAAATTAATATTAATGGCGAGGACTGTTCGTTAGAAACAGATACACTTGATACTTTTGTAGATTCTTCCTGGTATTTTTTAAGATTTTGTTCACCCAATAATTCGATTGAAGGTTTTGATGTTGAGGAGGTAAATTATTGGATGCCAGTAGATCAGTATATTGGTGGTGTTGAGCATGCAATATTACATCTTTTATATTCAAGGTTTTTTACAAGAGCATTAGATTATAAGAATAATAAAATTAATGCTAAGGAACCATTTAAAGGCTTGTTTACTCAGGGAATGGTTTGTCATGAAACCTATAGAAATGAGAATAATAAATGGCTTAGTCCAGATGAGATTGTTTCTGAGGATGGAAAAAACTATTTCAGTAAAAAGAATATTTCAGAACAAATAATTGTAGGCCCATCTGAGTCCATGTCTAAATCAAAAAAAAACACAATCGATCCTGAAGAAATGATTAAAAATTATGGTGCTGATGCTGTGAGATTATTTATTTTATCTGATAGCCCACCAGAAAAAGATGTACAATGGTCAGGTCAGGGAATGGTGGCTTCTTATAAGTTTATTCAAAAATTTTGGGGTTTACATAAAAAAATTACTCTAAGAATTCAAAAGTCTGAAAAAAATGGGACAGATTCATTCAGTGAATCAATTGAAGAGTTTACAAATCAAATATTAAATAAAATCAACACAAGTTTAGATAAGTTTAGTTATAATGTTATAATTGCGAATTTGCATGAAATTTATAATTTTTTTACTAAGTTTATTGACAGGGAGGAAGAAGCTAAAAATTTATTAGGTAACTACATAAAGGTTTTAACGGTAATGATTCCAATAACACCACATTTAGCAAATGAGTGTATAAGTGAACTCCATTTTAATAAAACAATTTTGTGGCCAGAGATAGATTCTAAATATCTAAAAAATAAAGAGCATAA
>CAJQRS010000027.1 GCA_905612375.1 uncultured Candidatus Pelagibacter sp.
CTATCCTGAGTTTCTTTTGTTTCTATTAACTTCATAAAAGCATCTAACTCTAATTTAAACAAATCTTCTTCTGACAAAGTTTTATCTATACTTGTTTCGCCACCACTTAAAACGTTAGCCAATTCTACTCCCACTGTCATACCATGATCTAAAATTATTTTATCATTATATAGTTTTTCTAAAATCTTAATCATTTTTTCTTTAACTAAATTACCTGCAAGATTAAATGTCGTCTCAGGAGGTGCTTTAAAATCTCTATTGTTCGCCAAAATTTTCTTTGAAACTTCTAGTAAACTATTTCTATTCATTATCTTTTTATCTTCAGGCTTTAAGTATTTCATTGGTATTGCTTCAACAGGTGATGTTGCAGTTTTACCATAACCAATAATATCAAACACTTTTAATGATGCATAATGTGGATCTTGCTTAGCTTCTTCTGTATCAAGCCATCTAGCTAACATCTCTTTGCATCCGCCACCTGCAGGAATTAATCCAACAATTGTTTCAACTAAACCTACAACAATATTTGTATGTGAGGCCACAAAGTTGCTGTGCACCATAACTTCGAATCCTCCACCAAGCGTTAATCCCGATGGTGCAGAAATAACTGGGTAATCAGAATATTTCAAATGTTTGCAGGTTTCTTGAAAATATTTAATAAATTTTTCAATAGAATTAAAATCTCCTTTATCAGCAAATTCCATTGTGTAACTTAAATTTACACCAGCAGAAAATTGCATACTTTCGTTTATAATTATCAAAGGCTTGTCTGTAGCTTTCTTTAAAGCATCCATTGAATTATAATCAAGAGCATTTGCTTTAGTTGTAAATTCAACAACATTATAATCTTTAAATCTATAGATCTGCGCAGAACTATTCCCATCAATACTCATTGCAGTCTTTTTAATTTTTCCTAAAGTTTCAATTTCAGTATATTTTTGTCTCTCTCCATAAAATTTTTCATCTTTAGTTTTTGCAAGATTTTCTAAAAAATTATTATTTTGATATTCGTCAATCTTACTAAAAAAGTTAGCTACACCAATTTCTTCAAGCATTTCAAATGGTCCCTTGGCCCAATTAAAACCTAACCTCATAGCTTCATCTATGTCATTAAATTCTTTTGTAATACCTGGAACTAAGGATGACGCATATTTGATAATTTTCGAAGTAACTGACCAAGCATATTTTCCATATTTATCATCACGATTAATTAAACTTTTAAGATCAACTTTTTCAAATTTAATATCAATTTTTTTAGTGGGAAAATAATCTTCTGTATTTAGATTTAATGACTCTTTAATTTTAAAACCCCCAGCTTTATTAATTCTGTAAAATCCACCTTTTCCTTTTCTACCAGTCATACCCATCGTTATCATTTTTTTGATCAATGGAATTTCTTTTGCTACTCCATGAAATTTATCTGACTTGGGAAGTTCTTTAATAAAGCTTTTTAAAACATCTGCCATTAAGTCTATTCCAATTAGATCATAAAGACCAAATATTCCAGTCTTAGGAATGCCCATTGGTCTTCCAAAAATTGCATCCGCTTCCTCAACAGATAGCTTCATCTTAAAGGCTTCAGTCATTGCAATTTGCATTGCGTAAACACCCACTCTGTTGCCCAAGAAGCCAGGTGTATCATTACAAACAATTGCACCTTTACCTAGTTCAATCTCACAAAACTTTTTTAAAAAGTTTATTTTATCTAAATCATTATTCTCATTTTTAACTATTTCTAATAGCCCCATATACCTGACTGGATTAAAAAAATGAGTGATGCAAAAATCTTTTTTTTCTTCTTCAGACAAATGTTGAGATAAAACTTTAATAGGTATTGATGATGTGTTTGAGGAAACTATTGCACCATTTTTTCTTACATTAAATATTTTCTTATAGATATCATGTTTAACATCTATTCTTTCAACAACAGCCTCTACCACCCAATCTGCTTCTCCTACTTCAGAAAAATTATCATAAATATTTCCAACTTTAATATTATTTATTTTTGATGTATCCAATAAGAGAGGTGGTTTTGATTTATGAATTCCATCTCTAGCTTGTTCACTTATCTCTGTCTTTAAGTCTAATAAAGTTACAGGGATGTTTGCATTACATAAGTGTGCGGCAATTCCACTACCCATTGTTCCCGAACCAATAACTACTACTTTTTTTATTTCCATAAAATTTATAATTGAATTATTGTTTATAATAAAAACTGTGAAATTAGTAAACGAACTATCTGTTAATTCCTCTTAGTCTTTCAGATCTTCTTCGTAATAACTCAGCTGTAACTAAAATTAAAGTTGACATAACAATTAAACAAGTTGCAACAGCTAAAATTGTTGGACTTAATTGTTCTCTCAAACCAATCCACATCTGTATTGGGATAGTTGTGTTATCTAACCCTGCTAAGAAGAGTACAACTACAACTTCATCAAATGATGTTACAAAAGCAAACAATGCACCAGATATAACGCCTGGCGTGATTAATGGTAAAGTTATCTTCATAAAAGTATTGTATGGAGTGCTTCCTAAACTTGCTGCAGCTCTAGTAACGCTATGGTCAAATCCGGATAAGGTTGCTGTTACAGTTATCACCACAAAAGGTGTTCCTAATATTATATGTGCTAAAATTATTCCAGTGTGTGTTGCAGCCAAGCCAACTTTAGCCATAAAAAAGAATATTGCGACACCTGAAATAATAAGTGGCACAATCATTGGTGAAATTAATATAGCCATAATAATTCCTTTATAGGGCATATGCCTACTGCTCAATCCTAAGGCTGCTAATGTTCCTAGAATGACAGAACCTATTGTTGCAAAAAATGCTACTATCAAACTATTTTTTGCAGCTAAACCCCATGGGTTTTTAGTACCCCAAATCATATCTTTATACCACCTTGTAGAAAAAGCATCAGGATCAAGTCTTTTCATTCCATCAGAAAAAATTAAAAATTCATCACCACTAAAAGATAGTGGAAATATTACAAATAGAGGAGCAATCAAATATATAAATACAAATGTACATATTGATAAATAAATGTAGTGCCAAATTCTATATCTTGTTTCTGTATAACTTGGTAATGCCATAATTATCCTAATTTTATATTATCAATTCCAACAAGCTTATTGTAAATCCAATAAACAGCCATTACACCAACAAGCAACATTAAACCCATTGCAGACGCAAAGCTCCAATCTAAAGTTTGTTTCATATGGTATGCTATTGAATTACTAATAAGTGTTCCAGAAGCTCCACCTACTAGTGCTGGAGTAATATAGTAACCAACAGCAAGTATAAAAACTAATAATGATCCTGCTCCAATGCCAGAGGTAGTTAAAGGAAAATAAATTTTCCAAAAAGATACAAATGGAGTTCCACCAAGGGATTTTCCAGCTCTCATTAAGCTCGGTGAGACTGTCTTCATTACACTATAAAGTGGTAAAACCATAAATGGTAATAGGATTTGCGTCATCGCTACATATGTGCCAACTATATTGTACATCATCTCAGGCCTATTATCGTCATCAACCAAACCAATCATTACAAAAAAATCATTTACTACACCTTGTTGTTGTAATAAAATCATCCAACTTGCAGTTCTGACAAGTAAAGAGGTCCAAAATGGTAAAAGGACACAAATCATCAATAGGTTACTATATTTCATTGGTATGGTTGCCAATAAATGTGCAATTGGATAACCCATTAAAAAAGTAAAAAGTGTAACAAATAAAGCAACTTGAAGAGTTCTAAGCCAAAGCTTTATATATATTCTTCTGCCCTCTTCAACTCTAACTATTTCTCCATTTTCATCAGTATACATATCCACTGCTTTTAAATACTTTGCTACTGTATATGGAGGTGCTGTTCTTTTTATTGCTCTCCAATAACTAACATCTTCAAATCTTTTATGAACAGATATTATCTGCTCTTTATAATTACCTTCTTCAAAATTTTTCATTTTTCTTATTAATTTTTTAAGAATCGAATTAAAACCATTTTTTTCTTTATTTAATCTTTGACCAAGTTTTCCTTGTGTTTTAGCTTTGACTAAAATTTTGTAGTCAGATAAAAAACTTGCAAATACTTCTTCTGAGGGCAATTCTTGTCCATCCCATTTCTCCATCGCCTTAAATGTTTTAGGAAGCATATTTGTAACCATTTTATCATCAACACTTCTAGTAAGCAGTTCTCCTATGGGGGAAATATATGTGATAGCTAAAAAAAGTAGTAAAGGGACTACAAGTAAAAAGGCTTTAATTTTATTTCTTCTTTCAGCTTTTTTTAAGCTTTTTTCTAACGGTATACCGTCTGAAGTTAAAATCTGTTTTGTTTCTGTATTCATAAATAAAAAAAGGCGGTTATCAAATAACCGCCCATATATTTTTTTTTAAGCTTAAATGTTAAAACTATTTAAGTGTTGCCTTCATAGCTTCAAATTTTTCACCAAGCTCTGTGCCATTATCAGCCCAGTAAACAGCGTCAACTAAGAAATAGTTTTTCGTGTTCTTTTTAGATGATGGCATTTCAGGTAACATATTTGTTTTACCATCTTTATACCAAGGCTCACCTGCTTTGATTACTGCTAAAGAAGACTTTCTAAAAGGTGCGTAAGCAATGTGTTTCGCAGATCCTGCTAAACCTTCAGTACTCATCATCTCTTTAAGAACTTTCATAGCGTCACCACTAGCAACGTTTGGTCCATCTTTAACCATAACCATGTACTGATAATCAAGACCTTGACCATCCCATACTTGTGTTAGGGGAGCACCACTCATCTGTGCACCAAAAAATCTACCATTCCAACCAGTAGCCATTACAACTTCACCTGACATTAATAACTCAGGTGGTTTTGCTCCTGCAGACCAGAATACACATCCGCCCTTAGGATCATTACATAATGCAGCAATTTTATCTATTGCTCTTTTAACACCTTTTTCAGTATTTAAAGCTTCATAGATTTTTGCACCACCTTTTCCAGGTTTGATTCCATCAGCGGCTAAAGCTATTTCTAGATTACTCACTGCGCTTCCATAAATTCCTCTTTTTCCAGGAAATTTTTTAGTGTTAAAGAAATCTTTTATAGTTGTTGGTTTTTTACTTCCAATCGTATCGTGATTGTAAGCATAGTTCCAAGTATATAAAATATTTCCTACAGCACATTTACTAGGCATTGGTGCAAAGAAATCATCACTTGCTTTAACGCCATCTGAACCCGGTCCAAAATCTTTATCGAAATCGAATTCAACGAATAGACCTTCGTCACATCCATTAATAGTGTCCATTGCATAAACATCAATGATGTCCCATGTAATTGCACCAGCTTCTTTTTGTGCTTTAATCTCTGATAATCCACCAGAATAGTCTACCCAATTAACTGGGATGCCTAATTTCTTAGCTGCAGGATCACCATAACCTAACTTTTGACTTTCTGTATAAGCTCCACCCCAAGACACTACAGTAACTGCAAATGCTGATGAAGTGATAGATAGTACAAAAGAAAGAGCTAGTAATAGTTTACTTAATTTTTTCATTTTCTCTCCTATTTAACGTTAACGTTTTATTAAAGAGACACTAAAACAATATAGGTGCGTTTAGTCAACAGCTGATTATGGCTAATTTGCCTTTATTTTTTGGGATATTTAATGACTTATTTTGGGTCTAGCGCTCTAGTGTCTTTACTATTCCAGCCAATATTAATTTCGTTTCCCAATTTAATATCTAAGTTTGAAGTACTATTTGGAATTTTTAAAATGAATTGATCACTTCCTAATATGTTAATTCTTAACCTTGTATGGTCACCATGATAAATAACCTCTTCAATTTTACCTTTGTAATTATTATCCATTTTTTTTTCTGGATTAATTAAAGCTCTTTCAGGTCTTAAAGAAATAGTTGTTTTATCTCCTTTGGATTTAATTGAAATTGGGTTTGCTAATATCTCAGAACCATTTTCTAATTTGACTTTGCAAGTATCTCCATCAATATCACTTATAGTTCCATTAAATATATTATTTTCTCCTATAAATCCTGCTACAAATGAATTTTCAGGTTCTTCATATAATTTATCAGGACTTGAAAGTTGTTGAACTTTACCATCATTAAATACTGCTATACGATTTGACATTGTTAAGGCTTCAGTTTGATCGTGAGTTACATAAACAACAGTCACACCTATGCTTTCATGAATATGTTTAATTTCATATTGCATACTTTCTCTTAAATTTTTATCTAAAGCTCCTAATGGTTCATCCATTAATACCAATTGTGGATCAAAAACTAATGATCTTGCTACTGCTACCCGTTGTTGTTGTCCTCCTGATAATTGCATAGGCATTCTTGTTTCAAAACCTTGCAGAGACACCATTGATAAAGCTTTATCAATTTTTTTATCAGCCTCATCTTTTGGAATTTTTCTAACTCTTAATGGAAATGCTAAATTTTCATAAACTGTCATATGTGGAAATAGAGCATAATTTTGAAACACCATTCCAATTCCTCTTTTGTGAGGTGGAATATTTGAAATAACTTTGTTGTCTAAATATATTTCTCCGTTAGTTGCAGTTTCAAATCCTGCCAACATCATCAAGCAAGTAGTTTTACCAGAACCAGAAGGTCCTAACATAGTTACAAACTCACCCTCTTCAATATCTAGATCTAGACCTTTTACTACTAAGGTTTTCCCGTCATAGCTTTTGTCTACATTGTCAAATTTTACGAATTCTTTATTTATTGCCATATTTTCTCCAGAGGATTTAAAACATTTGTTGAGTTTTTTATCAAGTTTTTTTATTTAAACTACTTAATGTGAAGGCCTTTTGGAAAATTACAGAATAACTCGGACCCATTGTCAGTTATTCTTATTGCTTCAGATGCCTCAACCCCCCAATCACCAAATTGCATCACAGCAATCATGTGAAAAGTTACATTTGGCTCTAAAATTGTCATATCACCTTTTGATATATTTAAAGTATGTTCACCCCAATCTGGTGGATAACCAATGCCAATTGAATAACCAGTTCTAGATGTTTTTTCCATTCCATACTTATCTAATATTTTCCAAAATGCTTGAGCAACGTCATTGGCGGTCTTTCCAGGTTTTGCAGCATCAATACCAGCCTGTAATGCTTCATTTGTTTTATTCATGGTGTCAATTTTTATTTGGTCGGGCTTTCCGAGTAAAACTGTTCTAGCCATTGGACAGTGATATCTTTGGTACACACCAGATAACTCAATAATTGTAGCTTCTCCTTCAATAAATTTTTCTTGCGTTGCCGTTAAATGCGACGCTGAAGTTCCCTTTCCTGTCGGTAATAAAGTTGCAATACTTGAATACTCTCCACCAAATTCTGGAGTTCCGTAAAATAAGGATTTTTGGATTTCTCCAACCGCATCACACTGTCTTACACCAGGATTTATCACATCAATTGCTGTTTTCATTCCTTTTTGAGAAATAAGCGCTGCTGATTTCATAAATGTAATTTCTGCATCAGATTTTACAACTCTTGTCCAATTAACCAATCTTTCTGAATCTTTTAGTTTTGCGTTTGGCAATCCTTGTTTAATTTTTTCATAGCAATAAGCAGTGAAATAATGACTATCCATTTCTAATCCAATTGTAAGCTTGTCCCATTTTTTTTTTTTAATAATAGCTACCAGATTATCATAAGGGTGAAGTGGCCATGTGTGAATATACTTCTCATCATAAATTAAAATATTTTCATCTTTTAAATAAGTTTTTATATAGGCTCCACCGGAGTCTTGTTTTCTAACCCAACACAGTGGCTCTTCAGCATTAACATGGACTACCACTGCTTGAGCATAATAAAATGACCACGCATCATATCCTGTAAGATAATTCATATTGGCCGTATCATGAGAAATTAATAATTCTATACCTTTATCCTGCATAGATTTTTGAACTTTTTCTAATCTAGTCTTGTATTCTTCTTTACTAAAATTCATATTTTAATAACTGTTAATTTTCTTAGGAAATTTTTTATTTTTAACTTCATATTTATATTTAATTATAGCTGTGTTAATTTGTTTTGTAATATTTATAAATCTCTTAACAAATCTAACCTTTATTAGATTTAATCCAATTAGATCATCAGTAACTAAAACTTGTCCATCACAATGAACAGATGCTCCTATCCCAATAGTTGGAATATTTATAGTTTTTGTAATTTCTTTTGCTAATGAGCTTTCTACACATTCTAATACAATAGAAAAAACACCTAATTCTTCTAAAATTTTAGCATCTTTTAGGAGATTATTTCTTTCAACTATTTTTTTTCCTTTAGCTTTAAAATTTTTAGCTGACTGAGGAAGAACTCCCAAATGTCCCATTACTGGAATTTTATTCTTAATTAATTTTTTGATTATATGGTATATTTTTTTACCACCTTCTAATTTAACTGCATCACATTTTGTTTTTAAAATTATTGCTTTTGCATTTCTTAAAGCTTCCGAGGTATTTCTATAAGTATTATGTGGCATATCAACAACCATGAGACTTTTCTTTATTCCCATTCTCACACTTTTAGAATGCTCTATCATCATATCAAGTGTTACGCTTCTAGTTGATTTATAGTTATATAAAACAGAGCCCAAAGAATCTCCCACTAAAACGATGTCGCAATGTTTGTCTATAATCTGTGCAATGTTTTTAGAGTAAGCTGTTAGGCAAATAATTTTAGATTTATTTTTTTTTTTGGAAATTTTTGAAAATTTATTTTTCATTGAAAGTTACCAAGTACCTATATTTTTCATACTAATCCATTGCAGTAGAAATTTAATGATTTATCAACATTTGGGATTCTAATCATTGTGTGCAAGTATTTCATAATATCATGTTTTCTATAATAAATTATTACTCTAATTCAATCGTACTCGGTGGTTTTGAAGTAACATCATAAACTACTCTATTAATTCCAACAATATTATTGATAATTTGATTAGAAATTTTTTGCATAAAACCTTTTGGAAAATCAAAGAAATCGGCAGTCATTCCATCTTCAGAAGTAATTGCACGTAATAAACAGATATGTTCATAGGTTCTATTATCGCCCATAACACCAACTGTTTTTACAGGAAGTAAGGCTGCATAGGCTTGCCAAATTTTATGGTATAAACCGTGGTCACGTAAAGCTTTAATGAAATAAAAATCTGCTTCTTTTAGAATTTTAATTTTTTCATTAGTTATTATACCGGGCATTCTTATTGCTAAACCAGGGCCTGGGAATGGGTGTCTAGATATTATATCTTTAGATAAATTAAGCTCTAATCCTAATTTTCTAACTTCATCTTTAAACAGGAATTTAAGTGGTTCAACTAATTTTAATTTCATTCGTTTGGGAAGGCCTCCCACATTATGGTGAGATTTTATTTTTGATGTTTGGCTGCCAGTTACCGATTTACTTTCAATTAGATCTGGATAAAGGGTTCCTTGAGCTAGAAATTTTACATTTTTAATTTTTTCTGCATATCTTTCAAATATTTTAATGAATAAATTTCCAATAATTTTTCTTTTTTTTTCAGGATCAGAAACATTGGTAAGTTTTTTAATGAATTCTTTTTCAGCATTGACATATAATAAATTTATCTTTAATTTATTTTTAAATGTATTAACAACTTGTGTTTCTTCATTTTTTCTCAACAATCCATTATTAACAAATATACATGTTAAATTTTTTCCTATAGCTTTACTTAAAAGTTGTGCAACCACACTACTATCAACTCCACCTGATAGACCACAAATTACTTTGTTATCGCCTACTTGATCTTTGATTTCTTTTATTAAATTTAGTTTTTGATCTTTAGGAGACCAATTTTTTTTAATCTTACAAATAAGAAAAATAAAATTATGTAATAAAATTTTTCCTTTAGGAGTATGTGTTACTTCTGGGTGAAACTGAACACCATAAAAATTATCTTTAGTATTTTCAATTATTGTTAATTTGGAGTTTTTTGTTGAAGCGACTATTTTAAAATCTTTAGGCATTTTAGAGACTTGATCGGCATGACTCATCCAAACATTACTAATATTTTTGTTATTAAAAAAATTTTTAGTTAAAATACTATTTGAAACTTTAGTTATAGTTGCAAGACCAAACTCTCTATGTTTTGACCTATTAACCCTTCCACCTAATTCTTTTGATAATATTTGATGTCCAAAGCATATGCCCATGACTGGTATGCCTAGTTTTAAAATTTTTTTATCGAATTTGAATTTATTATTTTCATAAACATTTAGAGGGCCTCCAGAAAGTATTATTCCACCTGTATTAAGTTTGACAATCTTACTGATATTAATTTTTTTATGACTAATGATTTCTGAAAAAACACCAAACTCTCTTATTCTTCTAGCAATTAATTGTGTAAATTGAGACCCAAAATCTATTATTAGTATTTTACTTAAATTGTTACTAAGACTCATTTTTAGGTTCTAAATTCTCTAAAGACTTTAAAATTAAAATCTTCTTATCACATAGTTTGTTACAAATTTTAGTAAAATTTTCTGCTAATTCTTTGACCTTTGAATAATTAGATTTTTTAAGCTCTATTTCCATTAGTAAGTAGTTTGCTTCTTCATTTTTAGGATCTAATAAAAGTACAGTATTAATATTTTTTTCCTCTTCTCTCTTATTTTCTTCAAATTTATAAATTTTAGCTAAATATAAATATGATTCTGAATCCTTAGGATTGAAAACAATACTTCTTTGAAATAAAAATTTTGATTCTTCATATTTTTTTTCTTTATATTTAGTTTTTCCTTCCTCAAAGGAAATACTTTCTGCCAACACTGAGCTTATCAAAGTTACAGATATAACAAAAATTGAAACTAATTTAGTTATTTTTATCATTAATATTTATTTTCATTTTTTACTTCATCAACGTTATGAACCATACTTTCATAAAAACCTGCTTTAGTTATTTTTACAAAATTTGGTTTATTTTTGAGATTAGGCACTTTCCTTGCACCAAGATATCCCATAGATGATTTTAGTCCACCTATTAATTTAAAAATTATACTTTTAACATCGCCTTTATATTTAACAAAACCTTCCACACCTTCTGGCACATACTTAGATACATCTTTTTGCTTTGCTTGAAAATATCTGTCAGCAGATCCTTTATTCATTGCGCCAACAGACCCCATGCCTCTAAAGCTTTTGAACAATTTTCCATTTTTCTTAATTAACTTACCAGGAGTTTCAGTGCTACCTGCAAACAAAGATCCTATCATTACTGCATCTGCTCCAGCAGATAATGCCTTAGCAATATCGCCTGAGTATTTAATTCCACCATCTGAAATAATTTTTGTTTTAATATTTTTTATACCTTTCTTTACATCAATTATTGCACTTAACTGAGGCACACCAATACCAGCTACTAATCTAGTTGTACAAATTGATCCAGGTCCAATCCCAACTTTTACAATGTCTACCCCTAGCTTTATTAAAAATTTAGCAGCTTCAGCTGTTGCAATATTTCCTGCACATAAAGTTGTTTTATTCGTTTTTAATTTTTTTATTTCTTTTATAATTTCTGCAACTTTTTTACTATGGCCATGTGCGGTATCTACTACAATTAAATCTACTTTTTCTTTTAAAATTGCTGTTGCTCTTTGTAATTCTAAAGGACCAGCTCCAACTGCTGCCCCAACTAATAATTTTAATTTTTTTACTTTCTTAATTTCTTCAATTTGTTTTTTAATATCCAAATTTCTATGTATAACCCCAATACCCCCAGCTTTTGCTATTGCAATAGCCATTTTACTCTCAGTTACTGTGTCCATTGCAGAGGATAATAAGGGAATTTTTAGTAATAAATTAGGTGATAATTTTGTGCTCGTATCTACTGCAGAAGGTAAAACTTCTGAGTATTTTGGTGCCATTGTTACGTCATCAAAGGTCAGTGCTTCTTTTATAGGATCCATAATCATTTATATATGATTCTTTTTAAAATTAAAGTCCCTATCTTAATATTTTACAAATAATAAAGCTTTCTTTAGATTCCTTTCTACTGGCTTTGGGCTTAAATACTTTTACTTCTTTAAAAATTGTTTTTCCTAGGGCAACTATCTCATTAAATGATGATCCTAAGAATATTTTAGAGACGAAGCGTCCTTCTTTAACTAGCATTTCCTTAGCAAAGTTCATTGCTTCCATTGCAAGTTCTCCTGTATAAATTGCATCAATATCTTTTATACCTGTTGTATTAACGGCCATATCAGACACAACAACGTCAACTTTTGATTTAAAAAATCCTTTAATCTTTGCCTGAGAATCTAACTCTGTAAAATCACCTTTAATTTGGATTGTGTTGTCAATTTCTTCCATACCCTTTATATCGATTGAAACTAATCTTCCACTCTTTACAGTTCTTGCGATATATTGAGACCAACTACCCGGTGAGGCTCCTAAATCTATTACAGATATTCCATTTTTTAATATCTTAAATTTTTCATCAATCTCAATTAATTTATAAGCTGATCTTGCTCTATAGCCATCTACTTGAGACTGCCTAACATAAATGTCTCTTTTTTGTTTGTTGATCCAGTTTTTAGAAATTCTATTCTTTTTCAATTAATGACCAAATCTTAAACTTTTGGATAATATTTTTTTTTGAATAGATTGAATCTTAATTTCAACTTCTTTATCCAATCTCATATCTTTATCACCATCCCAAATTCCTGCAGCTAAATGCATAATTCCAATTTCATAATTTGGCAAATAAGGTTCAACAAATGTATTATTTATTTCATCAAATTTAGGTAACAAATTACTAGCAATCCAATTACAGTTTAATGGCAAAAATTCAGTCTCTAATTCGTCTATATACACTGACATGTTGATAGCAAGGCCTTCTGAGCCAAAAATATTTCCACTTTTTAAAGTTTGTTCAAGATTTTTTTGCCAAGAGATCCAACCAGGAGAATTTTTTTCTAGTGAAAAAACTCCAATATTTATGTGTGGAGCAAAAGCTAGTTTTCTTGCTTTTCTAATTCCTATCTTTGATTTGATTGCATGTTTAAAATTTTGAGACTTAATTATTGCTACTTTTCCAAATAACCAATTTACTTTTGACATTATTTTATATCCTGGTCCCAATGTTTGGGTAATTCCTAATTTACCATCTTCACAAGCTTTAAAATATAATTCAACAGAGTTCCAGTCATTCACCCAAGCATCACAGTCAATCCATAAATATTTTTCATAATTTGGAAAATATTTAGGAAGAAAGGCTCTTGATACTTGACTCTTTAACCACTCTCGTCCCTTAACTTTAAATGCAGGAACATCAATGTCCCATTCTGCTGATTTAATTTCATCAACTTTTTTGGATAAAATATTCTTCTGTTCTTCTGATAAACCAGCATCTAGAATGCAAATTGCTATATCTTTACTTTTCTCAAAACTTTTAATTGAATCGACTAATTCATTGAGTAATTCAAAATAATTTGAATCAGCGAGGGATACAATTACATTTTTTTTCATTTATAAAATATCTTCTAAATCATCATTTTCATTTTTTTCAGTAACAATATTTTTTTCTTTTTTTATCTTTTTGTAATGAAAATAACTAACTGGAATTAAGCATAAATATAAAAAAATGCTAATTACTAAAACTTTAAAAGTGTAAACTAGTAATGCACCAAAAAATAAGACTATTCCAAATAATAAAAATTTTGTCATAGATCTTGGGATAACTATTCTTTTAAAGGAATACGTCGGAACTATACTTATCAATAATATTGAAACCATAATAAAGAATGCAGGCACTACTAGATCATAATCAATTTTGAAAAAAATTTCTCCTAATCCACTAAAGCTTAAGACTAAAGGCATTAAAACAATAATCCCCCCCGCTGGTGCTGGCACCCCTTCAAAAAAATTATCTTTCCAAGATGGTTCTTCTTCGGAATTGACATTGAATCTAGCAAGTCTTAAGGCAACACAAACTACATACATCAAACAGACAAACCAACCTAATTTGTCTAAGTATTGCAAATTCCAGAAATACATTATAAATGCAGGAGCTACACCAAAACTAATTACATCTCCTAGGGAATCAAGTTCTTTACCCATTTTAGATGTTCCTTTAATTAATCTTGCTATTCTTCCATCTAAGGCATCCATTAACCCTGCAAATAATATTGCGATTATAGCTAGTGCAAACTTTCCATCTAAAGCAAACTTAATTGAAGTTAAACCAATACAAACTCCGATCAATGTGATTGCATTAGGAAGAATCATTCTTGCTTTTTTGTCAGAAACTATTTTAAAATTATTTTTAGGTTGTTCCATAAGCTACTTTTTAGCTAATAATGTTTCACCAGCAATTGTTTTTTGTCCCACTTTTACTAAAGTTTCATAATTTTCAAAATAAACATCTGCTCTACTTCCAAATCTAATCATTCCAATTCTTTCACCCTGCTGAAGTTGTTGATCCTTAGTAGATTCACAAACAATTCTCCTAGCAATTAGACCAGCAATCTGAACAACAATAACATCTTCACCCTGATTGTTTATTATCTTGTAATAATTTCTTTCATTGTCTTCACTTGCTTTATCAAGCGATGCATTTAAAAATTTTCCTGGTTTATAGAGTATTTCTGAAATTTTACCTTCACAAGGAGTTCTGTTAACATGGCAATCAAAGACATTCATAAAAATACTAATCTTTGTAAATTTTTTACCCTCTAGGCCAAGCTCCTTAGGTCCATCAACTTCATGTACCATTAAAACTTCACCATCTGCTGGACTTGTTAAATAATTTTCATCATTTATTGAAATTCGCTCTGGGTCTCTAAAAAAATAATAGACCCACACAGACAATACAAAACTAATTAATCCTAAAAAAGTGCTTAGAAAATATAGAATGATTGTTATGAATATAGCTATTGCTAAAAATTTATATCCTTCTGAATGAATTTTTGGAAAAATCTTCTTTAACATAAGCTTCTATTTGATAATTTTTTATTAATATGTATATAAAGCACTAAATTACAATTACTAATATATATTATTCAAATATGTCTAAAATTAAGGTTAAAAACCCAGTTGCTGAACTTGATGGCGATGAAATGACAAGAATAATATGGGAGTTTATCAAAAGTAAACTTATTCTTCCATATTTAGATTTGGGTATAGAATATTTTGATTTAGGCATGAAAAGCCGAGATAATACTAATGATCAAATAACAATTGATTCAGCTGCTGCAATTAAAAAAATTGGAGTTGGTATTAAATGTGCAACAATTACCCCTGATGAAGCAAGAGTTAAAGAATTTGATTTAAAAAAAATGTGGAGGTCTCCCAATGGAACTATAAGAAATATTATAGGAGGAACGGTATTTAGAGAACCCATAGTTTGTAAAAATATACCAAAATTAGTTCCTTCATGGACTGATCCTGTGATTATTGGAAGACATGCATTTGGAGATCAGTATAGAGCAACAGATTTTAAAGTTCCTGGAAAAGGTAAAATGGAGGTTAAATGGACGGCTGAAGATGGTAGCCAAGAAATAAAATATGAAGTTTTTAATTTCCCTGGACCTGGAATAGCTTTATCAATGTATAATTTAGATAAATCAATTGAAGACTTTGCAAGATCATGTTTTGGTTATGGTTTAATTAAAGGATGGCCAGTGTATCTTTCAACAAAAAATACAATTTTAAAAGTTTATGATGGAAGATTTAAAGATATTTTTCAAAATATTTTTGATAAAGAATTTAAAACAAAATTTGAGAAATTAAAAATTACATACGAACACAGACTAATTGATGACATGGTAGCATGTGCTATGAAATGGAGTGGTAAATATATCTGGGCTTGTAAAAATTATGATGGCGATGTTCAATCTGATACTATGGCACAAGGTTATGGTTCTTTAGGGTTAATGACTAGCGTTCTACTAACTCCTGATGGAAAAATAATGGAGGCTGAGGCAGCTCATGGTACAGTTACAAGACATTATAGAATGCACCAACAGGGTAAAGAAACTTCTACAAACCCAATTGCATCAATATTTGCTTGGACAAGAGGTCTTGCGCACAGAGGAAAACTAGACGGAAATGAAGAACTAATTAATTTTTCAAAAACTTTAGAAAATGTTTGTATTGATTGCGTTGAAAATGGATCAATGACCAAAGATTTAGCAATTTTAATTGGCCCTTCAAGTAAGTATTTAACTACTAATGGTTTTTTAGATGAGCTCGATGGTCAGCTTAAAAAAAAACTTAATTAATTAATTTTTTAATATTCTCAAAAGACTCTTCAATTTTATCAGGCAATGTTCCACCAGCTTGCGCAAAGTCAGCTCTTCCACCACCACCTTTACCACCAATAACTTCAGAACCAGCTCTAACAATTTTTACAGCATCAAACTTTACTTCTAATGTTTTGGTAACACCTACAGCTAATCCAACTTTATTATCATTGATAGCATAAATTATTACTAATCCTTCACCAATTTCTTTTTTTCCTTCATCTATTAACTTACGTAGATCTTTAAATGGTAAATCTATAATATTTTGAAACCTAACTTTAAATCCATTAATAATTTGATCATTGATTTTATTTTTTTCTTTATCTTTTAATATTGAGTTAACTGAAAGTTGATCAAATTGTTTATTAAGGTCTTTTATTAAGGCTACTTGATCATTACTTTGAAGATTAGGTTTTCCTCCTAATTTAATAATTTTCGTTTCTAATTCTTTTATAACTGCCTCATTTTTTTTATTTGACAGGTTAGACAAGTTTTCTTTTTCTTTTAAAAAGTTGACTAACTGAGTGTCTCTTAATGCTTCAATTCTCCTTACACCCGCTGCAATAGATGATTGGCTTATAATCTTAAATTTTCCAATATCTGCTGTATTTAAAACGTGTGTTCCTCCACATAATTCTGTTGAGAAAAATTTACCTTTCTCGTCACCCATAGATAAAACCCTGACCTCATCACCATATTTTTCTCCAAATAAAGCTAGGGCACCATTCTCAACAGCTTCTTTAGGTGTCATTATTCTTGTTTTCACATCTGAATTTTTTTGAATTATTGAGTTAACATAATGTTCAATTTGCTCCATCTCGTCTTTCGAGATAGGTTTCATATGACTAAAATCAAATCTTAATCGATCAGACTGAACTAAAGATCCTTTTTGAGTTACATGCTCACCCAGAACTCTTCGTAAAGCTTCGTGCAATAAATGAGTAGCAGAATGATAGGCTCTAATATTGTTTCTTTTCTGTGTATCTATTTTTAATTCAACACTATCTTGTAATTTAACTGAACCTTTTTTAACTTTTCCATAATGTACAAATAAATCTCCTAGTTTTTTTTGAACATCTAAAACCTCGAATTCAAAATTTTCATTTGAAATTATTCCCGTATCAGCTACTTGTCCACCAGATTCCCCATAAAAGGGTGTTTGATTTGTAATTATAATTCCTTCATCGTTTTCTTGTAGATCCTGGACTTCTTTATTATTCTTGAGAATTAGAGTTATTACACCTTCTGCTTTATCTGTGGCATATCCTAAAAAATCAGTTGCACCTAAACGATCTTTTATATTAAACCAGATTTGATCTAGTGAACTATCTCCTGATCCTTTCCAATTCTTTTTTGCTAATTCTTTACTTTCTTTCATTAATAAATCAAATTTTTTATCATCTACTGTTAATGATTTATTTTTTAAAATATCTGCTGTTAAATCTAATGGAAAACCAAATGTATCATAAAGTTTAAAGGCAACTTCACCTGGTAATACTTTTTTTACTTTAGTTATTTCTTCATCTAATATTTTTATTCCCCTATCTAATAAAACTAAAAACTTTTCCTCTTCTGTTTTTAAAGTTTCTTTTATTAATGACTGTGCTCTTTCTAATTCAGGATAATTATTTGACATCTCTTCTAATAATGTTTTAAAAATATCATAGAAAACTGGCTTCTTAGAACCTAACAAATGTGAATGTCTCATGCCACGTCTCATAATTCTTCGAAGTACATATCCCCTCCCTTCATTCGATGGCAAAACTCCTTCTGCCAATAAAAAAGAGCTTGCACGTAAATGATCAGCTATCACCCTAAAACTAGATTGGTTAGCTTCGTTTACTTTAACATTCAACGAATCTGATGCTGATTGAATTAATTTTTTGAAGTGATCTGTTTCATAGTTGTCATGTGTTCCTTGCAACAGTGCCACTATTCGTTCAAGACCCATGCCAGTATCTACAGATGGTTTTGGAAGATCGATCCTTTTATCTTTTGAAATTTGCTCATATTGCATGAATACTAAATTCCATATTTCAATAAACCTATTGCCATCTTCATTTTTAGTACCAGGTAGTCCGCCTTCTAAATGATCACCATGGTCATAAAAAATTTCTGAACAAGGTCCACATGGTCCGGTATCTCCCATAGACCAGAAATTATCTGTTGTTGCTATCTTTATTATTCTATCATCACCAAAACCAGCTATTTTCTTCCAGTAATTAAAAGCTTGTTCATCATCATGATACACAGTTACGTAGAGACGATTTTTATCAATTCCAAACTCTTTAGTTATTAAATTCCACGCATATGTAATTGCTTGTTCTTTGAAATAATCACCAAAGGAGAAGTTTCCTAGCATTTCAAAAAATGTGTGGTGTCTTGGTGTGTAGCCAACATTTTCAAGATCGTTGTGTTTTCCACCTGCACGCACGCACTTTTGAGAAGTGGTTGCTCTTACATAGTCTCTTTTCTCTAATCCAGTAAATACATTTTTGAACTGCACCATACCAGAATTAGCAAACATTAATGTTGGGTCATTATTTGGAACTAAATTACTAGACTCAACTATCTTATGATCATTTTTTTTAAAATAATCTAGAAATACATTTCTTATTTCATTTAAAGATTTGTCAGCCATACATTTAAAATACAGCTTATTTATTTGTTGTCTAGGTAAGTGTAAGGGAAAAAAGGCGCTTAAATTAAGCGCCTTTTAATAACTAAAGATGACTTTACTTTAACTAATCTTTTTTGGGTGGTGTAACTTCTTCATTGGTTTCCACCTTAGGGTCTTCTATTTGATCTTTTGCAGCTTTTTCTGGATCAAGTGGATTTCCCTCAATTTTTTTTACTATTACTCCAGCTTTTTCTCTTATTGCCATTTCTATCTCCGCAGCAATCTTGGGGTTTTGCTCTAAATAAATCTTAGCATTTTCTCTGCCTTGACCAATTTTTTCACCTTTATAAGCATACCAAGCACCCGATTTTTCAACAATCTCAGCTTTTGCTCCAAGATCAACTAATTCACCTACTTTACTAATACCTTTTCCATACATAAGGTCAAATTCTACAACTTTAAATGGAGGTGCTACTTTATTTTTAACTACTTTAACCCTTGTTGAGTTACCAATAATTTCATCACCATCTTTGATGGCACCAATTCTTCTGATGTCCATTCTTACTGATGAATAAAACTTAAGTGCATTTCCACCTGAAGTAGTCTCTGGACTTCCAAACATAACTCCAATCTTCATCCTAATTTGATTTATAAAAATCATCATAGTATTTGTGCTTGAGATTGAACCTGTTAACTTTCTTAAAGCCTGACTCATTAATCTTGATTGAAGTCCTACATGGTGATCTCCCATTTCTCCTTCAATTTCTGCTCTAGGGGTTAATGCTGCAACTGAATCAACAACAATTACAGAAATGGAACCTGATTTAACTAACGTGTCAGCGATTTCCAATGCTTGTTCCCCTGTATCTGGTTGTGAAATTAATAATTCTTCTGTATTTACACCAAGCTTTTTTGCATAAACTGGATCTAAAGCATGTTCCGCATCTATAAACGCACATATTCCACCTGTTTTTTGAGCTTCAGCTAAAACTTGTAGGGCTAGGGTTGTTTTTCCAGATGATTCAGGACCATAGATTTCAATTACCCTCCCTTTAGGTAGCCCACCTATCCCAAGCGCAACATCTAAACTTAATGAACCAGTTGATACCGATTCAATGTCCATTGCTCTTCTTTCACCAAGCTTCATTACAGAGCCTTTTCCAAAATTGTCTGTAATTTGTGCTATTGCTGCATCTAAAGCTTTAATTTTTTCATTGCCTTCAGCTTGCTGTGCTTTTGTAGTTTTAACTACTTTTAATTTATTTTTATTCATTTTATGCCTTTTTTATTAAATAATTAGTATTCGAATCGTGTTTTAAATGTACACATTTTGTTCTCATTATCAATAGTTAATTTTTTATATTAAAAAATTGGCTTTATTTCTTAAGTTTTAGATGATTGCTATTTAATTGGCCAATAAATTTTAGAATATTAAACTGAGCAAGCAGATAATTTCTTTCTGAATTTGATAAAGCAATTCTAGAATTGAGTAAAATAGAGTTAGATTGAATAACATCTAGAGTAGATCTTCCAAGTCCCGATTCATACTCAACTGTTATTCCTTCATTTGCAATTTCTGCGGCTTTAACTTGAGACTTAACTGAATTCAATAAACTTTTTGAAGTTTGAAGTGTAGACCATGAGATTGCTACATCGCTGTTATTAGTTTTTATAACACTAGCTAATAATAATTTTTTTCTATTTTGTAAGTTTCGGCTTTTACTCAATGAAGCTCTATTTTTTCCACCAGAAAATACTGGCCATGTAACAGTTGCTTTTAAAGTGTTCTTATTACTCTCATCATATGATGAACTCAAATCTTGGGATCTAGAATTTTCATAAGAAAGTTTTGCAGAGGGTGATAGATCCGATCGTGAAATAAGAACATCTTTTTCTGATTGTTCATATTCTAACTTTGCTATAATTAATTCAGGATTATATTTTTTTGAAGTATCAATTGCATCATTCAGGCTATCTGGAAGCATAAGGTTAATATCAAAATCTTTATTTAAACTATTAATGTCTGCAATCGGTCCAATTACATTTTCATAATTTAACTTGTTTGATACGATTTCATTTTGGGATTGAATAAAATTTGCTTGAGCTTCAGCTAAAGAGGACTCAGATTGAGCCAAATCAGATAAAGTAATTTGTCCTCTTTCAAGTCTAGCTCTATTAGTTTCAACTTGTCGTTCTAACAAATTAAGATTACTTTGATTAATCTTTAATTTTTCATTAGCCAGTATTAAACCTGAATAGGCTTCAATTGCTTTTAACAAAACTTCTTGTTCTTTTTTTAATAGTTTTGCACTCGCAAGATTAATTCCTATTTCATTTTTTTGGACATTAGCACTTCTACCAAAATCAATTAATGTTTGTTCAACTTTTATAGATTGAGTGGCAGGATCAACATCATTAACCGACTGCTCAACTCCAGCTCTATTAGTCAGTTTATCTGTGTCTTCTTGACTTTTGCTTCCAGAAATTGTGACAGAAGGTAAGTAATCACCTTTTGAGATTTTTAGATCTTCTTCTGAAATATTAATATTTTCTCTCTCTGCATTTAAGTCAGTATTGTTTTTGTAAGTTTCTGTAAGAGCTTCAAATAAAGTTACTGCAAAAACATGTTGATTTAAGAATAAAACTGAGAACAGTATTAAAATTGTTTTTTTCATTATTTTTTAAATTTTATCTTTTCAATTTGATGATTGCTATTTAAATTCATTATTATAGATGAACTTTTTAGCGCATCTTTAAACATTTGTTGAGTGATTCTTTGATACGTTTGCATAAAATGTATGACGTCCCCGCTACTCATAATCTTTAGGTTTTTTTTATTTTTTGTTTGAATCCAAAGCTTTCTCTCCTGTTTTAATCTCCATTCTCTTAATAGGCTAAAGTTTTTAGCTTTTAGATATAACAGTCCATCTAATTGTTTAAATAAAGTTTTATATTTAGTTTTTAATTGATTGTTAACATGGGCTCTCCATTTGGCTCCTTGATCATATACTTTTTCAAGTGAGTTGATTGGTTTTTTAAGTTGGCTGCTTGATTGGGCTCTAGCTCCCACACACCATCCTTCAAAAATCACAACATCAGGCTTTGTTTTAATTTTGTGCCATGATATTTTTGAACATCTATCATCTATCGCTTTGTCAAATGTTGGAACCAGTAAACTCTTAAAGTTTTTATCTTTAATTTTTTTGAAAAAATTTAACATTAAATCTACATCGTGAGTTCCAGGAACTCCCCTTGTCATTAGTAAGGGATGTGTATTTTTAGATAATAATTTTCTATCTTTTCTTGTCTTATAAAAGTCATCGATGGAGATCTTAAAAACATTCAACTTAAAATATTTTTTTAAAATTAAAGTTAAAATTGATGAAATTGTTGTTTTGCCTGAGCCCTGTCCTCCTGCTAAACCAATTATTAATGATCTTTTTTTATTAACCCTTTTTGATATCCAGAAGCTGACAGGAATTAAAAAAGATTTAATCATCCTATTTTTATTTTTAAATTTGTCCTTTTTTGTTTCTTGAGACAGGATAAACTTAAAATAATCTTTTTTTACTTTGTTGAAACAATTATTAACTTCTTGCATAAAAAACTATTTTTTATCAAGAGGATGATTTTGACCATCGTTGACTGCAATATTTTCTAATTCAAAAGTATTTATTTCATCTACACATCCAAGATTAAATCCTGTCATAGCTGGATTGGCTCTTGGGTTATGATGTGTATAAATTCCACAATTGGAACAAAAATAGTGTTTCGCAATTTTTGAATGAAACTGATAAAGTTTTAATTTATCTTCACCTTTAATAATCTTAAAATCTTCATTCTTAACCATAGACATAATTGCCCCTTTTCTTTTACAAATTGAGCAGTTACATTTTAGAATTTTTTCTAAGTTATCAGGTACATTTATTTCTGCTTCTACTTCTCCACAGTGGCATGTTAGTTTTTTCATCTATATTACTCCTTTATCCTCTATATTAATCACAAACATTGCCTCATTTCTTCTTAGCAAAGGTAGAGTGAATGGGTTATTATAAGTTGCTTTAATGGGTGGGCCTAAAATTGAGATATCATCTTTTTTTAACTCATTTTCTAAAATATTTTTATGTTTAATAAAATTTTTATCAGAAGCTCTTCCTGAATATATAATAACTGCATAATAACCACCTTTAATATCTAATATTCTAATATCTGAATTAGATGGATTCGGTGCATTACTTTTATTAAATTTTAAAGGTAAATAGAATTGCATAGTCATATTTCCTTTTTTTTCTATTTGAGTAACTGGTGTTGTCATCCTAATCTCCTCATTACTCTTATTATCACCAGAAATGTATTTAAATAATTTTCTAAAACTGCTGCCTTGATTTGATATTTCTACTTCAATGGCTAAACGATCAGAATATTTTCTAATTTCATAAATTTCATTTTTCTTCATTACTTCATAGTTTGATTCTTCATAGGCCATACAGTTAGAGGTTATAATTAAACCAAATAATATAATCGATAGAATTTTTTTCATTTTAGTATGGTGATTAAACTATCTCTGGTTGAAGTTATCCACAAGGGCACAAAATGTAGTTTCAATGTTCACCTTTTGATTCACCTTTGATTCAGTTACAGACTCAAAATACAATCTCTTGCGTGTATTGTATAACTACTCTATAAATAAGAACAAAACTAGAACATGAAATTAACTATCCCCTTTTATCTACATAAAGCAGGTGCAGGTTTTCCTTCTCCCGCAACAGACTACATAGAAGAAGATGTAGATCTTAACATTCATCTGATCAAAAATGTTCCAGCAACTTTCATTATCAGGGTTCAAGGAAAATCGATGACCGATGTTGGTATTTATGATGGTGACCTATTAGTTGTTGATAGAAGTTTGAAACCTAAGAATTTTTCTACAGTTGTTGCAAATGTTCATGATGAATTAGTTGTTAAAAGTTTTGTTAAATCAAAGGATGGACAATTTTTGACATCAGGTTCAAAAAATATTGAAGATAAAATAATTATTGGTGATGAAATGGAAGTATTTATTTGGGGGGTTGTGACTTATGTCATCCATTCAACGTACTAAAAAAATAGCACTTGTTGATTGCAATTCTTTTTACGTTTCTTGTGAAAGGTTATTTAATCCTAAAATTAGAAATAAACCTGTAGTCGTTTTATCTAATAATGATGGCTGTATCATTGCAAGGTCTACAGAAGCTAAGGCTCTTGGTATTAAAATGGGAGAGCCTTACTTTAAGGCTAAAGATACAATACTTAAAAATAAAGTGTATGTTTTTTCTTCAAACTATTCTTTATACGGAGATTTATCTAGAAGGGTAATGAGAACTTTAAAAAGATTTAATCCTGAGTTAGAGATATATTCTATTGACGAGGCTTTTTTAGATTTAAGTAATTATCCTGATGATGAAGTTGAAGATGTTGGAAAAGAAATAAGAAGTATCGTTTTGCAGTGGACGGGGATTCCAACAAGTATTGGTATTGCGAAAACTAAAACATTAAGCAAGATTGCAAATCATATAGCTAAAAAAAAGCAATCTGGGGTTACTAACTTAATTGGTATTGAAAATATTGATCCAATGTTAGAAAAAATAGAAATCAATGATGTGTGGGGAGTTGGTAAACAGATGACAAAATTTTATCACCAAAATGGAATTTACAATGCTAAACAATTAAAAAACATCTCTAATACTTGGATTAAAAAAAGTTCTAGTGTATTAAGTTCTAGAACTGCATTAGAACTTAGAGGTATTCCCTGTATTCCTATAGATCTAAAAAGTTCTAAAAGAAAAAGTTGTGTAGTGTCAAGATCATTTGGTACAAGAGTAGAAAGGTTTCAAGAATTACAAGAAGCAGTAGCAAGTTATTGCTTAAATGCTTCAGAAAAAATTAGATCAGAGTCTTTAATCGCAAAATCAATAACTGTTTCAGTTAGAACAAGTCCATTTCAAAATAGAGGAGTTTATTATTCAAATGCTAAAACTATAGATTTTCCAATAGCTACCAACAATAGTATTGAAATAGTTAAAACTGCTTTAATTGCGTTAAATGAAATCTTTATAAATGGATATAGGTATCAAAAAGCAGGCATAACATTAACTGGTTTAGTTAGTTCAGATGGAAGTAAAAATTTATTCTCCTCAGAAAAAGATGAGAAAATTAAAGGCTTAATGAGGTCTATTGATAGTACAAATTACAGATATGGCAGATCAACACTAAGTTTAGCAAGTGCTGGAGTCAATAAAAGATGGAATATGAGGAAAGATCATTCTTCAAAGATAGATACTGCTAACTTTCACTCACTACCAATAATAAAAGCTATTTGAGCGTAGCTGCAATATTTTCGTCTACACCCCAAATATAAAATCCACCTTTTGCTCGATCCCAATCTCTGTATCTACAACTTGAACCAAACCTAGTTTTATGGCCAATTTTTTTATCTGGATTTTTTTTCATCTTGTTAATCACTTTTATAATTTTTTTATTTGTGTATTTACCTAATTTAAACAAACAGTTTACTTCGTATGGGTCGTAGGGAGTTTTAGAGCTTGGGGTTAAAAAAACTGAGTCTTGTAATTGTGGGCAATCTGACTTTCCGTGAGCATAAGTTGATCCAAGTTTTCGACCTTGAGTTAATTGTACTTTTTTTTCTTGATTAGAGTAATGTACATTGCCACTCATGCCAGGCACACAACTATACCCTCCGCCATTACTATGATGCAGCTCATGCAAAGTTACTAATAATTTTTGCTCATCAGTTCCATTGTTGTTACTTTTTAAATAAGTTGTACCATAGCCAACACCTGCTTCACCACCATCAACATTGGAAAAGTCAGCAAAATTATAATAGTGTTTTTTAACATTATTCATCCCCTTGACTTTGTTTAGAAAGGGTATGATGTCATTGTTTGCCCATTTGTGAAGATCTTTGTGTTTCATATCCATTCTAATAAATGTGATGTCTAATTTTCCATCTGCTCTATAATCAAATTTATATTTTCTAGCTACCCCATCACTTTTTTTATGTTCAGTCGTAGCTTTTAACATAGCCTCATTTAATTCTAATAAAATTTTCTCCATTTTTCCATTAATATCCAATTCTCGATCTTCACTATCAGCTGCTAATAAATAATTAAAATGAATTTGATTGTCGTTTGTTACATCAGGCTGATCTTCAAAAAATCTTCCCAGTTTTTGATCAGCTAAAACCAAATTACAAAAAAACAATCCCAGTAAAATTATTCCTAAAGGTTTTTTCATTTAATTTTATCAATACTCCCAATATTTTCTAAACAGTTATTAAATTCTGACATATTTTCTCTTTTAGATAATATGATTACTGAAATCATCATAATGATAACCCCAAGAACTGGTATCAGTGTAATTACTGATATTTTTCCTATCACTAAAAATAAGTAAGCAATTAAAAATAATATGGACCTAATTAATAATAATGTTTTAAAAACAGCAATAATTGAAAGAGAATGCTTTAGAAGCTTAACAAAGCTCATTTTAGAAGGACCAAAATATCTTTTTCCTCTTTCAGATGGAATGGATTTTCTATCTTTTGCTATTTTTGCTAAAGACCCTGAAAAACTACTCCATGTTGCTGATTCAGTAACCATTTTATCAACTACTGACTTTGGAAGGCATGTGTAGTTGCCATATTTAATAGTTTGTCCTGTAAAAACGAGAGTTAAATATTTATGTGTCTCATAACAAAATTTAAAAAAAAACCCTTCTGATCTTTTTACTCGATTGGCTGTAATAACTGTATTTGGATATTCTTTGATCTTTTTAATTAGTAAACTTAATTCTTCTGGTCTATCTTCTCCATCACCATCCATTGGAATTACATAATCAAAGTCTTCTTTTTCATTTATATGTTTCAGTCCAGCTGCATTACACCTTGCATGCCCTTTATTTTCTTCCATATTAATAATTTGAATAAATTTTAATCTATCTAAATCAGCTGAAAAATCTGGTCTAGTTTCAGTAGAAGCATCGTTAACTATTATTACTGAAAATTCATCATCTAATACTGAAATTTTTGAATTAATATTCTCTAATAATTTAAAAGCTGACTGCCAATCATTATAAATAGGTATTAATATTTTTATTTTGCTCATCTATTTCCTACGCAGATATTATCAATACATATAAATTTTGATAATAAATTTAACTTATTTTTTTTAATAACACCTTCCCAAGTAGGTCTAGATTTCAAATGATATGACAAATTTCCAGCAGCCCATTCATCTCCTAGTACAACGTTAATTGGTTCTTTATAATTTTTACTCCAGACATATTGCACCTTAATTGCAATTTCTTTTCCAAGATAGTCAGTTCTCTTATCTGTTTCTGTAATTGAAATATAGGCATAAACAAAAGGTGAAAAGATAAATAAAATTAAAAATATTGCTATAAAGCTATTTAATTTTTTTAAGTTTATTTGTGCTTGAAAAATATAAACAATTAAAACGCCAAAGAATAAATAAAATGGTGTCATCCACATTGTTCTTATTTTTGATCCAGTCAATACTGAAGTTAAAAATATTAATCCTATTGGAACTAGATTGATAAATATTAAAAATAATAACTTTCTATCTTTAAAAGATATTTTAAACTTAAATTTTTTTATCAGAAAAAATGACATTAGAAAAAATGGAATTAATATTCCAATTTGTTTGCCTAAAAATATTAGTGGATAAGATATGTGGTCTAATAAATTTGAGTTTTCTAATCCAGTTCTTGCCAAACCATATGTAATTGTAGCATAATCATTATTTGTTAGCCAAATTAAGTGAGGAACTAACAAAACAATAAAGACCTCTAAAGAAATTAAATATTTAAAATCAAATTTTTTATACTTCCTTATAAAAATTACGTAAAAAAATAATGTATCTATTGCTACTAATAGATAAATAAAAAGATATTTTGATAAAAAACCAACACTAGCAAATATGCCCAGCAAAAAACAGTCTTTGATGCATATCTCTTGCCTATCAAATAATTTCCAAGAATAATAAACACACAGAGCCCAAAAAGGTAATTGGCAAACATTTACATTAAATTCTGGAGTTGTGAAGTTATAAAAGTAAATACCTTCAAGTAAAAGTACTGAAATTAAGCTTAAATTTTTATTTTTAAATAACTCTTCTGAAAATTTAAAAACTACAATAAAAGCAATCACAACAAATATTTGACTTAATAAATAATAAGCCCAATCTTGTGAACCAAAAATTTGATAAAAAACTTCAAGAAAAAAGGCAACTGCTGGTGGATGTTTATTAAAACCCCAATCTAAGTTACTGGCCCAAGCTAAATGCTCAATGGTATCAAGTGGCAAGTTATTATTTGTTAATGATGGAACTAATGTCCATAAAATTAAATGAACTGCAATGAAACTGTATAATAATTTATTTATACTTAATTTATTTAAACTCATAATGGACTTATAATATTATTGTTTACTTATATTTAAATTTATATGAATTAACCCTACTTGACACGTATTAATTGCTGAATATACTCCGGCCACTAAAATTTATATATATGCCTAAAATCTCAAAGCCCTCTGCTACAAAAACAATTAAAACAAAAAGGATTGCTACTGCAATAAAAAACTCCACTAAACCTATAAAAAAAGTTACTACTATTGAGAAAAAAATAAAGGCACCAATTAAAATTTCAAAAAATTATATTCCAAAAGATACTGAAAAATACATGTGTGATAAACATATATCTTTTTTTAAAATAAAACTTACTGATTGGAAAAAAGAATTAGTAAAAGCAAATAACGAGGCGCTTTACCATGGATCCATGGATGACAATAGTGTTTCAGCAGATGTTGTTGACCAAGCAAGTTCTTACACAGATAAAGCAGTAGAAATGAAAGCAATTAATAGACAAATAAAATTGATTTCTAAAATTGATCAAGCTTTATTAAGAATAAAAGATAAAATTTTTGGATTTTGTGCGGAGACAGCAGAACCAATAGGCTTAAAAAGATTAATGGCAAGACCTGTTGCTGACCTTTGTATTGCAGCCCAAGAAAAGCATGAAAAAGAAGAAAAAGTATACGCTGATGATTAATGAAAAATAATAACTCTAAACAAAACTCAATTTCATTTCTTTTTGCAAAAAAACATATTTATTATTATTATGCTTTTATTTGGATAGTTTTATTATTATATCTATTTATCAAATGAGCAAAAAATTAATATTAATTATTATTATTGTATTGGCTATAGAGCTCTCAGGAAACGGTATCTTAAGTTCTATATACAGATTAATGAGTTAAAAAATTAAAATTAAGGTTGAGGAGGAAACTCTTTTTTATTCATAAACTGATATCCTCTTATTACAGCTTCTCTTTTGGAAATATCAACATACCATCTTGATAAATTTTTATAATTCTTAAGCCCAATATCATGCCATTCATGTCTTGCTATCCAAGGCCATGTTGCAATATCTGCAATTGTATAATCATTCCCAGCTAGGTATTTTGATGAAGATAATCTTTCATCTAGTTCACCATAAAGCCTTTTAGCAATTTTAAAAAACCTCTCTTCTCCAAATTGACTTTTACCAGGATTATAATGATGAAACTGATGATGTTGTCCAAGCATTGGTCCAATTGTTCCCGTCTGTGCCATTAACCATTGATTTATAGCATTACGATCTTTAGCTTCATAAAATTTATTATATTTTTCTGCTAAATACATAAGGATTGCTCCAGACTCAAATATAGATTCATTTTTTTCATGATCTACTATTACGGGTATTTTACTGAAAGGGCTTATCTTTTTAAAATCAGTTTTAAATTGATCATCTTTTGATAAATCCATTATTGTAACTTTAAAATCACAAGCTATTTCTTCTAATAATATAGTTATTTTTTTTCCATTCGGGGTATCCGAAGTGAAAAGCTCAATCACTACTTAACACCCAATCGATCTTTAACCGTTTTTGAAGATGTGGTGAATTCAAATCTATATTTTTCATCTGGTTTTGCATATTTAAAGCACCCTCTAGCAGCAAGAGCGCCCTCGTGAAACCCTGAAAGAATTAATTTAAGCTTACCTGGATAAGAGCAAATATCTCCAATTGCAAAAATACCTTCTTTGTTAGTTTCAAAACTTTCTGTGTTTACCGGTATAGTCTTCTTATCTAAATTTAAACCCCACTCAGCAATTGGTCCAAGCTTCATGATTAATCCAAAAAAACCCAGGACATAGTCTGTTTTAATCTCTTTCATGTTGTTATCATCATGCTTAATATTAATATTTTCAATTTTTTCACTTCCTTTAACTGAATCTAATTGATATTTTGTATAAACTTCTATTTTACCTTCTTCTTTTAGTTGGTTAACTTTATCAATACTTGCTTGCATTCCTCTAAATTCGTCTCTTCTATGAACTAATGTAACTTTAGATGTATTTGATAATTCAATTGCCCAATCTAGCGCTGAGTCTCCTCCACCAAAAATAGTAACTGCTTTACCTTTAAAGACTGTTTTGTCTCTAATTGAATAAAGTATTTGTTTCCCCTCATATTTTTCAATTTCTTTTGTAGAAAATTTTCTTGGTTCAAAAGAACCCACTCCTGCAGCAATAATTATGCTTGATGCTTCAAATTCTGTTCCTTTATTTGTTTTAATTACCCATTTTTTTTCAACTTTTTTAATTTCTTCTACTCTTTCATTTAAATGAAAATTTGTTTTAAATGCTTTTATTTGTTTAATTAAGTTATTAGTTAACTCTTCTCCTGTACACTCAGGGACTGCAGGTATGTCATAAATAGGTTTGTCTGGATAAAGCTCGATACACTGTCCACCTATTTTATCTAAATTATCAACTACTTCACATTTTAATCCAATTATTCCTAGTTGATGGACGCAAAATAATCCAACTGGTCCTGCTCCTATTATTAAAGTATCTGTTTTAATCATTTAACCTTGCTTTGATGGAAGACTAACGGTAAGTCCGTCTAATTCATCTGAAACTAATAATTGGCAACTTAATCTGCTAAATGTATTTGGCTCAAACGCCATATCTAACATGTCCTCTTCTCCATCCTCTTTTTTTGGAAGTTTATCAAACCACTCTTCTTTGACATAAACGTGGCAAGTAGCACAAGCCATTCCTCCACCACAATCGGCATCAATTCCTGGAATATCATTTTGAACAGCACCTTCCATTACACTCAATCCATTAGCTATTTCTATGGTGTGTGAATTTCCACTATTCTCTATGTAAGTAACTTTTGCCATTGAAATATATATAGTAACTTAAAAAAAAAGGGCAAGTACACAAAATGTACTCGCCCTTTCTTGAATTATTTACGTGTTGCTAATTACTTAGCTCTTTTTCCACTAGATTGCGTTGCTGCAGCCCAAATTACTAGACCAAATGCAATTTTGTTTAAAAAGTCAGCAAGGTTATAAACAACGTTTAGTGTGTTAGCATCAACTCCACCTGTTAGGTAACCAAATACGTAACCTAATGGGTAAATTGCCCAACCTACTGTAACGATCATTCTCATTGCACCAAATGCAGTAACAAGAGATTTGTTTCCACTTTTTGCTGCAGCTTTTCCTGCTTCACCTGAAAATACTTCATAAAGAATATAGAACCATCCAGCCATACCGATTACAAAACCAAGTGTAGCGTTAATGTATCCTGCTTCTCCTAAGTATCCACCAACTAGCATTACTACTGAACCAAGTAACAACCTCCAGAACATTCCAGAATTTGCTTTTCCTACAGCTGCTAGAATTAAGTAAAATTCTACCATTTGTAATGGCACAGTTATTAACCAGTCAATATATCTGTATACAGTTGGTGACTCACCAGTCGCTACCCAAACATCTCTCATGTACATGTAGTGAATAAATGCAATACCAGTAACTAGTCCTGCAACGATTATTGATGTTCTCCAACCTGCTGCTACACTACCACTCTCTAAGAAAAAGAAAGCAGTTGCTGCCAACATCCCCATTGAAATCACCCAAAATGAGATTCCAACAAAGTCATCAGAAGCTAACAACGCAGTTTCTGCGTTTGCTACACCTGAAACACCCATTAGGGCTACAGCTGTAAGGGCAAACAATTTTAGTTTTTTCATAAAAAACTCCCTCTTATGTTAGTTTTTAACTTTAGTTTATATAAACTAGACTTAAACTAATGCTCAAGTCATGTTGAA
>CAJQRS010000028.1 GCA_905612375.1 uncultured Candidatus Pelagibacter sp.
GGTCTCAATAATTTAAGTTTTTATGATTTACACTCCTTCACTAAATATTATCTGATTTTTTTTATGATTATGGGGAGACTAGAGCTTTTAACCTTATTAATTATTTGTAAAAAATTTCTTTTTAAAAATTAAATTGGTACTATAAATACATTAAATATTATTATATGCACTCTTAGCTCAGCTGGATAGAGCATCTGTTTTCTAAACCGAGGGTCGGTGGTTCGAGTCCACCAGAGTGCACCATTAACAAGATATATTAATAATATTTTAATCAACACAACATGTAGTGAAAACTATTTTGTTGTGGGAAATTATTCTTTGATCAGATTAACATATTAATAGATAGTCTGCTTGATTCAAATTTATTTGAATTATTTTTTAATAAATAAATAAATAAATAAATAAATAAATAAAACAGAGGAATAAAATATGTTTAAATACGTAAAACAATTAACTTCTCTAGTTGCTATGGTTGCAGTTCTATTTGCTTTTACAACTGAAACAATGGCCGCTAAGAAATCAAAAACTCTTAAAAACACTATGAAAAAAGGTTTTGTAAGATGTGGTGTATCTCAAGGTTTACCTGGATTTTCTAATGCGGATGCAGCTGGAAATTGGACTGGTGTTGACGTTGATGTATGTAGAGCAGTTGCTGCTGCAGTATTAGGTGATGCGAACAAAGTTAAGTTCACTCCACTAAGTGCTAAAGAAAGGTTTACGGCTCTTACTTCTGGTGAGATTGATATCTTATCTAGAAACACAACTTGGACACTTTCAAGAGATGCGGATCTTGGAGTAACATTTGTCGGAGTAAACTTCTATGATGGTCAAGGTTTCATGGTAAGAAAAGACTCAGGAATTACTTCTACTAGCCAATTCAAAAATGGAATTTCAGCTTGTACTAACATCGGAACTACTACTGAATTAAACATGAGAGACTTCTTTAATTCAAAAGGAATTTCTTATGAACCAGTTGCTTTCGAAAAAGCTGATGAAGTTGTTGCAGCTTATGACTCGGGCAGATGTGATACTTACACAACTGATAAATCTGGTCTAGCAGCACAGAGAACAAAAATGACTAACCCTGATGACCACTTGGTGTTACCGGAGACTATTTCTAAAGAACCTCTAGGACCTGTTGTACGTCAAGGTGATGCAGTTTGGGAAGACATCGTAAGATGGTCACTAAACGTAATGATTGAAGCTGAAGAATATGGTATATCTTCTTCAAATGCTGATGCTATGAAAGTTTCAGAAAACCCAGCTGTTAAAAGATTAGTTGGTTCTGAAGGTGAATTAGGATCGTATTTAGGTCTAGATCAAGACTGGAGCTTAAGAATCATCAAGCAAGTTGGAAACTATGGTGAAAGTTATAAGAGAAATATAGCTGACACTGGTATTTTACCTGACAGAGGTCCGAATAATATTTGGACTAAAGGTGGATTATTATACACTCCACCAGCTAGATAATTATTATCTAAAATAATTTAAAAAGGGCTAGATTTATCTAGCCCTTTTTTTATAATACTTATCTAATGAAATTAAAAAAAATTTTACCTCAGATCTTAACATTACTATTTATAATTTTAGTATTTGGTTTCTTTACCATGAATGCTCAAGAGAATATGGGAGCTAGAGGCTTAGAATTTGGTTTTGGGTTTTTAAAAACTCAGGCTTCTTTTGATATACAGTTTTCTTTAATAGACTATGATGGCTCTCATTCATACGCTAGAGCCTACTTAGTTGGACTACTAAATACACTTCTTGTTGCCTTTATAGGAATTATTTTAGCCACTCTATTAGGTGCAATCGTCGGTGTTGCGCGTTTATCACCAAATTATTTAATCAGAAAAACTGCCGCTTTCTATATAGAATTTTTTAGAAATATTCCTTTATTATTGCAAATTTTCTTTTGGTACTTTGCTGCGTTAAGAGCTCTACCAATGCTAGAGGATGCACCTATGTTATTAAACTCATCTTTTATGACAATCAAAGGACTTTATACACCTGCTCCAATTTGGACAAACTTTGATGTTTTTTTTACAACTATAATTATTGCAATGATTATAATTTTTTTCTTCACAAGATACGCAAAAAGGAAACAAGAGCAAGAGGGTAAACGATTGCCTGTATTTTTTATATCTCTGGCAATTTTTATATGTTTGCCATTACTAACTTTTTTAATTGGTGGTGTAGATTTATCTTGGAGTTATCCTGTAATTAGACAGATGTCTCAATCATCATATACTTTTGATGGTGGTTTAAAAATACCACCTGAATTAATTGCTCTGACTCTTGCTCTTACGCTTTATACAGCAACATTTATTGCTGAAAATGTTAGAGCTGGTATCCAAGGGATTGGCAAAGGTCAAAAAGAGGCAGCAGCCTCAATCGGTCTTACTCCAAATCAAGTATTAAAATTAGTAATCATGCCTCAAGCATTAAGAATTATTATTCCACCAACAACTAATCAATATTTAAATTTAACCAAAAATTCATCTCTAGCTGCAGCTATTGCGTATCCTGATTTAGTTTTAGTTTTTGCTGGTACTGCAATGATGCAAACGGGTAGAGCTATAGAAATTGTAGGAATTACTATGGCAACTTATTTGACTATTAGTTTGGGTATCTCATTATTAATGAACTGGTACAATAAAAGAATAGCGATAAAGGAAAAATAATGAGCATAAACAAATTTAATATATTAAAATCTAATCATCACAAAAATAGAAATATTTCTTTGATTTTAGGTGTCTTATTTTTTTCAGTTGGAATTATTGATTTTTATTTAAATAACTATTTTAATACGAATATTACTTCTTTTTTACCTAGAATTTTTAATTTTTTCACACCATTAATTTTTGGAGTTATTGGGCTTCATTTAATTAGAATAGAATTCTCAGGTATAAAGATTTTAGATAGTCTCAATAAAAACATTAACACAACTAATTTCAATGCTGCATTAAGTGTATCTATAATTTTACTTATAATTTTTGGACTACCTCCATTATTAAATTGGCTTATTATAGATGCCAATTTTGCTGGTGATAGCAAAGAAGCTTGTACTGGTGGTGGGGCTTGTTGGGTTTATATCAAAGTTTGGTTTAATAGATTTATGTATGGAATGTACCCTAATGCAGAACAATGGAGAGTTAATGTTACATTTATTGCTGTTCTTGTATTTATGGCAGCTGGTTTTTTTGTTCCAGCAAAACTTAAAAATTATCTTTCTCTTTATTACACTCTTATATTGCCAATTATATCCTTTATATTAATATACTTTATAATTTCAGGTGGTTCTTTTGGGTTGGTTTGGGTAGAAACAGGTGCTTGGGGAGGTTTATCTTTAACTTTTATGGTGTCTTTCTTTTCTCTGATTTTTTGTTTCCCTTTGGGTATGATGTTAGCACTTGGAAGAAGATCTGATTTACCTATTGTTAAATATTCATCACTATCTTTTATAGAATTTTGGAGGGGTGTGCCTTTAATTACAGTACTATTTATGTCTGCTGTAATGTTTCCTATGTTTTTACCTGATGGAACTTACGTTGATAAATTAATTAGAGTTGTTGTTGCCATCACTTTATTTGAGGCTGCTTATACAGCTGAAGTTATAAGAGGTGGACTACAGGCCTTACCTAGGGGGCAGTATGATGCAGCCAAATCTCTTGGTATGGGGTATTGGAGAATGCATGTGTTTGTTATCCTTCCTCAAGCTTTAAAATTAGTAATACCAGGAATTGCCAATACATTCTTGGCCCTTATAAAGGACACTCCACTAATATTTGTAGTAGGTCTTTTAGAGTTGGTTGGAATGTTAAACTTAGCAAAAACTAATCCAAAATGGCTAGGTTTTTCTATGGAAGGATATGTTTTTGCTGGAATAATATTCTGGATTATTTGTTACAGTATGAGTAAATATAGTCAAAAATTAGAATTAAAATATAAAACAGATAGATAAATTATGTCAGATTCAATTATTCAAATACAAAAAGTAAATAAATGGTTTGGTGATTTTCAGGTTTTAAAAGACATAGACCTTGAGGTTAAACCAAAAGAAAAAATTGTTGTTTGTGGACCCTCAGGATCAGGAAAATCTACACTAATTAGATGTATCAACAGGTTAGAAGAACATCAAAAAGGAACTATTATAGTTGATGGAACTGAAATTTCAGAAGACACAAAAAATATTGAACAAGTAAGAGCTGAGGTAGGAATGGTATTTCAACAATTTAATTTATTTCCACACTTATCAATTTTAGATAATTGTACATTAGCTCCAATTTGGGTTAAGAAAATGTCAAAAAATGATGCGGAAAAATTGGCTCTAGAGCACTTGGAAAGAGTCCAAATTTTAGACCAAGCTCAAAAATTTCCTGGACAACTCTCTGGTGGTCAACAACAAAGAGTTGCTATTGCAAGAGCATTGTGTATGGAGCCAAAAATTATGCTATTTGACGAACCAACATCAGCACTAGATCCTGAAATGATTAAAGAAGTGCTGGATGTTATGGTTAATTTAGCCAAACAGGGAATGACTATGATTGTTGTAACCCACGAAATGGGCTTTGCTAAAGAAGTTGCCGATCAAATGATTTTCATGGATGAGGGTATGATAGTGGAAAAGGCTACAACTAAAGATTTCTTTGCTAATCCTAAGAATGATAGAACAAAACTTTTTTTAAGCCAAATTTTATAAACAGAGATTTTATAGATAAACAAGGGTTAAATTTATATTTTTTCAATTTTTTGTTGTTGACACAATTTTCATTTCTTAGAAAAATTTTTCCTTTTAATGAATTTTTTTATTGTCTTTATGTTAAAATGTTAGTTGAATAGGTTTTTTTAATAAACTTTTAAGAGGGGTCTTAATGGATGAAAATTTTAATAAACATTTAGGTAATAAGTTAAAGTTAAGAAGATTAGCTTTGGGGCTAACGCAAACAAAAGTAGCGAAAGCAATCAGTGTTACATTTCAACAAATTCAAAAATATGAAAAAGGAACTAATGGAGTTAGTTCTATAAGACTTCTTCAGTTAGCTAATTATTTAAAAGTACCAGTGAATTATTTTTTTGAAGATTTTTCAGAGTATTTGATTAACCTTGAAAGAGCTAATGAAGGCCACATGAATGTTAACTATAACTTTTTAGTTAAACTTTATTCAGAACTTAATAATGATCAAAAATTAAAATTTAGTAAATCATTACAAGCTTCTGCTATTGGAATTTCAAAAGTTGGTTAATTAACTTTTTTTAAAAAACCCTAACTGATTAATTAAAATATATTTAAGCCTTTTTATAATCATAGCTATTTTTGTATTAATATTTTTAGAAAGATTTTGGCTCCTCGGGTAGGACTCGAACCTACGACCAATTGATTAACAGTCAACTGCTCTACCAACTGAGCTACCGAGGAATATCAAAATCACAACTTACTTTTTTTTTAGAGTAAAACAAGATTTTTTTTGGAGGCAACGCCCAGAATCGAACTGGGATACAAGGATTTGCAATCCTCTGCGTAACCATTCCGCCACGTTGCCCTCAGATCTCTTAATAAAGCAAATAGAGAACCTTTTATATATAAAATATTAATAATTAGTCTACCAAATAAGCTACCAAATTGATTATTGTTAATTGATATTATTAAATTATAAACTTATGAATACCTTATGAATACCTTATGAGTAATGATAAATACATACATTCTGATGTTGAAGATAAGATTTACTCTTATTGGGAAAAAAATAATTTATTTAAGCCTACGACAAATAAAAAGAAATTTTCAGTAGTTATACCACCACCAAATGTAACAGGTAGTTTGCATATGGGGCATGCCCTAAATAATTCAATTCAAGATCTTTTGGTGAGATATCACCGTATGAATAATTACGAAACTTTATGGCAGCCAGGAACTGATCATGCAGGAATTGCTACACAGGCTTTAGTTGAAAAAAAATTAATTGCAGATGGAATTGACAAAAATGAAATTGGTAGAGAAAAATTCATTGAAAAGGTCTGGGAATGGAAAGAGCAATATGGTGACATTATAATCAATCAACTTAAAAAATTAGGTTGTTCGTGTGATTGGTCCAGAAACGCATTTACGATGGATGAAAACCTTTCCAAATCTGTATTAAAAGTTTTTGTTGAACTTCATAAAAAAAAATTAATTTATAAAGATAAGAAACTAGTAAATTGGGATACAGTTTTAAAAACAGCTATTTCTGATCTTGAAGTAGATCAGAGAGAAGTTAACTCTTTAATGTATTATATAAAATACCCTATTGAAAATTCTGATGAATTTATAACAATTGCAACCACAAGACCTGAAACAATGCTTGGGGATACTGCCCTAGCTGTAAATCCTAAAGATGAACGTTTTAAAAGTTTTGTAGGTAAAAATGTTACAGTTCCAATTGTTGGTAGAAAAATTAAGATTATAGAAGATGACTATGCTGACCCTGAGCAGGGTACGGGAGCATTAAAAATAACACCAGCTCACGACTTTAATGATTATGATGTAGGTCAAAGAAACAATCTTGAAATAATAAATATTTTTACAGAAGCTGGTAAAATAAATCAAAATGCACCAAACGATTATATTGGTCTTGATCGTTTTGAAGCTAGAAAAAAAATATTAAAAGAACTTAAAGTAAAAGAATTTTTTGTAAAAGAAGAGAATATTAAAAATAAAGTTCCATATGGAGATAGGTCAAACTCTGTAATTGAACCTTTTTTAACTGAGCAGTGGTTTGTAGATGCAAAAAAACTATCTATCAAAGCTAAAGAAGTTGTTAATTCAAAAAAAACTAATTTTTTTCCAGAAAATTGGTCTAAAACTTATTTTCAATGGATGAATAATATTGAGCCCTGGTGTATTTCAAGACAGTTATGGTGGGGACATCAAATACCTGCTTGGTACGGTCCAGATAAAAAAATATTTGTTGCCGTTAATGAATTGGAAGCAAAAGCAGAAGCTAAAAAATTCTACAATAAAGAGGTAGATTTAATTCGTGACCCAGATGTATTAGATACATGGTTTTCATCTGGTCTATGGCCTTTTGCAACATTAGGCTGGCCTGACAATAAAGAATATGTTGAAAAATTTTACCCAACATCAGTTCTTGTAACAGGTTTTGACATTATATTTTTTTGGGTTGCTAGAATGATTATGTTTGGAATGGAATTTTTAGACAAAGAACCTTTTAAGGATATTTATGTTCATGCTCTTGTTAAAGATGAGAGGGGTCAAAAAATGTCAAAGTCAAAAGGTAACGTAATCAACCCCCTAGATTTAATTGAAAAATACAGTGCAGATGCTTTAAGATTTACTTTACTTTCAATGGCCTCACCTGGAACTGATGTAAAACTTTCAGAAGATAGAGTTAAAGGTTATAGAAACTTTCTAAATAAATTATGGAATGCTAACAATTTCTTAATAACCAACAATTGTGATTCTAGTAAGATTGATAAAACTCCAAAACTAACAATTAATATTAATAAATGGATTTATTCCGAAATGCTATTAGCCAAAGATAAAATTGAAAAAAATTTAAAAGAATACCGTTTTGATGAGGCTGCTAAAAATGCATATCAATTTGCTTGGCATTCATATTGTGATTTATATATAGAATTATCAAAAACAATATTATTTTCAGAAGATGATAAGGTTAAAAATGAAGTTAGAGAGGTATCGGCCTATATATTTAAACAAATACTAATATTACTCCATCCGTTTATACCATTCGTTACAGAAGAAATTTGGTTAAAAAACAAATTTGACAATTCGGGTAAAAATTTTTTAATGCTAGCAAATTGGCCATCAGGAAATTCCATAAAAGATTCAAATACAGACCAAGTTGAGAAGATCATTAACATTATTTCTGAATTAAGATCATTCAAAAATGAATTAAGTGTAAGTCCAGGATCTTTTATTGATATTTCAATCGAAGGTATAGACAAAAAAGAAGCAACTTTTTTTGTTGAAAATGAAATTATTTTAAAGAGATTAGGAAGAATTAATAATTTATTTGACAAAGATCTAGACAAACCTGCCCCTACATTGATGGTGTCTGGTGACTTATTTAAGGTGTATTTTGCTGAAGATGTTGATTTAAAATTAATTAAAGAAAATTTAACAAATAGACAAAATAAATACCAAGAAGAAATGGATAAAATATCAAAAAGATTAGCTAATAAAGGCTTTGTAGATAGAGCACCAAAAGATATTGTTGATCAGGAAAAAAATAATTATAATAATTTAGAAAATGATATTAAAAAAATATCTGTAACAATAGAAAGTTTATAATGGGTAAATTTAACAAGAAAAAACTACCAAGTAGACATACTTCACTTGGAGCAGATAGAGCTCCTCACAGATCATTTTATTACGCCATGGGAGAAACGGAAAAAGATGTAGCCAAACCTTTTATTGGTGTTGTATCAACTTGGAATGAGGCTGCACCTTGTAATATTGCTTTAATGAGGCAGGCTCAATCAGTTAAAAAAGGTGTCAGAGCTTCAGGTGGAACACCAAGAGAATTTTGTACAATAACTGTTACAGACGGTATTGCGATGGGTCATGAAGGAATGAAATCTTCTTTAGTATCTCGTGAAATTATTGCTGACTCAACAGAGCTCACAGTTCGTGGTCATTGTTATGATGCATTAGTTGGTATTGCTGGATGTGATAAATCTTTACCAGCCTTAATGATGGCAATGGTTAGATTAAATGTTCCAAGTGTGTTTATTTATGGCGGTTCAATACTACCAGGTCAATACAAAGGAAAAGATGTAACTGTTGTTGATGTTTTTGAAGCGGTTGGAAAACATTCAGCTGGAAAAATGTCTGCTAAAGAATTAAGGAAATTAGAGCTTGTTGCATGTCCAAGTGCTGGTGCTTGTGGAGGACAATTTACTGCAAATACTATGGCCTGCGTTTCCGAAGCTATTGGTTTAGCCTTACCTTATTCAGCTGGAACACCTGCTCCATACGAAGAAAGAGATAAATATGCATTATTGAGTGGAAAGACTGTAATGAGTTTATTAGAAAAAAATATTCGTCCAAGAGATATTGTTACAAAAAAATCTTTAGAAAATGCTGCAACAATTGTTGCTGCTACTGGTGGCTCAACAAATGCTGCTTTACACTTACCAGCTATTGCAAATGAAATTGGAATTAAGTTTGATTTAATGGATGTAGCAAAAATTTTTAAAAAAACACCATACCTTGCTGATTTAAAACCTGGTGGAAAATATGTTGCTAAAGATATGTGGTTAGCTGGTGGAGTTCCTATGTTATTAAAAACTCTTTTTGATGGTGGTTTTATTCATGGTGATTGCATGACAGTTACTGGAAAAACAATGAAACAAAATTTAAAAAATATTAAATTTAATCCTAAGCAAAAAGTTCTAAGAGCTTATGACAATCCTTTATCACCAGATGGTGGTGTTGTGGGTCTTAAAGGCAATTTAGCTCCTGATGGTGGAATTGTTAAAATTGCTGGTTTAAAGAAATTACAATTTACTGGTAAAGCTAGATGTTTTGATAATGAAGAAGCAGCAATGGCTTGTGTACAAAAGAAAAAATATAAAGAGGGCGATGTAATTATCATCCGTTATGAAGGACCAGTAGGTGGACCAGGTATGAGAGAAATGCTTTCAACAACAGGTGCTATTTATGGTCAAGGCATGGGTGAGAAGGTTGCACTAATTACTGATGGAAGATTTTCAGGTGCAACAAGAGGCTTTTGTGTGGGTCATGTTGGCCCTGAGGCGGCCTTAGGCGGCCCTTTAGCTCTTTTACTTAATGGTGATGTAATTGATATAGATGCCAAAAAAGGCACTATTAACGTTAGATTAACTAAATCACAATTAGCTACAAGACGTAAACAATGGAAAGCAAAAAAATCAAGCTTTGGATCTGGTACTATTTGGAAATACGCTCAAACAGTAGGTCCTGCGTATTTAGGCGCACCAACGCATCCTGGTAAAAGAAAAGAAGTAAAAGTTTACGCTGATATTTAATGAAAATTAAATTACCAATTTTTTTTAAACCCTTAAGGTTTTCTGAATTACTAAGAGTCGGAAATAAAAATGATGGTGGTTATGTTATATCTAAAAAATCATTATTAGAATCTGATTGTCTTATATCACTAGGATTAAACGACGACTGTTCTTTTGAAGAAGATTTTAAAAAATATAATGATTGTGAAGTATTCAGTTTTGATAATACAGTACATAATAAATTTTGGATAAAAAAAATTGCTAATGATTTTCTTAATTTAATTTTTTTAGATTTTAACAATTTTATTAAAAATAATCATATATACCTATATTTTAGATATATGAAATTTTTTTCACAAAAAGGAAATACTCATATAAAAAAAAATATTTCAAGAAAAGGTTTTTTTGGTCCTAAAATTTATAGTTCTAATTCAATAGATTTTATTGAGGCTTTTAATTCCATCGATAAGAATAATGTTTTTTTAAAAATTGATATTGAAGGATATGAATATAGGTTTTTAGATCAAATTTTAGAAATACAACATAAGTTAAGTGGACTTGCAATAGAATTTCATGCTTGTGATTTGCACCTTGAAAAAATAAAAAATTTTATTTATAAATTTGAATTAAAATTAATACATTTACATCATAATAATCGATCAGCTATTACAAACAATAGCTTGCCTGCTGGTTTAGAATTATCTTTTGCTACAGAAAAAAATACTGAAATCAGGTCTATAGACACTTCATACCCAAATAAATATGATAGTCCAAATAATTCAAATTTAAAAGACTTAGAAATTAAATTTAATGAAAATTAGACCAATTATTTTATGTGGCGGTGCTGGAACAAGACTTTGGCCTAATTCTAAAAACCATCAAGCAAAACAATTTATTGATTTTGGTAATTGGACTTTATTAGACAAAACCTTAGAAAGAACCAAAGCCTCAATCTATGATGTACCAATTATAAGTACAAATAAGAAATATCTAAAACAAGTCAAACAACATCTTAGAAAAAATAAGATCAAGAAATTTAAAATAGTCTTAGAACCATCAAAAAGAAATACAGCTCCAGCTATTTTAAGTACTGCTCTAATTAAGGATATCCCAAACGAACAACCCTTGATGTTTTTTGCAGCTGACCATTTGATAGAAAAGACAAGTATTTTTAATAAAGCTATAAATAAAAATAAAGACAATTTAACTGATCAAAATATATTTATTTTTGGGATTAAACCAACAGCTCCTTCTAGTGAATATGGTTATTTTATAACAAAAAAAGTTAAAGGAAATATTAATAAAGTAATTAGATTTATTGAAAAACCAACTGAAGCTAAGGCTAAACAAGTGATTAAACAAAAAGGGTATTGGAACTCTGGAATGTTTTTTTTAAGAAAAGACTCAATAATAAATAACTTTAAAAAGTACCAACCAGCAATATACAAAAATTGTGTTAATGCAGTTTCAAAAGCGAGACTTAAAGATAACACTTATTATTTAAATAAAACTTCTTTCGAGAAAGCTACTGCTAAATCTTTTGATTATGCAATTTTAGAAAAAACGAAACAAATTAATGCAATTAAATTAGATATTCCTTGGTCAGATCTGGGTAGTTGGAAAGAGATCTTAAGAATGTATGACAAAAATAAGAGTAAATATTATAAGAAAAAAAATGTTTATTACAGACCATGGGGTAGGTATGTTAATTTATTTGAAGGTAAAGGTTTCTTAATTAAAGAATTATTTGTTAAATCAAAAGGTGTATTAAGTTTACAAAAACATCACCATAGATTAGAACACTGGTTGGTTACTCAAGGAACACCAAAAATTACACTTAACAAAGATAGTTTTTCTAAAAAACAAAACGATCATATTTTCATTCCATTGGAGGCAGTTCATAGAATTGAAAACCCCAACAAAAAACCAGTAAAAATTATTGAAGCTCAAGTTGGATCAATATTAAAAGAAAGTGATATTGTAAGGTTTCAAGATGTATATGGCCGTATTAAATAAACCCAATCCATCAAAATAACTAATAATTTAGAAAAATCCGTTTGGAATAATGATGTAGTGAATTGCTAATACAATTGCTACAGACACAGTTAATCCCAAAGTCATTTTAAGAAAATCTTTACCAATAAGTGGGAAAACATATTTGAATTTATAATCACTATTCATTGAAGCTATCGCTAATTCTCTTCCACATAATAGCCCTACAAAAACCCATGTTGTAGACATTGGTAAGTCATTAAGTTCTTTAAAGTAATAAAGAACACCAGCATAAATAATATTTATTATTGTTGCAGATCTAGCATATCTTGTTCCGGTTTTCTCTAAAACAACTTTTTGGATTGCTCCACCATGAATGTAAAAAATATAAAATAATAGAACTGTAAAATAACCCAGAACAATTAATAATAATGTTACATCTAATTGTCTTGGTAGATATACAGCTATATTAGCTACATCATGAGATAACCAAGCCCACCACAATAAACCTGAAGTAAACCATACTGAGTTACGCCAGAAACCAATCCATTTATCTTCAACTTCATCTAATTTTTCATTAATAAATTTTGAAATAATAATCCAGCAAATGTAAGCAGCTATTGCTGCAAGGCCATAACCTACAACGCTTTTCATAAGCATTTTTTCAAGTATTACAGTTGATGCAAAAGCAGACAAAACTAGAAAAGTTGTTGAGACGGGTATTCCAAATCTTGTTAATACCAAAAGTATTCCTGGTGCCACAGCATGATACCATTGAATTTCCTGGTAAGGTATTTGGGTTAATCTTCCATATGAGATATCACCATTATTACTGTACCAGCCCCAAGTAATAGCTAGGATCAGTACAAATGATGCTGCACTTGCAAGAGTATACCATTTAAACCATTTTTGTTTTGAAGCAATAAAAGTACCCAATGTCTGAATTGAGTCATTTGCTATTACACTATATCCAGCTAATGCAAATCCAATGATCGTATATAAAAGCGTAAGTTCCATTTTTTATTTTTTCTTAATCAATGATTCTTCGTCATGACGATGATTTAATATGTGTATGAAATTATATCTACAATTAAATTTAATAAGATAAATTATAAGATGCTGATTCATCGTTAATTATATTAACTGATATATTTGTCTAGTTCTAAAATACTTTAAATACAACTTGTCGTATTCATATTAAATCTAAAATATAACCTTATAAACTCCCATTAAGAAAAGGGGTATTTGTAGCCCGAAGTTAGTTAATATAACCTTATCCTTTGATATAAAACCAGCCACTGTCCAACCAACAACACCCAGCCCATGAATGTAAATATTGATAGGGTAGATGTTTAAATTAGTTAATAATATTCCAGTCAATACTAAAGCGGTACTGATCCATTTAAGGTATTTTTTTATAAACATAGTCTCCTCTATATGTAAGTTTTGTTATTAATTTATTACAATTATAGATGAAACAAAAATCTTTATTACCAAAAGGTATTGACATAATAAAGTGTTATGTTATAACATCACAAAATGAATAATAATGATCTAGTTTTCGATATAATTAAGAAATCCAAGAAGCATTTAACTGCTTATGAAATATTAGACAAATTTCAAAAATTTAAGAAGATACAACCGATGGCTGTTTACAGATCTTTAAAAAAACTAATAGAAGAAGATAAGATACATAAATCCAATCAAAATAAGACTTATGTGTTGTGCAGTCATGAACATGTTAAACATAATCCATCTATAGCTATTTGTAGAGATTGTGGAGATACAGAAGAGCTTAATTCAGAATTATTTGAAACAATATTTAAAAAAAACCCAATAAAAAAATATGACTTCAACAAGTTTCAACTTGAAGTCTCAACAATATGTAGGAGATGTAACTAATGGAACACGCACACGAATTACCAGAATTTCTTCATTTTTTAGAAGAACTTATAGAAGAATATGGAATATTAAGAGGCTTTATCTTTGGCTTTATACATACATTAATTCCATTAATTGGTTTTTATTCAGGTTGGAGTATTAACCGTTTTTTAAAATTGGTTTCTAATGGTGCAATTGCTGGAATTATTGGAATAGTTTTAGCTCATATTATAGCGGACTTTATTGCAGCCATGCTTGATCCTAACTTAAAAAGTGCAGCTTATGGAATTGTTCTTGGTGGATTCTTACCTCTATTAGCAGTACCTTTTTTAGAAAAGTATGTAACTAAAAGTCAGTATCATAACGTGGTAGGTGATCACGAAGATTTAAAAAAGGATTTGAAAAGTAAACATAAATAATATTTAATAGTTTGTGTGAATACAGTTTCCTTAACTTTAAATGAAATAGTAGAATTAGCTAAAAAGACTTTATTAGCTAATGGTTGTGATGAAGAAAATGCTAGTGTCTTAGCAAACACAATCATGAGAGCTGAAAGAGATGGTTCTGTCTCGCATGGTTTATTTAGACTGCCAGCTTATGTAGCTGGTTTAAAAAGCAAAAAAATTAATGGTAAAGCAAGACCTGAATTAGAGAATGTTGCTCCAAGTATTATTAAAGTACTAGGTGACAATGCAGTTGCTCCAATGGCTTTAAGTTTAGGGCTACCAGCAGTTATTGATTTAGCTAAAAAAAATGGTGTAGCCGTTCTTGCTATAAAAAATTCACATCACATGGCCGCTCTTTGGCCAGAAACAGAAGCTATTGCAGAAGCTGGTCTTGTTGGTATCGCTTGCACATCTTATAAACCTGCGGTTGCTCCAGCAGGTGCTACAAAACCTTTGTATGGAACAAACCCAATTTCTTTTGCTTGGCCTAGACCTGGCAAAACTCCAGTTGTTTATGATATGGCCACCGCCTCAATGGCTATGGGTGAAGTTCAAATTGCAAAAAGAGAAGGGCACAAAGTACCCCTTGGAACTGGCTTAACTAAAGACGGTAAAGAAACTACAGATCCTGGAGAAATTGCTGACGGCGGTGTTATATTACCGTTTGGTGGTTACAAGGGATCTAGTATAGCAATGATGGTTGAACTGTTAGCTGGTGCATTAATTGGTGAAAATTTTAGTTTTGAAACTGCTGCTAAAGATAATAACGATGGTGGGCCTCCTAGTGGTGGTGAATTTATTATAGCGATTTCGCCAGAAAAAATTTCAGGTAAAGGTTGGGACAAGCATGCTGATGAGTTTTTTGGTAAAATGTCAGCTATGGAGGGAGTTAGACTCCCAGGTGAAAGAAGACATAAAAATAGATTAGATAAAGGTTCAAGAAATATCAACGAAGAGTTAGTAAATAAAATTAAATCTTTAAGTTAATTCAATTTCAATAGGTGTGTGATCAGAGGGCTTTTCTTTTCCTCTAGGGTCTTTATTAATTTTAACACCCTTAACTATATTTAATAATGAATTTGATACTAAAAAGTGATCAATCCTCAATCCATTATTTTTTTGCCAGGCACCTCTCATATAATCCCAATAAGTATAACCCTCTATTTCACCATGAATATGACGGTAAGCATCATGAAAACCTAGATTAATCATTTCTCTAAATTTTTTTCTTATCTCAAGTCGGTATAAAGCATCATCTTCAAACCCCTTAATATTGTAAGCATCTTCGGCTGAAGGAAGAATATTAAAATCACCCGCTAAAATAATATTCTCATTTTTCTTTGAAAGAGTTTTTAGTTGTTTAATCAAAGTATCTAACCATTCTTTTTTGTAAGTATATTTATCAGTATTTACAGGATTGCCGTTTGGTGTGTAAATGTTAATTAGTTGAATATTTTTTTTCTTATGTTTTAATTCAGCTGAAATAATTCTAGATTGTTTTAATTTGTCTTTAATTAAATCTAATCTAACATTCTCTAGCTTGTGTTTAGAAATGATAGCAACACCATTATAGCTTTTTTGACCAAAGACATGGCTTTCATAGTCTAGTGCTGAAAAATCATCATAAGGAAAAGTTTCATCTTGAGTTTTAATTTCCTGCATCATAACGATATCTGGAGAAAATTTTTGCAAGTACTCTTTAATGTTTTCAATCCTAGCTCTAACAGAATTTACATTCCAAGATGTTATTATCATTATACAGAGAATGAAACGCCACAACCGCAAGATGACTTGCTTTGTGGATTTGATATTTTAAATTGATCACCAATTAATTCAGTAACAAAATCAACTTCAGAACCCTTTAATAGATCAGCTGAAGTTTTATCGATAAGGATATTTTCATGTTTTAAATCGTCAGAAGCCAACTCTTTATCAAAAGTAAATTCATATTGAAATCCAGAACATCCACCACCCTTAATAGCGATTCTAAAATATGACCCTGGATCTTTCTGGGACAACAAATTATTAATCTGTTTAATGGCTTTATTTGTAAATTTAATTTCTTTAATCATATAACAACACTGATACTACTAATATAATATCAATTTATCTAATTTAAAGTATGAATAATTACTCAAATTTAGCCTTATCTAAAAGCAAAGGTCGTATTTTTAAAGAACCTAATTCACTTTACAGAACACCATTTCAAAGAGATAGAGATAGAATAATTCATAGCGCATCATTTAGAAGGCTAAAGCATAAAACGCAAGTTTTTGTTAATACTGAAGGTGACCACTACAGAACTAGAATTACACATTCAATTGAAGTCGCACAAATTGCAAGATCTATTGCTAAGCACTTAGGTTTAAATGACGATCTGGCAGAAACTTTAAGTTTGGCTCATGACTTAGGTCATACACCGTTTGGACACGCAGGAGAAGATGCTCTGAATGAATGTATGTCTAATTTTGGTGGCTTTGATCACAATCTTCAAACCCTAAGAATTATAATGTTTCTTGAACATAAATACTTAAAGTTTAAAGGTCTTAATCTTACATTAGAAACTTTAGATGGGTTATTAAAACACAATGGTCCTATTAAAGATCTTTCTACAGTTAAAAGGCTTATTGGATTAAAAAGTTTTAATAATAAAATAAATTTTAATAATTCAGGATCATTAGAAGCTCAAATATCAGCAATCTCGGATGATATTGCTTATAATAACCATGACATACAGGACGGAATTAGAGCAAAAATGTTTAATTTGAATGACTTGATTGAAATTAATTTTTTTAAGGATATTTATAAATCTCACAAGCAACAAATAAAAAATAATAATAAGGATATTTTAATATATCAGATAATAAGAGATTCAATTGATTTAATGGTTAGAGACTTAATTAAAAACACTAAAAATAATTTAAAAATTTATAAGATTAAATCCCTAACTAATGTGTATCAACTAAATGAACCTATGGTATGTTTTTCTAGTAAATTTTTACACATTGAAAAAGAAGTAAGATTTTTTTTAAGAAACAAAATGTATAATAACAAGAAAGTATTATTGAAGAACAATCAAGGAAAAAAGATTGTTAATAAACTTTTTTATAAAATTAAGAGTAAACCTAAAAAATTTATTACTGAAGATCAATTGAAGAATGATGCAAATAGAGCAATTGCAGATTTTATTTCAGGAATGACAGATAGATATGCAATAAACTTAAACAAAAGTATTTAATGAACATTTTTGATCTTTACTTAGACAAGATTATAATTTTAATAAAAAGATTAAATAAAGAAGGGTCGCTTGAATTACCTGAGTCCTTAAATGGAATAAATGTAGACATACCACCACCAAATTTTGACTGTGATTTATCAACAAATGTAGCCATGGTACTATCAAAGGTTAACAAAAAATCTCCAATTGTTGTTGCAAACACTTTGATTAATTTAATTAAAAGTGAGGATGAGAAAATTGAATCTATATCGGTAGCTAAACCTGGCTTTATCAATATTAAATTTAAATCAATATATTGGAATAATTTTATTGAAAATGTTAATGAGAATTATAAAAATTTTGGTGTCAATATTAAAGAAGAGAAAAAAAAATATCTTATAGAGTTTGTTTCTGCCAACCCCACAGGCCCCTTACATGTAGGTCATTGTCGTGGTGCTATCTTAGGAGATGTTATTTCTAATATATTAATTTTTAATAAACATGATGTTTCCAAAGAATATTATGTAAACGATTATGGCAACCAAATTATAAATTTTACAAAATCTGTCTTTCATAGAATTAGGGAGATTCTTAATAATGAAAAGTTTCCTATTGATAATCCAGATCTTTATCCTGGCGATTATTTAGTGAATATTGCAAACAATATTATCGATAACAACAAAAATTTAAAATTTGATAAATTTGAAGATGTGTCTAAAGAATTAACACTATTATCTGTAGAAGAGTCTTTGAAATTAATTAAGACTAATTTAGCTATTTTGGGAATTGTTCACGATAAATTTACAAGTGAAACTGAAATTGTTTTAAATAAGGAAGTGGAAAAGGTAATTCAAAATTTAAAAGAAAAAAAATTAGTATACGAAGGAAAAATTAAAGCGCCCAAAGGAGAAGACAATGATAATTGGGTAGAAAGAGAGCAGCTCCTATTTAAATCAACTAATTTTGGTGATGATAAAGATAGAGCCTTACAAAAATCCGACAAGTCATGGACTTACTTTGCAAGCGATGTTGCTTATCATAATAATAAACTTAACAGAGGCTACGATGTGCTCATCAACATACTTGGAGCTGATCATGCAGGGTATATAAAAAGAATTTCTTCAGTTGTAGAGGCTCTTTCTAGCGGTAGGAATATTTTAATTTGTAAGGTTAGTCAGCTAGTTAAGTTAATTAAAGATGGAAAGCCTTTTAAAATGTCCAAAAGAAAAGGGGATTATATTACTGTAGAAGATTTAATTTCAGAAGTTGGTAAAGATGCAACACGATTTATTATGCTTAATAGAAGTAGCGATGTTGAGTTGGATTTTGATTTTGCGAAAGTTAAAGAAAAGTCAAAAGATAATCCACTTTATTATGTGCAGTATTGTTTTGCGAGAATATCATCAGTTTTCAGGCATGTTGATTTAGATATCAATAAAGATTTAAATATTAGAGAATATGATTTTCAATACTCCAAAGATGAAATCAAGATTTTAAAAAAAATTTCTGAATGGCCCAAATGCATTGAGGCAGCTAGTTTAAGATTAGAACCTCATAGAATCCCCGTTTATTTATATGAACTTTCATCTGAATTTCATTCTTATTGGAATATGGGCAAAGATGACTTAAGTAAAAGGTTTATTAACGATCAAAAAATAATACCTAATGATAAATTGGTTTTTTTAAAAGTTATATCTAATGTAATTCGATCAGGGATGAATATTGTTGGTGTTGATACACCAGAAAAAATGTAATGTTAAAAGAATTAAAATACCTTTTATATTTATTTGTAATTATATTATTTTTTTTTTTATCATTAAAATATTATTTTTCAGATAATAATAAAAGAAATTCATATAGATCTAATAAACTAGTTAATGAAAAAACTGTTAGCTATTCTCAAAATATAATTTTATTAAAAAGTGACACTATAGATATTGTTGAATATGTTGAAAAAACTATAAATAAAAATAAGAAAAATTATAATTTTTGGAAGTTAATAAATAATAATGAATAGCAGAAGAAGTTTTATCACTGGGATTAAATCTACAACTTTATCCATTAAAGAAAAAAAATTTCTTCAACAATATAAACCTTGGGGCGTAATACTTTTTTCCAGAAATATAACATCATTAAAACAGGCCAAAAGATTAACAGATCAGATTAAAAAAATATTTAAAGATAAAAATTACCCTATTTTGATTGATCAAGAGGGGGGACGTGTTAATAGATTAAAAAAATTTTTCAATGCAGAACCTTTAACTGGTGAATTTTTTGGTAGACTTTATTTAAAGGATAAGAAAAAATTTTATGATTATTATAAAATTTTTATAAAACAGACATCTTTACTATTAAAATTAATTGGAGCAAATATTAATACTCTGCCAGTTCTTGATTTAAGATTAAAAGGTTCTAGCTCAATAATTGGTGATAGATCATTTTCAAAAAACCCAAAAATTGTCTCAAAAATAGGTGATATTTGTATAAATAACTTTCATTCAAATAAGATAGGAACAGTTATTAAACATATTCCTGGCCATGGGTTAGCTAAAGTAGATAGTCACAAATTAACACCAATAGTTAATAAAAGTTTAAAATATTTGAAAAAAAATGATTTTTCAGCTTTTAAGAAAAAATCTAGCCTTTTTGCAATGACCGCACATATAATTTATATAAATATTGACAAGACTAATACAGCGACACATTCAAAAAAAATAATTAAATTAATAAGAAATGATATCAGGTTTAAGAACATAATTATTTCAGATGATATATCCATGAAAAGCTTAAAGAGTTCAATTAAAGTTAATACCTTAAAAGCTTTCGAAGCAGGTTGCGATTTAGTTCTTCATTGTAATGGAAACAATAAAGAAATGTATAATGTTGCAATTAATTCACCCTTAATAAGTAAGTTTATAATGAAAAAAACATCACAATTTTATAAGATTATAAGTTAATATTTAATATGCTCGATTCTGATTCTAATAATTTTAATGTCGATCTTGAAAACTATCAAGGTCCCTTAGATGTTCTGTTAGATTTGGCTAAAGCACAAAAAGTAGATCTTGAAAATATTTCTATAACTTTGTTGGCAGATCAATTTTATAATTATATCACAAATAAAAAAAATCTTAATTTAGAAATAGCCTCTGAATATTTACTAATGGCAACTTGGTTAACTTATCTAAAATCTAAACTTTTATTACCAGGAAATCCAGAGGAAGAATTTAAGTTATTAGAAGTTGCTCAACAATTAAAACTACAATTAAAAAAATTAGAATTAATACGTCTTCTTTCAGACCAGATGTTAAAAAGAAAAAGATTGGGCAGAGAAATACGCCTAAGAGGAATTAAAGGAATTATACGATCGATCTATAGTACTGAATATAAATTAAACCTTTATGAGTTATTGAAAACATATTCTGATATTATAATGACAAAAGACTACCAAAGAATGAATATACCCAAACTACCTGTTTTTACTACAGAGGATGGCATAAAGTGTATTAGAGAATTTTTTGGTAAATTGATTGATTGGAAGAATATTAACGATTTAATTCCCAAAAATTTTAGAGAAGGGAGAAGGTATAAGAAAACTGGAAAAGCTGGAATTTTTGCTGGATCTCTTGAACTTGTTAAAGAGGGAAATTTATCAATAAAACAAGAAAACTTATTTGATGAAATATATGTTAAGGAGATTAAGTGACTAAAATAAATAAAGATTTAAAAAACAATATTGTAAAATTTCCAAAAAAATTAAATGATGGAGAAAGAGAAGTTGAAGCTATTGTTTTTGCTGC
>CAJQRS010000029.1 GCA_905612375.1 uncultured Candidatus Pelagibacter sp.
GTAACAGCTGTTACTGGAAAAGTTGAGAATAAAGAATATCTGAGATCGTTAGGTGCTAAAAATATAATAGATAAAGCAGATTTAGATAAAGATGCCAGACCATTAGACAAAGGTCTATGGGATGGTGTTGTTGATACAGTTGGAGGAAAAATTCTTGCTAATGCACTAGCTCAAACTAGAGATAATGGAATTGTTGCTGCATGTGGTAATGCTTCTGATTATAAATTAAATACAACGGTCATGCCCTTCATTATCAGAGGTGTTAAACTTTGGGGAATTAACTCTGTCAACGCATCTATCAAGAGAAGAGAATTTGTTTGGAATGAAGTTAAAAACCTTATTAATTTTGAACAATTAGAAAAATCAATAAAGACAGTAAGCCTAGAGGATTTAATAGATATATACCCAAAGATGCTAAAAGGTGAAACATCAGGAAGATATATTGTTGATCTTAATAGATAAATGGATTGGGATAAACTAAAAATATTTCATGCTGTTGCAGAAGCAGGTAGCTTCACCAATGCAACAATAAATTTAAATCTCAGTCAGTCTGCAATTAGTAGACAAATTCAATCATTAGAACAAGACCTTAAAGTACAACTCTTTGAGAGACACGCAAGAGGTCTTACATTAACAGAAAATGGTGAGTATGTATTTAAAACAGCTCATGATGTAATAAGTAAATTAAAAGAAGTAGAATCTACTTTGGGTGATCAGAAAAATAAACCCACTGGAAAATTAATAATCACTACAGTTAGAAGTTTTGGAACTCATTGGCTAACACCCAGAATTCAAGAATTTATGACTTTAAATCCTGAAATCGAAATGGAATTAATTTTTGATGATAAAGAGTTAGATTTAAGTACTAGACAAGCAGATATAGGTATTTTTATGAGAAGACCTAAGCAGCTTAACTATATTCAAAAAAAATTAGTAGATATAAAATACTATATTTATGGTTCTAATAAATATTTAGAAAAACATGGAATGCCCAAAACCATTACAGATTTAAATAAACATAAATTTATTTCATTTGGTAAGGGAGCGCCATCCCCAGTTTATGATCCTGATTGGGCTTTAAAACTTGGAATTAAAGATTCTAAAAAAAGAAAGCCAGTAATGAAAGTTAATAGTGTTATGGGTTTACTTTTAGCAGTTGAGGCTGGTGTAGGTCTTGCAGCATTACCAGAATACTTAGTTTCAAATTCAAATAATGTTATAAAAGTATTACCAAATTCAGAAGGCCCTATAACAGAAGCTCATTTTGTTTATCCACAATCTCTTAAAAATACAGCTAGAATCACAGCTTTTAGAAACTTTCTATTTAGTAAGATTGGTGACTGGAAGTCTTAATTAGCTGGGCTTATCGTTAACATAAACTGAAACACCTCTAGAATTAATATCTATATCAAACTTTTTATGAAGAGGAGGAAATGCTCTTTGTGAACAATCTAATCGATCGCATGTTCTACAGGATACACCAATTGGAATTTCCGTTTTTTTATCACTAATATCAATATTTTCGGTATAGACAAATTCTTTTGCATATTTAGCCTCACATCCTAAGCCAATAGATAAAATACTTTTAGATTGGCCGTATCTTCCAACTCCTTTTTCAACAGTTCTAGCAATACAAACATATTTCTCTCCATTTGTCATTTTACTTACTGCTGCCTGAATAATACCAGGTCTAGTAAAGGCAGAATATACATTCCATCTAGGGCAAGCGCCACCATATCTTGGTATTTCAATACCAGACAATGAAAATCTTTTTGAAATATTACCAGCAATATCAGTTCTTAACATATGAAAAGGAATACCAGGTAGCTTAGGGTTTTGCAGACAAGTTACTCTATGCGCGACTTGTTCAAAAGACGTTGCAAAAGTATTTTGAAGAAGCTCAAGGTCGTATTTCAATTCTTTACATTCTGCATGAAATAATTTGTAGGGCATTAAAATTGCAGCTCCACAATAATTTAATAGAGCAACCTGTGTTAGTTTTTTTGATTCATTGGATGGAAAATTAAAATTTGACAAATATTTATT
>CAJQRS010000030.1 GCA_905612375.1 uncultured Candidatus Pelagibacter sp.
ATGATCTTTTTTGCTAATCAATTTTACGTCACCTGATTTTAGACGAACTAAAATATTTTTTTCATTAGAATAAATCCCAGACAACCGAAATATCTGAACTGGTAATTTTTTATTTCTCTCTAAAAAAGCCCATGAATTTTCTGCTTTTAGTCTTGCAACACCCTTAATTGAGATTGGGTTTGTTTTGCTATTTTCATTAACCCATTCACCCTTATGATCACCATAGACACTGGTAGCAGATAAATAGGTTATCCACTTTATTTTAGTGCTTTCTAAAAATTTAGAAAAATTTTTTACAACTATGTCTTCTTTATTTTCTGGTGGTATTGAAACTAAAATATGATCTGCTTCTTTTAATTTAACTAATAAGTTTTTATCAAATTTATCACTGTTAAATAAATAACTATTATAATCAATACCCTCAAAAGTTTCTTTCGAGGATTCACTTCTAGATGTTGTTGATAAGTTAATATTATATTTTTCAATACTGAGTTTCTTTATAAAATTTTTTGCTACTTGGCCAAAACCAAAACAAAAAATGTTTATCTCCTTCATTTTAACTTACTTTTTTTATAATAGAATTTAAGCTTATAGGATTTTTTAGTTTATCAATCATTTCTTTCGGACAAACTTGAATAAAATTAGAAATTTCTTTATCAAAATTTTTTATTATTTTTTTAGAAAGCTCTGAATTTGTCTCCTCGTAGTGCTCTTGAACTAGGTTTTTTAAATAAGTTATCCAATAATCTGTTTCTAGTGTTTGCCATACTACAGTTTCTGGGTTTACTTTTTTGTCAAATTTCTTATTTATATCGTAAATAAACGCCATTCCACCTGTCATTCCAGCTCCAAAATTATCTCCTACATCTCCCAAAACTACAACTGTACCACCTGTCATATATTCACAAGCATTTGAGTCACAGCCTTCTATAACTGAAATTGACCCTGAGTTTCTCACTGCATACCTTTCCCCAGCTTGACCTGCTGCAAATAACTTTCCAGATGTTGCTCCGTATAAAACTGTATTACCAATTATTGTATTTTCTTGTGAAATTAAGTTACTTTCATCTGGAAGTTTAACTACAACAGTTGCACCTGATAAACCTTTGCCAACATAGTCATTGGCATCACCTTTTAAAATAAGTTTTAAGCCTTTTATTCCAAATGCTCCAAAAGACTGCCCTGCTGTCCCTTTAAATTTTAGAGATAAAAAGTTATCTTCTAATTTTTCAGAGCCATATTTTTCGTAAAGATGATTAGAAATTCTTGTACCAACTGTTCTATGGGTATTTTTAATAATATATTCTTTTTCAATAATTTTTACTTTTCCAATTTGATCTTTAATTTCAGGTAGAATTTCTTGATCTAAAGTATCTGGTACAGAATTTATTTCTGGAACTTTACAGTATCTTGTATTTTCTCCAGGATCTGTTTGAACAAATAAAGGGTTTAAATCTAAATCATCCAAGTTTGGTGAAGCTTTACTTACTTGTCTTAATAAATCAGTTCTACCAATTATCTCATTCATAGATTTAAAACCTATCTCAGCTAAAATTTCTCTCACTTCTTCTGCAATAAATTTAAATAAGTTAACTACTTTTTCTGGTGTACCAGAAAATTTTTCTCTTAATTTTTCGTCTTGAGTGCAAACTCCGACTGGACATGTATTTGAATGACACTGTCTAACCATTATACATCCCATGGCTACTAATGCAGTGGTTGCTACCCCATATTCTTCAGCACCCATCATAGCTGCAATGACAACATCTCTTCCTGTTTTAATTCCCCCATCAGTTCGTAAAGTAACTTTATGTCTTAAATTATTTAAAGTTAAAACTTGATTAGCTTCAGTCAAGCCCATCTCCCAGGGTATCCCAACATATTTAACACTTGTTTGTGGTGTTGCTCCTGTTCCTCCATTATGCCCAGATATTAGAATTATATCTGCTTTAGCTTTAGCTACACCAGCTGCAATTGTTCCTATGCCAGATGATGCTACTAATTTTACCCCTACTCTTGCTTTTGGATTTGCTTGCTTAAGGTCGTAGATTAATTGTGCCAAATCCTCAATAGAATAAATATCATGGTGAGGTGGTGGTGAAATTAGAGTTACACCTGGTGTTGAATGTCTTAACTTAGCAATTTCTTCTGTAACTTTAAACCCTGGTAGCTGACCGCCCTCACCAGGTTTTGCTCCTTGTGCAATTTTAATCTCTATTTCGTTACAGTTATTAAGGTATTTTAGTGTTACTCCAAATCTCGCTGAAGCTATTTGTTTAACTCTAGAATTAGCACTATCTCCATTCTTCATCTTAGTAAATCTTTTTTCATCTTCACCCCCTTCACCACTACAAGAGGCTCCCTTAATTCTATTCATTCCTATAGCTAAAGTTTCGTGTGCTTCTTTTGATAGCGCACCATGAGACATACTTCCACTTCCAAATCTTGTTAAAATATTTTCAATTGGTTCTACTTCTGTAATATCTATAGAAGGATTTAAATTTTTTTTTCTAAATCCAATTAGATCTCTAAGATGTATGGGTGGAAGATTATAAATACCTTTTGCATATTTTTTATAAGCTTCAAAAGAATTTGAAGAAACGGCACTCTGCAAAAGATGAATAAGCTTACCTTGATATTGATGTACTTCACCATTTTTTCTGTACCTATAAATTCCTCCAATTGGTAAAACTGTATCTGTACCTTCAAATGCTTCTTTATGAATTGTTCTTAATTTTTTTTCTATTCCATTTAAGCCTATACCTGAAATTTTTGATAAAATTCCTGGAAAATATTCTGATGCTACTGTTCTACTTAAGCCAACTGTTTCAAAATTACATCCACCTCTATAAGAGCTTATGACTGAAATTCCCATTTTTGACATTATTTTTAAAAGACCATAATTTACTGACTGTACATATCTCTCTATGCACTCATCGTACCCAAAATTTCCAAATAATTTCTTTTCAAACCTCTGGTATAAGCTATCCAATGCTAAATAAGGATTAACTGTTGTGGCCCCGACACCTATGAGTGTTGCAAATGAATGTGTATCTAATGCTTCCCCAGTTTGAGCATTAATTGAAGCATAGCCTCTTAGTTTTTTTTTAATAAGATGTGTGTTTATTGCACCAACACTTAATAGCATTGGAATGGGCAATCTTTCTTCAGAAGTGTTTTTATCACTTAAGACTAATTGAGTAAGACCCTGCCTAACTGCGATTTCAGAATCTTTTTTGATTCTCTCAATAGAGGTTTCAAGGTTTTCACTTTTATCAAAAGTACAGTCAATAGTTATTGATTTTTGACCAAAAAAATTAATGAATTTTTCTAACTGAGAGTTAGATAAAATAGGACTATCTAAAACATATATATTTTCTTCCGTTAAATTACTAAAATCTAAAATATTTCCAAGGTTACCAAAACGAGTTTTTAAACTCATAACCTTGTTTTCTCTCAAAGAATCAATTGGTGGGTTTGTAACTTGACTAAAATTTTGTCTAAAGAAGTGATAAAGTGGCCTATACTGGTCAGATAACACTGCAAGTGGAGTGTCGTCACCCATTGAACCAATGGCTTCTTTCGCATCCTCTGCCATAGGATGCAGAATAAGCTCTAAATCCTCTAAACTATAACCAAAAGTATGCTGTCTTTTTTTAAGCTCATCACCTGAAAAAGTAAATTTTTCATTTTTTATTGGAAATTTTTTTTCTAAATCAATTATTTGATTATTGAAATGTTTAAACTCTTTTGCCAGATAGTCTTTTATCTCAATATTAGAAAACACCTTGCCTTTTGCTATTCTAACTCCAAGGATTTCTCCAGGTCCTAACCTGCCTTTTTTAAGAATTTGCTTTTCATCAATTTCAACCATTCCTGTTTCTGACCCTGCACATAATATTTTATCTTTTGAAATAGTATATCTCATTGGACGCAGTCCATTTCTATCAGCAGCTACTATAGCCCATTCATTATCAGTGGCTGCAATAGCAGCTGGTCCATCCCAAGGCTCCATTGTGCTATTTAAAAAATTAAATAATTGTTGGTGATCTTTTGATAATGTTTGACTTTTTTTAGACCATGCATCTGGAATTAGCATTAATTTTGCAAGAGGTGCTGATTGTCCAGAAATATTTAAAAGTTCAAAAACACTGTCTAATGCAGCAGAGTCAGATGATCCTGGTTGTATAACTGGTTTCAAATTTTCCATGTTGTCAAATAAAGGGCTATCCATTTCTTGCTCATGAACTTTCATCCAGTTTTTATTTCCCTTTAGTGTATTTATTTCCCCATTATGAGCTAACGCTCTAAAAGGTTGTGCTAGATCCCAGCTTGGCGCTGTGTTTGTTGAAAATCTTTGATGAAATATTGCAAAACGAGATATAAATCTCTCATCTTTTAAATCTAAGTAAAAATCTGCGATGGACTCTGCCAAAAACATTCCCTTATAAATAACTGACATAGAACTTAGTGAACAAATATAAAATCCCTCTATTGCATTTTTAATTGCTTCTTTTTCAATTTTTCTTCTGGATTCATAAATTTTTCTTTCTAATTCTTTTTCTGTTAAATCTTTATTATTGTGCTTGAATAATACTTGTGTAATTTCCGGTCTCGTAAAGTTTGCTTTTTCACCCAAAACTTTTGGATTTACAGGAACTTGTCTCCATCCATAAATACTAAAATTACTTTTTGTAAGTTCACTTTCAACTAGAGTTCTTGCATTTTCTTGTGCTTGATAATTATTTCTTGGTAAAAAAATCATACCCACACAAATTTCTGAGCCATCATGATCGTGACCTGTAAGTTCTATTTTTTCAGCAAAAAAATCTGAGGGTATTTCTAAGTGAATTCCAGCGCCATCACCTGTTTTTCCGTCAGCATCAACCGCTCCTCTATGCCAAACTGCTTTTAGGGCGTTAATTCCATACTCAACTACTTTTCTTGATTTTTTACCTTCTGTAGATGCAATTAACCCTACTCCACAAGCATCGTGCTCCATTTCTTTTGAATAAACATGACCATCCTCAAGAATTTTAAGGTTTTTTTTATAATTTTTCATTATGCAACCTTTTCTTTACTAAGCTCTTTGCTTTCTAAAAAACTTTTTATTGATATTGCTACGTCTCTTCCATCTTTTATAGCCCAGACAACTAAAGATGCACCTCTAATAATATCTCCAGCTGCAAAAACACCTGGTAAATTTGTTTCCATTGTATCAAAATCTGTTTTTAATGTTCCCCATTTAGTAACTTGCAGATCTTCAGATCCAAATAATTTTGGTAAATTTTCAGGATCAAACCCAAGAGCTTTAATGACTATGTCTGCTTTAATATTATAGTGAGAATTGTTTTGAATTTCTGGTTTACGTCTACCACTATCATCTGGTTCACCAAGTTTGATTTTATCTACCATCAACCCTTCAACTTTATTTGTACCAATGAATTCTTTAGGGCTAGATAGCCATACAAACTCTACTCCTTCTTCTTCTGCATTAGCTACTTCTCTAGCAGATCCAGGCATATTTTCTTTATCTCTTCTGTATAGGCACTTCACTGATTTAGCCTTTTGTCTGATTGAGGTTCTAACACAGTCCATTGCAGTGTCACCTCCTCCAATTACAACAACATCTTTTCCTTCAGCATTTAAAGTTCCATCATCAAATAATTCTACTTTATCTCCTAGTCCTTTTTTATTTGAAGCTGTTAAAAATTCCATAGCTGGAAATATATTTCCTAAATCTTTTCCTGGTAGATCTATTTCTCGAGCTTTATAAACTCCAGTTGTAATTAAAAGGGCATCATGTTTTTTTCTTAATTGCTCTAATGTAGCATCTTTTCCAACTTCAAAATTTTTAACAAATTTAATTCCACCCTCTTCTAATAATTTAGTTCTTCTTTCTACAACAAATTTTTCTAACTTAAAATTTGGGATCCCATAAATCATTAAACCGCCAGCTCTATCATATCGATCGTATACTGTAATTTGATACCCTAAATTACGAAGTTGTTCTGCTGCAGCCAGTCCTGCTGGACCTGCTCCTATAATTCCAATATTTTGACTTTTTTCGTTTTTAACCTTTATAGGCTTTACCCAACCTTGTTCCCATGCATTGTCAGTAATATATTTCTCAACTGAACCTATGGTTACCGTTCCATGCCCAGATTGTTCGATTACACAATTTCCTTCACACAATCTATCTTGCGGACATATTCTTCCACACACTTCTGGCATGTTGTTTGTACTTTGTGATAATTCATATGCTTCTTTTAATCTTCCCTCTGCAGTTAATTTTAGCCAATCTGGAATATTGTTACTTAATGGACAATGTACCTGACAAAAAGGAACTCCACATTGTGAACATCTACTAGATTGCTCACCTGCCTTTTCGTTAATAAACTCTTTATAAATTTCGTTAAAATCTTCTTTTCTATTAACAACTTCTCTTTTAGGTGGAGTTTGTTGACCTATTTTAACAAATTTAAGCATTTTTTCTGACATATATACCCTTTAATAAAATAACCATATAACACAGTTTTGAGTAATAAAAGACAAACAAGGTCAATATATATGACCTTAAATTTACAATAAATACAGTTAACTCTTCTTATTTTGATTTGTGCATATCTAATATGTTCAAATGGAATTGTTTAAATCATCGAATATTTAAGCTACGAACCTTTAAATGTTCTCAAATATTATTGAAATTATAATCCTATCAATAGTTCAGGGCATATCAGAATTTTTGCCGATCAGTTCATCGGCTCATTTAAACATTGTTGAGATAATCTTTAATTTTAATTCTAACTCACTAATGATTGATGTTAGTCTCCATCTTGGCTCCTTACTTGCAATAATCTTTTATTTTAGAAGAGAGTTACTAGATCTTAGAAATAATCGAAAATTATTATCTTTATTAATTATTGGCTCTATACCAATTGTAATAGCTGGGTATATAATAAGCTCTACAGGTCTAGTTAATCTATTAGAAAATAATTTAAAGATAATTGCTTGGACAACATTAATTTTTGGAATTATTTTATATGTTGCAGACAAAAGTAAGTTTGATAAAAAAATATCATCCAACTTAAATTTTAAAACAATATTATATATTGGTTTGTTCCAAATACTTGCTTTAATACCAGGTGTGAGTAGAGCGGGAATTACAATAACAGCTGCAAGATTTTTTAGATTTAATAGATTTGATTCAAGTAAAAT
>CAJQRS010000031.1 GCA_905612375.1 uncultured Candidatus Pelagibacter sp.
AAAATATGCGCTGATTTAACTGAATTGCGAGCGCTTAAAAAAAACCGCTAAATAAGTTTTTTTATCTCACAATTCAAATTCAGCTATGATTTATGAATAAAAATATGAACATAAAGAGCCTAATAATTAATAAACCACTAAAATTAGATTGTGGCCAAACTATTAATAATTTTCCCTTAGCTTATGAAACCTATGGTGTCCTCAATAAAAAAAGGGATAATGCTATTTTAATCTTTCATGCCTTAACTGGCGATCAATTTGTTTCTGGAATAAACCCAATAACAAAAAAAGATGGTTGGTGGTCATATGCTGTTGGTCCTAATAAGGCTATTAATACAGAAAAATATTTTGTAATTTGTGCCAATGTAATTGGTGGGTGTTTAGGTTCTTTTGGCCCTAGTAATACTAGCTCTGAAACCAATAAAGTTTATGGAACTACCTTCCCTATTATTACAATAAACGACATGGTAAATGCGCAACACAACCTTTTGGATTTTTTTAAGATTAAAAAATTATTTGGAGTGATGGGTGGATCTATGGGTGGTATGCAAGTTCTCCAATTTATAAGTAATTTTCCTGAAAAAGCAAAAATAGCAATTCCAATTGCTTGTACCTCAAGTCATTCGGCACAAAATATTGCTTTTAACGAGCTTGGCAGGCAATCTATAATGGCTGACACCAACTGGTTAAGTGGAGACTATGCAAATCAAAATAGAAACCCCGATAAAGGCTTATCTGTTGCAAGAATGGCTGCTCATATAACCTATTTATCTAAAAATGGTTTACAAGAAAAGTTTGGAAGAAAATTACAAGAAAGAGATGATTTAAAATTTAGTTTTGATGCAGATTTCCAAATAGAAAGTTATTTAAGACATCAAGGGTCTGTATTTGTTGATAGGTTTGATGCCAATAGTTATTTGTATATTACAAGAGCAATGGATTATTTTGACTTAACTAAGGAATATGGTGGAAACCTATCTAAAGCTTTTGAAAAAACTAAAACCAAGTTTCTTGTTGTATCATTCACTTCAGATTGGCTTTATCCAACCTCTGAAAACAAAGAAATTGTTATAGCTTTAAATGCCATTGGTGCAGATGTTGCATTTGTTGAAATTGAGTCTGATAAAGGACACGACTCTTTTCTTTTAGATGTTCCTGAATTTTTAAATACTCTAAAGGATTATATTAACAACTCTTATTTAACAATTTAGTCATGAAACAAGAATTTAAAATAATCTCAGATTTTATTGAAAAAAATACAAGAGTTTTAGATGTTGGGTGTGGAGATGGAACATTAATGGAATATCTAAAAACCAATAAAAAAATAGATATAAGAGGAATTGAAATTTCTAAAAAAAACTCTCAAAAGTGTGTAAGTAAGGGTTTAATTGTCATTGAAGGAGATGCAGAAAAGGATCTTACACAATTTCCAGATAGTTCTTTTGATTTCGTGATTTTGAGCCAGACACTTCAAGCTTTCCTAAATCCAGAAATAGTTATTCAGGAACTTTTAAGAGTTGGTAAAAAAGCTATTGTTACAGTACCAAATTTTGGATTTTGGAAAGTAAGACTTCATTTATTAATCAAAGGAACAATGCCTATCACAAAAAATCTACCTGATGAATGGTACAACACTCCCAATCTACATATGTGTACGATCAAAGATTTTTATAACTTTTGTCATGATAGAGGAATTAAATTAGATAAAGCATTGGCACTTCACAATGAAAAAATTTCTTCTATCAATGAAATGAATCTGAATATTAAAAATCTATCAGCTGAATTAGGAATTTTTTTAATTGAGAGATAAATGAAAATTCAAATAATACCTTGTCTGCAAGATAACTACTCTTATCTAATAGTTGATGAAGAAAATAATACCGCATGTGTAATTGATCCAAGTGAAGCTGATCCTATTATTAAATATTTAGAGAATAATAAAATTAAATTAAAATTTATACTAAATACACATCATCATTATGATCATGTAGGTGGAAATCAAAAATTAAAAGAAAAATATGGAGCAAGTGTCGTGGGGTACAAGGGAGATAAAGAAAGAATACCTGAAATTGACATATTACTTAACGATCAAGAAATATGGATACATGAAAATTTTGAAGCTAAGATAATCTATATTCCAGGACACACTCTTGGCCACATATGTTTTTATTTTTATAAAGAAGAATCTGTTTTTACTGGTGACACTCTTTTTTCATTAGGATGTGGAAGAGTATTTGAGGGTACATATTCCCAGATGTTTGATTCTTTAATGAAATTAAAAAAACTGCCACAAAATACTAAAGTTTATTGTGGTCATGAATATACTAAAAAAAATTCAGATTTTTGTTTAATTTATGATGCAAATAATAATAATCTTAAAACCATGATACATAGTATAGATACAAAGTTAAAAAGTGGTTTACCCACTATTCCATCAACTATTAAGGATGAATTAGAGTGTAATATTTTCCTTAGGTCCAACAATGCGAAAACCTTTTCAAAATTAAGGGATTTAAAGGATAATTTCTAGCTTATTCGGACTTGACTATAATAGGCTCAAGACTATATTGCTGATTATAAAAAACAGATTAAACAATGTCATACGCAATCATACAAACAGGTGGAAAACAGTACAAAGTAAAGGCTGGAGAAATACTTAAAATCGAAAGATTAGAGGATTCTAAAGTTGAAACTAAAATAGAATTTAAAGAAATCCTAGCGTATGGAGATGACAAAACAATAGAAGTTGGCTCACCAACAGTTGAAGGTGCAAAAGTTGAAGCTGACCTTGTCGAAAATGGCAAAAACAGAACAATATTAATTTTCAAGAAAAGAAGAAGACAAAATTCAAGAAGAAAAAATGGTCATAGACAACAATATTCATTAATAAGGATTAGTAAAATTTTTTCAAAAGATGGAGAAGTTTTAGCTGAAGCAGAAAAAATGGTTAAACCAACTAAAAAAATAGAAAAAGTGGAAGCTAAAGTAGAAGCAGAAGCGGTAAGTAAATAGATTATGGCTACAAAAAAAGCAGGTGGATCATCGAGAAATGGAAGAGATAGTGCTGGTCGTAGACTTGGTGTTAAGAAGTACGGTGGCGAAGTGGTAATTCCTGGAAACATAATCGTTAGACAAAGAGGGACAAAGATTTTTCCTGGTGAAAATGTGGGAATGGGTAAAGATCATTCAATTTTTTCTGTTGTTGAGGGAAAAGTAGTATTTAAAAAAGGCAGATTAGATAGAACATTCGTTTCAGTAAAACCCAATTAGTAGTACAACTAAAAACTAACAGTTGTATTATGAAATTTCTAGATCAAGTTAAAATTTATGTAAAAGCTGGAAATGGTGGGAATGGATCTCCTAGTTTTCGTAGAGAAAAATTCATTGAGTACGGGGGACCTGATGGTGGAGATGGTGGTAAAGGTGGTACCATATTCTTGAGATCAGAAAGAAATTTAAATACTCTTATTGATTATAGATTTCAACAACATCACAAAGCTGGAAGAGGTGTAAATGGTTCTGGACAAAATCGTACAGGTCATGGAGGGGATGACTTATTTTTAAAAGTTCCAATAGGAACGCAGGTTTTTGAAGAGGATAATAAAACTTTAATTTATGATTTTAAAAAAGAAGGTGAAGAATTTATTGTAGCCAAGGGTGGTAAAGGTGGTCTTGGGAATACTAGATTTAAAAGCTCCACAAATAGAGCTCCAAAAAAATTTACAAAAGGTGCTATAGGTGAAGAATATGTAATTTGGCTTCAACTAAAAACTATTGCTGATGTTGGTATTGTAGGTTTGCCTAACGCAGGTAAATCTAGCTTATTAGCATCTATTACAAATGCTACACCCAAGATAGCAAATTATAAATTCACGACTTTAAATCCAAACCTTGGTGTTGCAACATATGATGATAAAGAAATAACTTTAGCTGACATACCTGGTCTTGTTGAGGGTGCGCATGAGGGTGTAGGTCTTGGAATTCAATTCTTAAAACACATAGAAAGGTGTAAAACTTTAATGCATTTAATAGATATTACTGATGAAAATATTGAAAATGCATATCAACAAGTTAAAAAAGAGCTTGGTAGCTACAGTAAAGAGATCCTTAAAAAAAAAGAAATAATTGTATTAAACAAAATAGATCTATTAGATGAAGACGAAGTGAATCAAATTGTGAAAAATTTTGCTAAAAATAAAGATTCTGAGGTCATAACTCTTTCAACATTAAACAAGGAATCTATATCAAAAGTTAAGGCTAAATTACTAGCATATGTATCTTAATAATTCTAAAATAATTGTAATCAAAATTGGCTCATCTTTATTAATAGATGATACTAAAAAAGTTAGAAAAAAATGGCTTTTAGAATTTTCCAAAGACATTAGAGAATTAATTAAAGAAAATAAAAAAGTTATTCTTGTCAGTTCTGGTGCTATAGCAATGGGCTGTAAAAAACTGAACTTAAGTAAAAAAAATCTTAAAATTGATAAGAGTCAAGCTGTAGCATCAATTGGACAAATTGAACTTATGAATTTATTTTCAGAAATATTTGTTAAACAAAAAATTAATATATCTCAAATTTTACTTACACTAGAAGATACTGAACAAAGAAGAAGAGCCTTAAATGCCAAAAGGACCTTTGATAATTTATTTCAATTGGGCTTTGTACCCATTGTTAATGAAAATGATACCATAGCAACTTCAGAAATTAAATATGGTGATAATGATAGATTGGCTTCTAGAGTTGCACAAATATCTGGGGCTGACTCACTGATACTTCTTTCTGATGTTGATGGTCTTTACACTCAAAATCCAAAAATTTATAAAGATGCAAAATTAATAAAAGAAATAAAAAATATTGATAAAGATATAGAAAAGATCGCAACCAAAAGCATTGGTGAACATGGAACAGGTGGAATGAAAACTAAAATTGATGCTGCAAAAATTTGCCAGCTATCAGGATGTCAAATGGTAATAGCTAATGGTCTTTTAATGAGACCTATTACAAAAATAATTAAAGATAATAACTGTACGTGGTTTTTGTCAAAAATAACTAAATTAGATGCTAGAAAAAAATGGATTATTAGTTCAATTTCGCCCAGAGGAGAAATTGTTATTGATGATGGTGCCACACATGCACTTTCGAATGGTAAGAGTTTATTAGCTGCCGGTATTACAAAGGTATCAGGTAAGTTTAAAAAAGGTGATCATATAAAAGTTTTAAATAATAAAAATTATGAATGCGCTAGAGGTCTAAGCTCCTTCTCATCTGATGAAATATTAAGAATTATGGGTCACCATTCTAAAGAAATTGAAAAAATATTAGGATATGTTGCAAAATCTGAAGTTATACATAAAGATGATATGGTAGAGATATAAAATGAGTCAATATATGAATTTAATAGGGCAAAATGCGAAAAAAGCATCTCTTGAAAAGATTGATACTAGAATAAAAAATAAAATTTTAAAAAGATATGCTTCATTATTGGATAAAGAAAAAAATTCTATAATTGATGCAAACGCAAAAGATATAAAATTTGCTCTCAAAAAAAGACTAAAGAATAATTTAATTGATAGACTCACTATTAATCGTAAAAAATTAGATTATATAAGAGATTCAATAAATAAAATTACTAAATTAAAAGACCCTGTTGATAATACTCTTGAGAAATGGAACAGACCTAACGGATTAAAAATTAAAAGAGTTTCTATACCTATTGGTGTTATTGGGGCTATATACGAAAGTAGACCCAATGTTACTTCAGATGTTGCTAGCTTATGTTTTAAGTCTGGAAATGCTGTAATTTTAAAAGGTGGGTCAGAAGCGATGAATACTAATAAAATTTTAGCTAAATTATTTCGAAGAGCCCTCAAAGAAAATAAGGTTAATGAAAATTTTATTCAATTTGTAGGTTCTAGAGATAGAAAAATGGTAGATTTTATGCTTTCAAAAATGAAAGATTATATTGATGTGGTTATACCACGTGGAGGAAAAAATTTAGTGAAAAAAGTTCAGGAGTTTTCGACAGTACCTGTTATTGGGCATCTTGAAGGTCTATGCCATACATTTATTGATAAAGATGCAGATTTAAAGATGGCTATAAATATAATTTATAATGCTAAATTAAGAAATACCAGTATTTGTGGTGCTACTGAAACAATTTTATTTCATGAAAAAATTGTTAAAAAATTTTGTAATCCTGTTTTAAAAAAACTTGAAGAAAATAATTGCAAAATATTTGGTGATCATGTTTTAAATAAGCATTATAAAGGTAAAATTTCTACTGCAAAAGAAAAGGATTGGTCAACAGAATACTTGGCAGCGACAGTATCTGTAAAGACTGTAAAAGACTGTGAAGAAGCAATCAATCATATTAATAAATATGGAACTATGCATACAGATTCTATAATTACTAAAAATAAAAGTACTGCTGAAAAGTTTTTAAAAAATGTTAAAAGCTCAATAGCCATGCATAACACATCAACTCAGTTTGCTGATGGTGGAGAGTTTGGGTTTGGTGGGGAGGTTGGCATTTCCACAAATACTCTTCCACCAAGGGGACCTGTGGGCTTAGGACAGCTTGTTTCTTACAAATACGAAATAGTTAGCAATGGCCAAATTAGAAAGTAAATTGAAATCTCAAAAAATCAGAATTGGTATTTTAGGAGGCACTTTTGATCCAGCCCATAAAGGGCATTTGGAGATATCTATGCAAGCCAAAAAAAAGTTTGAACTAAAAAATATAATTTGGGCAATTACAAAAAAAAATCCATTTAAAAATGAAAGTAGCTCTAGTTTAAAAAGTAGAACACAGTTTGCTAAAAAATTAATAGGTAAAAATGATTTTATTAAGGTGAAGTTTTATGAGAATAAAATAGCCTCCAATAGAACAATTAATTTAATCAAACATTTAAATAAAGATAAAAAATACGAAATATATTTCATTATGGGTGCTGATAACCTTATTAACTTTCATAAATGGTATAAATGGAAATCTATTATAAATGAGTGCAGTATTCTTGTATTCGACCGTCAAGGCTATAAAGCTAAATCATTAAAGTCAGTGACTTTTAATGGGGCAAACAAAAAAAACCTAATATTTATAAATTTTAAAAAAGTCAATATTTCATCTTCTCAATTAAGAAAAGTTTGATAAGGTTGATTTAATTAATGCCAAAAAATAAAGATCTTAAAAGTATCATATTAGACACTCTAGATTCCAATAAAGCCTTAGACATAATTTCCATAGACCTTAAAAATAAAAGTTCAATGGCAGACTATATGATTATAGCAAGTGGAACTTCCTCGAGGCATATTCAAGCTTTATCCGAGCAAGTTCTAGAAAAACTAAAAACTAATGGAGTTAAAAATTCTAAGATAGAAGGAAGAGAAAGTTTAGACTGGAAATTAGTTGATGGTATTGATTTAATTATTCATATTTTTAATCCTGATAAAAGAAAATTTTATGAGCTTGAAAAAATATGGTCAGAATTAATTCCTAAAGAAAAAGTAATAATATAAATCTGATGAAAAAATTATTATTTTTTATCACTATGTCACTATTTTTTTTTGAAAAAAGTTTTTCTGAAATTCAGATATATATAAAAAAATAGACTTATTTGGTGAAGTCCTTGAAAAAATTAACGAAGAATATGTTGATGAAGTAGATCAGTCCAAAAGCATGGATGCTGCAATAAATGGATTATTACAATCTCTAGATCCCTACTCTGCATATATGACTCCTGAAAGTTTGGAAGGTATGCAGACTGAAACGAGTGGTAAATTTGGCGGTCTTGGCATTGAGGTTGGCATGGAGTCAGGAGTAATAAAAGTAATCTCTCCTATCGATAATACTCCAGCTTCAAAAGCAGGATTGAAAGCAGGTGATTATATTGTAAAAATTGATGGCGCTCAAGTACAAGGTAAATCATTAATGGAGGCTGTTGATTTAATGAGAGGACTTGTTGGGTCTAGTATTGAAATAACTGTTAGAAGACGTGGTGTTAAAAAAGCTTTAATCTTCAATATAACAAGAGAGATTATTCAGGTTCAGTCAGTTAAATCTGAAATCCTTGATAATGATATTGGCTACATTAGACTAACTTCTTTCAATGAAAATAGTAGTAAACAAATCAAAGAAAATGTAAAAAAATTGGATAAAGATAAAAATTTGAAAGGATTCATTTTAGATTTAAGGAATAATCCTGGTGGTTTGCTCTCTCAGGCAATTAAAATTTCAGACTTCTTTTTAGAAAATGGTGAAATCGTATCAACCAAAAGTCGAAAAATTTCAGAGAACAGAAAATGGTTTGCTAAAAAAGGTGACATAACTGATGGCAAAACATTAATAGTACTTATTAATTATGGATCAGCATCAGCATCAGAAATAGTAGCTGGTGCATTAAAAGATCATAAAAGAGCAATTATACTTGGAGAAAACAGTTATGGAAAAGGTTCAGTTCAATCCATAATTCCATTAAAAAATAGAGGAGCTATTAGATTAACTATTGCAAAATATTACCTTCCTTCTGGAAAATCTATTTCTGAAATAGGTGTAACACCAGATATTGAAATTGTAGAAGGATCAGAGGATTTTAAATTTAACTCTGAAACAGATAATCAATTAAACTTCGCAATTAAACTTCTTAATGGATAAATGAAAAGTCAAAATACAAACTTACCCTTTAGAAGTGGAGTTGGGATTGTTGTGTTGAACAAAGACAATAAAATCTTTGTTGCAAAAAGAATAGATAATCAAAAAAATTTTTGGCAAATGCCTCAGGGTGGTGTTGATATGGGTGAAGATTATTTAACTGCTGCATATAGAGAATTAGAAGAAGAAACTAGTATAAAAAATGTTGACCTAATAAAAGAGCTTGATGGATTGATCTCGTATGAGCTACCTAAAAATTTGCTAGGTGTGATCTGGAAGGGCAAATATAGAGGTCAAGAACAAAAATGGTTTGTAATGAGATTTTTAGGACAAGATAGTGAAATTGATATTAAAACTAAAAATCCAGAGTTCTGTGAATGGAAGTGGATTGATCTTGAAAATATAACTGACTTAGTTGTAGACTTTAAATTACACGTGTATGAGGATGTTAAAAGAAAAGTTAATGAAATTCTTAATTAAGAGTTTTTAGTACATCAATTTTTTGATCCACTAAATATTTGTCTTGATCTGTAATTTCACTTTTTGCTGAGTGCGCTTCTGCTTGCTTAAGTAATTCACTAATTTTATCTTTATCCATGTCTTTAATATTAAAAATAGAGCTGGTTAGTACTGACAGATTATTATTCTTAAACTCAACAATTCCATCTTCAACATAGTAGTTTTCTTCTCCAGATTTAGAAAATATTTTAATAACACCAGGTTTTAGAAATGAAATAATGGAGATATGGTCTCTGAGAATCCCCATTTCTCCTTCAAAAGCAGGTACAACAACTTCTGTTACGTCCTCTTTTGAAAGAAAAGATTTCTCAGGGTTTACGATTTCTATCTTAAACTCTTCACTCATTATGCAGCAGCATCCTTAGCCATTTTTTCTGCTTTTTCTATAGCCTCTTCAATTGTTCCTACCATATAAAATGCAGCTTCAGGTAAATGATCATACTCACCATTACAAATTGCAGCAAAACCTTTGATTGTAGATTCTAAATCTACTAATTTTCCTGGAGAACCAGTAAAGACTTCTGCTACAAAGAAGGGTTGTGATAAGAATCTTTGAATTCTTCTAGCTCTTGCTACTGTTAATTTATCTTCTTCAGAAAGTTCATCCATTCCCAAAATTGCAATAATATCTTGAAGGGATTTATAAGTTTGAAGAATTTTTTGTACTTCTCTTGCAACTCTATAATGTTCATCTCCAACTATTCTTGGATCTAAAATTCTAGAAGTAGAATCTAGGGGGTCAACTGCTGGATAAATTCCAATTTCAGCTATTTGCCTAGATAATACAGTTGTTGCATCTAAGTGAGCAAATGATGTAGCGGGTGCTGGATCTGTCAAATCATCTGCTGGTACATAAATCGCCTGCACAGATGTGATTGATCCTTTGTTAGTTGTTGTAATTCTTTCTTGAAGGTTACCCATATCAGTTGCAAGAGTAGGCTGATATCCAACAGCTGAAGGAATTCTTCCTAATAGTGCAGAAACTTCTGAGCCTGCTTGGGTAAATCTAAAAATGTTATCAACAAAGAAAAGTACATCTTGTCCTTCTTGATCTCTAAAATACTCAGCTACCGTTAGACCTGTTAAAGCAACTCTAGCTCTAGCCCCTGGGGGTTCATTCATTTGTCCATACACTAATGCAGCTTTTGATCCTGGTCCTTCAGGTTTAATAACACCTGAATCTATCATTTCATGATAAAGATCATTTCCTTCTCTAGTTCTTTCTCCAACACCAGCAAATACAGAAAATCCACCATGTGCTTTTGCTACGTTATTAATTAATTCCATAATAAGTACTGTCTTACCAACACCAGCACCCCCAAATAGACCAATTTTTCCACCCTTAGCATATGGTGCCAACAGATCAACTACTTTAATTCCTGTAACCAGAATTTCTGTTTCTGTTGATTGATCACTAAATTCAGGTGCCGCTCTGTGAATTGGCCACTTTTCTTTTGTTTTAACTTCACCTTTTTCATCAATAGGCTCACCTATTACATTTATAATTCTTCCTAAAGTTTCAGGGCCAACTGGAACCATAATAGGAGAGCCTGTAGCAGTTACTTCGTCTCCTCTTTTTAATCCCTCCGTAGCATCCATTGCAATTGTTCTAACACTTGATTCTCCAAGGTGTTGGGCAACTTCCAAAACTAGTCTGTTATCACCATTTTTACATTCTAATGCTGATAAAATTTCTGGTAATTCTCCATCAAATTTTACGTCTACTACTGCTCCAATAATTTGTGTAATTTTTCCTTTGCTCATAATTATAAACTTTCCGCTCCTGATATGATTTCAATTAGTTCTTTTGTAATAGCTGCTTGACGACTTCTATTATACTCAATAGTAAGCTTGTCAACCATTTCACCTGCGTTCCGAGTGGCACTATCCATTGCGCTCATTCTTGAACCCTGTTCGCTAGCTGAATTCTCTAACATTGCTTTAAAAATCTGTGTAGATATGTTTTTAGGCAATAAATTACTTAAAATTTCATCTTCA
>CAJQRS010000032.1 GCA_905612375.1 uncultured Candidatus Pelagibacter sp.
AAAACTACTTGTGTGAATTATATTCTGAAAACTATCTGTAATTATAGAAGGAACATTAGATTTAATTATTTTATTTGTAATATCATAAATAATATTTTGTGATTCAACTTTAATATCTTTATCAAGATCTTTTAACGAAGCGTTATTAGTAACATTTATTACCCCACCACCTATATCATAATTAATTTTTTCTGATCTAATTTCAATGTTTCTGTTAAGATCTATTATTTTAACATCTTTAGTTGCATCAATAATTGATAAATTTTTATTGTAAATAAATTCTTGGGCATTTATTTCTATATTATCTTTTATAGATTTAGCTACTCCATTTGAGGCTTTAACGACCCCTTCGGAATCTAGAATAATAATTTCTGCCACATCTAACTCTACCGTGTTAGCGGAAGTAATAGTTTGATTAAGTAAATATAAAATTATTACTAATAGATATGATAAAAGTTTATTTTTCATTAATCCTTACTAAGCCAACTGATGTTAATACAGTAAGTATAAATAGTGGAAACCAAACTGAGGCCATAAGCGGAATTTTATTATTTGCACCTAATAAATTAAATAAATCATAAAGAAAATATATTACCACAGACAAAAAAATACCAGTAATCATATGAAAAATTATTGTTTTATTTCTTTTTATATTAAGCATGATGACAGATGTAAATACAGTCATAATTGATAGATAGAAAGGATAAGAAAATAATTTAAGTAAATGAAGCCGTATTTCAATAGAGGAATAGTTTAGCTGCCTGTATTCATTGTCTAGTTTAAATAACTGAATAAGGTTTTGAGAGGATAAATTACTAAACATGCTGTTAATTTTTTCTAAATCAAAATGAGTAATAATATTAATATTTTTTGGTCCCTTTCTTGTTATGTTCTTTTTTGAAATAGTGGAGTCAGCAATCACCCATTCTTTATTTGATATATTAACCTGCGGAGATTTAATTATTTGGATCATGTTAAAGTCACTGTCAAATTCAGTTATTATTACATTTTTTAAGTAAACATCGTCTATAGAAAAGGCATTAATAATATAAATTTTTTCTCCAATTTCGTCTTTTATCCAAATACCGTTATCATTTACAGCTGCTAAATATTTATTATCTGACGAGTAACTGTTTTTAAAATCAATATGTAAAAATTTTAATTTAGAAGAAAAATGATAAAAAAAAGTTATTAACACTACACCAATCATAAATGATGAAATAAGTAATATTGTAATTATTCTGATATTGCTTATTCCATGGATTTTCAAAGTTTCCAATTCTCCACCATTAATCATATTAAGAAAAAAAAACTGTGTTGAAATCAAAAAAATAAATGGAAAGATTTCAAAAAGTACAGAGGGAGTATTTAGTAAACTCATAACAAGAGGCGTATAAAAACTTACTTCTAAATTTTTGAAAAAATTAATCTCTTCAAGAATATTTAGAATAACTGCTATAGAAAAAAAAACTGAAGAAATGATTAAAAATTTCTTTAAAAATAGTTTAATCACATATAATTCAAATTTTTTTAGCATAGGTTTTTATATCTTTATTTTAAATTTTTTTATCAAGTAGAGGTAAGTAGACACAAATAATAAAAATGGAAGTGAGATGAAAATAATAAAACCATTCATAGTACCTGTATATTTTAACAATAATTCAGAAAGTATAATTATTAAAAAGGCTACTAAAAATAAATATATTTTTAAATTAGAGTAGAATCTGTTTTCTTTAGATTTTAAAAGAAGTAAGGAACAAATTAAAGCTAAAAGAGGAATATAAAAAGGTTGAATAGTTCTTTTAAATAACTCAACTTTAATCTGATCAACTGAGGATTTATCACACATTAGCCACTCTGCTTTAAAAGCATTTATAGTATTCATTGAATAATGGTACGCACATTTAAATAGATCTATAGTAGGTGTCTCCTGTATTTTAGGGTACAGGGTAGATTTTGATATATATTTTGACAGACTAAAATTAATCTTATCAAAATCAAAAGAAGTGATTATATTATTATTACTATCAATTAAAGTTCCATCAAAAAATTCAAAATATTTATTTTCACCAGTATTGCTGACTAACACCCCTTTTTTTGCATGAATTATTTGAAATCGATTTTCACCTCCTTCTTTTAGAAACAAATTTTTAAAATCTCCATTTTCATGTTGGGCTTCAATAAAAAGTGTTACATCTGAAATAGCGTCTATAAATTTTCCTTCTTGAATTAGTGAGGGTAAAAAATCACTACTTGAATTTCTCAAATAAGATCTTGCCTTATCTTGTCCTGCTGGAGATAAAAAATTTGAAAGAAGAAGCTGAATAATTAAGATCATAAAAGAATAAAGTAAAATTATATTAATAAGTGATAATTTTTTAATTCCGTTCGTCCAAAAAATTAAAAGCTCATTATTTGTTTCATATTTTAATAACTGTAAAAACAAGGAAAGAAAAAAAATAAATGGCAAAAGTCTATGAATAATTTTTGGAAAATTTAGAAAAGTATAATTAAAGTATACATATAGACTATGTCCATCTTCTGTAATAAAATCTAAAAAATTAACAGCTTGAATAACCCAGATAATCACGCCAAATGTTAAAGATATAGATAAAAAAAACAAAAATGTATCTTTTAAAAATTTTTGATATATTAACTTTTTCATTGAAATTTAATAATTTTATTCATATATAGCATCGAACACGTTAGGAGTGTATTTAAAATTTATGTCTATTCAAATTAACTATAAAAATAACAACTTAAAGAAGCCCTCAGCTAATCTTGTCTTATTTACTGATGAAAAATTCAATATAAGCAATTTAAAAAATTATATTTCCAATTCAGAGTTTTCTTACATAAGTGATTTATTAAAAAATAGTGATTTAAAAAAAAATTTATTAATTTATGAAATTAGTTCTAAAAAAAAAATATTCCTAATATCTGCTAAAAATAATTTAGAGTTTTCCGATATAGAGAATTTAGGAGCAGAATTTTATGGTCATATAAATCATGAGAAGAAAAGTGAGTATTTTTTAAATTCAGACAGTATAAAAAACAAATATGAGAACTTTATAGGGTATTTCTTGCATGGATTAAAACTAAAGTCTTATGAATTTAATCTTTATAAATCAACAACGGAACAAAAATTAATTTCAATAAATGTAATTGGAAATAAAAATAAAACAACAATTCAAAATGAACTAAGATTTAAGGCAATAGAAGAAGGAACTTTTTTTGCTAGAGATCTTGTCTCTGAGCCACCCAACGTTCTTAACCCAAAAGAATATGTAAACAGACTTTTAAAACTAAGAAAATTAGGAATTAAAGTTACTGTTTATAATGAATCAGAAATGAAAAAGTTAGGAATGCATTCTTTATTAGGAGTTGGAAGAGGCAGTGTAAATGAATCGTTTCTTGTCACACTTGAGTGGAATGGAAATAAGAAAGATAAAAAGTCACCACTGTCATTTGTTGGAAAAGGTGTTTGTTTTGATACGGGTGGTATTTCATTAAAGCCTGCAAAATTCATGGAAGAGATGAAATATGACATGGCTGGATCAGCTGTAGTGGCTGGTTTAATACAAACGTTAGCCACTAGAAAAGCAAAAGTGAATGCAGTTGGTGTAGTTGGTTTAGTTGAAAATATGCCAGGTGGAAATGCCCAAAGACCAGGAGATATAGTTAAAGCCTATAACGGTAAAACTATTGAAGTTTTAAATACTGATGCTGAAGGAAGATTAGTTTTAGCAGATGCTTTAAGCTTCACAGAAGCAAAATTTAAACCAAGATTTATGATAGATCTTGCAACTTTAACGGGTGCAATAATAATGGCATTAGGAGAAGAATATGCTGGTTTATTTTCTAATAATGACGATTTATCAAATAAAATATTTAAGGTAGGGGAAAAAGTAAAAGAAAAAGTATGGAGACTTCCGTTACATAGTAATTACGATAAGTTAATAAACTCAACAATAGCAGATATGCAAAATATAAATTATTCAGGTGGAGCAGGATCAATAACAGCCGCACAGTTTTTACAAAGATTTGTGACAAAAAAAACACCATGGGTACACTTGGATATAGCAGGTATGGCTTTTTCTAAAAAAGCTGCAAATTTAAATCCAGGTGGAGCAACAGGTTTTGGTGTAAGATTATTAAATCAACTAATAGAGGAGCATTATGAGTAATATAGAACAAACATTATCAATTATTAAGCCAGATGCAGTTGAAAGAAACCTAGAAAATGAAATTAAAGATATGTTTAAAAATAAAGGTTTCAAAATTGTTAAAGACAAAAAAATTCAAATAGCAAAATCAGAAGCAGAACAATTTTATAAGGTTCACGAAACAAAACCATTTTATAATGATTTATGTACGTATTTGTCATCCGGACCAATAGTTGTAATGGTGCTTGAAAAAGAAAATGCAGTTTTAGGAAATAGAGAGCTAATGGGTGCTACTAAACCAGAAGATGCTGTAGAAGGAACAATAAGAAAAAAGTATGGAATTTCTATTGATAAGAATTCTGTTCATGGTTCTGACAGTGTTGAAAATGCTAAAATAGAAATTGATTTCTTTTTTAAGGACTAATTAAAAACTTTCTTAATAGCAGCAGGGTACAATTTATGCTCTTGTTGCAAAACTTTTTTTGCTAGTGAAGCTGGATTGTCTTTGACTGCTATTTTAATCTTTTTTTGCATAATAATTTTTCCAGAATCTAATTTTGCTGTCACATAATGAACGGTGCATCCAGCAAATTTATCTTTATTATTTATCGCTCTACTATGGGTGTTAAGACCTTTGTATTTTGGTAGTAAAGAAGGATGGATATTAATTATCCTTCCATCAAATTTTCTTATAAAATCTTTAGATAAAATTTTCATAAATCCTGCCAGACAAATAAATCTTATTTTCTCTTTTTTTAGTAATAATATATTTTTTTTAATATCTTTAAAATTAAATATTTTCTTTTTTATTTTGAATTGATCAGCAAAGCTCAAGCCTTTGGCTTTATTGGTATTAGAGACTATTAGGTCTATTGATATAGGTGATTTTTCTAATTTAGAGAATTTTATTATATTTTTTAGATTACTTCCGGTTCCAGAGATAAAAACAGCTGTTTTTATTTTTTTAAGACCAGTCAATTTTTCCATTTAGTTTAACATTATTTTTTCCAGCTTTGATTTTTCCTATAACATATGGTTTAAATTCCTTTGTAAAAAATTTTGCAACGTTTTTTAAGTTTTTTGGTTTGATTATTAAACAAAAACCAACTCCGCAATTAAATGTTTTTAGCATTTCTTTATCTTCAATATTATATTGTTTTAGCCATTTAAAAATTTTTTTAGTTTTTACTTTGTCTAGATTAATATCTGCAACTAAACTGTCTGGAATAACTCTTTTAATGTTATCTGCTAAACCCCCACCAGTGATATTTGCACATCCGTTAATAAGATTATTATCAATTAGATTTAAAACTTCTTTAACATAAATTTTTGTTGGTTTTAATAATTCTTTTTTCAAAAACTTATTTTTTTTTAAATTAATCTTTGATTTTTTTAAAACGTATCTTACCAAGGAATAACCATTAGAGTGAATCCCACTTGAAGGTACTGCTAACACTAAATCATTTTTTTTAATATTCTTTTTTTTTAAAATTTTTTTTTCGTCTACTAGTCCCACAGCAAAGCCAGCAATATCAAACTTTCCCTTTTCATAGGTACCAGGCATTTCAGCGGTTTCTCCACCAACTAATTCACAGTCAGAAATCTTACATCCCCTTACTATTCCTTTAAGAATTGATTTTAATTTATTTAAATCTATTTTATTAATTGAAATGTAATCTAAGAATAATAATGGCTTTGCTCCCTGAACAATCAAATCGTTTACACTCATGGCAACTAAATCTATACCAATTGTATCATATTTATTAAGCACATTTGCTATCTCAATTTTTGTTCCAACACCATCAGTACATGCTACAATTTTAGGATTTTTCAAATTTTTTGGAATATTAGAAATTGAACCAAAACCACCAATATTGTTAAACTTTTTTTTTCCTTTATTATTTGATGAAATAGTTGATATAAACTTAACAAAATTATCAGCAGAACTTATGTTTACACCACTTTTTTTATAGGTAAATTTTTTTTTTCTCATTAGTATAAAATATGCAAATTATTAATAAATTGTCAAAATTACAAAAAGTATATATATTTTTTATTTCATTCGTACTATTTATAATAATTTTTTTCACAACTTATTTGAATGCAAACAGCTTTAGAGTGTCTGACATTGAAATTTCTTCTCCTTTTGAGCTCAATTTTAAGAAAAGTAAGGTAATAGACGAGGGGTTTAAGGCCTCTTACATAAACTTACTCTCTATGATTACAACCTCAGGTGATCGAAATAAAATTAAAGATGTTTCAATTAAAGAGCTAAAAAGCATGATTGATTCTTTTACAATAAGTGATGAACAATTTATTAATAATGAATATTTTGCAAAACTTGAAACAACATTTAATAAAAAAAAAATTTTAAATTTTTTAGAAAAAAAAAATATATTTCCATCAATTCCAATTAAAAATAAAGTTTTATTGATACCAATATTGTTAGATGTGGAAACTGATGGTATTTATTTATTTAATGATAATATTTTTTATAAAAAGTGGAATGATACAAATAAAAATTATCAATTATTGGATTACCTTTTACCGAGAGAGGATCTTGAGGATTTAAATAAAATCCACGAGATGTCTGATTCTATTGAAACACACGATTTTATAAACTTAATAGCAAAATATGATTTAAAAGATTACATAATCTTAATAATATATAAAAATAAAGATGAAATTAAAATACTTTCAAAAATTAATTTAAATAATTCTCTTAAGATAAATAATCAAAAATATTCCAAGGTCAATTTATTTGATGAAGAAAATCTAAATAGAATCTTGGAAAATTTAAAAAACATTTATGAAGACGAATGGAAAAAAAATAATCAGATCAATACATCTATAAAACTTCCCCTAACCATCTCTATAAAATCAAAAAATTATAAAAAAATAATAAGTTTGGAAGAGACGCTGTCAAATATTGATTTAATATCAAATTTTTACATATTAAATTTTGATAACAAATATACTCAGTATAGAATAATTTATAATGGTTCTCCAATAACTTTTTTGAATTATATGAATAATAATAAATTTGAAATAGTGATGCAAAATAATATTTGGACAATTAAATGAAAAGTTTAAACCAATTATTATTAGACTTTGACTATGAACAAAATTTTAGAGATGATGATTTTTATGTTGGTAAAAGTAATTTTCATCCTTTTGAACTAATAAATAAGTGGCCCAAATGGGAAAAAAATTTTCTAAATATAATAGGAGAAAAATTTTCTGGCAAGACTCATTTAACTAATATTTTTTTAAAGAAATTTGATGGAATTAAAATTGAGTCTCATCTACTTGATGATGAAAATTTGAGAAAAATTAAACCTTATCAAAACATTGTTTTGGAAGATTTGGATTTAAATATAAATGAGAAACTTATTTACACTCTCTTCAATATCATTGACCAAGATAATAAATTTATAATAATCACCTCTTTAAGACCAATTGCTGAAATTAATTTTAAGCTAGAAGACCTCAAATCAAGAACTAAAAACTGCCTTTTAGCAAACATTGAAAACCCTGATGATGAATTAATGTTTGCGTTAATATTAAAAAATTTATCTGATAGGCAGATTACTTTAGATAAAAAATTGATTGATTTTATCATTAAAAGAGTTGAGAGATCGTATGGCAAAATATTTGAATTCATATATAAAATTGACAGGATTAGTTTAAAAAAAAAAAAATCAATCGACTTTAAGATTATTAATGAAGCATTAGAGGAATAAGTGAATAAGTACAGAACACACAATTGTAGTGAGCTAAATAAAGATAATAGTGGGCACGAAATAGCACTATCTGGTTGGGTTAATAAAAAAAGAGATCATGGAAATCTTTTGTTTATTGACTTACGAGACAATTATGGAATGACTCAATGCATTATTGACAAAAGCAACGAGAATTTCAAATTATTAGAAAAAATTCAGCTTGAAAGTGTAATTAAAATAAATGGAAAAGTAGTTCAGAGAAGTGCTGATACTATTAATTCTGAACTTCAAACTGGTGAGATAGAAGTGAATATTGATAAATTTGAAGTACTTGGCACGTGCAAAGAGCTTCCAATGCCTGTATTTAGTGATCAAGAGTATGCGGAAGAGATTAGACTTAAATATAGATTTTTAGATTTAAGAAGAAAAAAAATTCATGATAATATTATACTAAGATCCAAAGTTATCTCATTTATTAGAAATGAAATGTTTAAATTAGGTTTTTTAGAATTCCAAACACCAATACTAACATCTTCAAGCCCAGAGGGAGCTAGAGATTTTTTAGTACCTAGTAGATTGAACCCAGGAAAATTTTATGCATTACCACAAGCACCCCAACAATTTAAACAATTAATAATGGTATCAGGATTTGATAAATATTTTCAAATTGCTCCATGCTTTAGAGATGAAGATGCTAGAGCAGATAGAAGTCCTGGTGAATTTTATCAGCTTGATTTAGAAATGTCATTTGTTGAACAAGAGGATATTTTTCAAGTTGTTGAAAAATTGATAGTCAATGTTTTCAAAAATTTTTCTTCAAAAAAACTGATGCACGAAACATTCCCAAGAATACCCTATGAAAAGTCTATGCTTAAGTATGGATCAGATAAACCCGACCTAAGAAACCCATTAATAATTTCTGATTTATCAGACATATTTACTCGAGAAGATGTTACATTTGAAATATTTAAAAGACTTGTAAGATCTGGTTCTAAAGTAAGATGTATAGTAACCAAGAATACAAAAGAAAGACCTAGAAGTTTTTTTGATAATATTGATAAATGGGCAAAAGAGCAGGGCGCATCTGGTCTTGCTTATTTTACAATTGAGAAAAATGAAAATATTTCAGCAAAAGGTCCTGTAGGAAAATTTTTTTCAAAAGAAGCATTAGAAGAAATCATGAAAATTACTGGAGCTGAAGTAGGGGATAGTATTTTTTTTGCTTGTGGAAAAATAAATGATGTTGAAAAGATTACCTCTCAAGCTAGAGATAAAATTGCTAAAGATCTAGACTTAATTGATGAAAATATTTTTGCATTCTGCTGGATTGTTGATTACCCAATGTTTGAAAAAAATGAAGTAACTAATAAAATTGAATTTAGTCACAACCCTTTTTCTATGCCTCAAGGTGATATAAAAAATATTGATTTTGATAATCCTCTTAATATTAAAGCTTACCAATATGACATTGTTTGTAATGGAATAGAGTTATCTTCTGGTGCAATTAGAAACCATGTACCAGAATTAATGTATAGGTTATTCTCAATTGCTGGCTACCAAAAAAAACAAGTTGATGAGAAATTTAGTGGCATGATTAATGCTCTAAGTTATGGGGCACCTCCTCATGGGGGTATAGCACCAGGAATAGATAGAATTGTAATGCTTTTGGCTAATGAGAAGAACATTAGAGAAGTTACAATGTTTCCAATGAATCAAAATGCCCAGGACTTAATGATGAACGCACCTTCGGAAGTTAATGAAGAGCAACTCAAAGAACTTGGATTAGCCTTAAAACTTAAAAAATAATATTATTTTTTACCTTTTAAACTTATTTTAACATCCGATAAATCAACAAGGTTTTTTTTATAATTATTTCTAACAAAGCCCTTGCTAGTAACATCTTTTATAATCTTAAGTAATTGATTTTGATCCTCAGTATTTTCTTCTTCGGGCAAAGATTTATCTGATTCACCAATAGCAGGCGTATGCGCTAAGTCTTCCCTGTTTTGGTAGGATATTGCAAGTTCTCTAAAAATATAATCAAGTATTGATGAGGCACTCATTATTCTGTCATTGCCATGAACTTTACCAGATGGTTCAAATTTAGTATCAACATAAGCACTAATAAACTCATCTAAAGGAACACCATATTGAAGACCAAGTGATATTGCTATTGCGAAGTTATTCATTAAGGCTTTTACTAGCTCACCTTCTTTACTTGTATCTATAAAAATTTCACCTATTTTTCCATCTTCATATTCACCAGTATGTAAATAAACTTTATGGTCACCAATCGTTGCTTTTTGAATATAACCCTTTCTTCTATCGGGCATGCTAAATCTCTTACCTATACCTTCGTTAATTTGTTTAACAAATGTGGTATTATTTTCTTTTGAGACAACTTTAGGTTGGCTTTGCTCAGATATAATATCTAATTTTTTAGCTTCAATTACCTTATTATTTGGATCTAAGCTTTTTGTTTTTCTTGTATCAAGCTTAACGTCCAAAACTTCAAATTTTCCATCATCACGCTTTTCAAGGTTAGCTAACTCTGTTTCATTAATATCATCTAGATAATGATTAACTTTAAAGCTACATGTATAATAAGTTTCTACTAAAAATTTTGCCATTTTTCCTTTAATTAATTTTTATTTTTTAATCTTAAGCTAAATAATTTATATACAAATCCTAACTTTAGTCTAATTTAAATTATACAATTCAAGATTGAAGAATAGGTAATATTATATGTTGACACTTTTAAAAAAAATTTTCATTTGGTGGAATCAAGAAACTCTTGGAACAAAATTAAAAACAATTTTTTCAGGAAAACTTGTTGGAAGCGATTCTATTGGCAATAAATATTACCAGGATAAAGCCGGTAAAAGATGGGTGATATATAGTGGTGAGATTGATGCATCAAAAATACCTAGTGAGTGGTATTCGTGGATGCATTTTACCAATAATAGAATTCAAAACAATCATGATTTAGAAAAATATAATTGGCAAAAACCTCACCTATCGAATCAAACTGGTACTGAAAATGCCTATCACCCAAATAAAAATAATGAACAAATTAAAAAAAAATATACTAGCTGGAAAAGTTAATTTTATATTAATTTTTTTTTATTTTTTTTTAATAAGTACCCTATCATCTGTAATTGCTCTAGAAAGTTCAAGTGGCCGGTTTATTGAAATAAAAATTTTAGATAAAGTTAGTTCTAAAACTAACCTTTTAAAATTAACAATTGGTGAAGAAAAAAAATTTCAAAATCTTTTAATTAAAAGCTTAAAGTGTAAAAATTCAGAGTTTGATGATAACCCAGAAATTACAGCTTATATTCAAGTGCAAGATATGCTAAATAAAGACAATAATGAAGTTTTTATATTTAATGGATGGACCTTTTTATCAAGCCCAGCAATCAATCCATTTGACCACCCAGTTTATGATATTTGGCTTACTAAATGTTATTAAATAATTTTTTCGTTATCTAACCAACCCACGTTAAAATCAGACTCAATAAATTTTTTATGATTAAGTAAGATCTTGTGTAAAGGTATGGTTGTAGTAATACCCTCAATTACAAACTCATCTAAAGATCGGTTCATTCTTTGAATTGCTTCAGTTCTATTTCTCCCCTGTGTAATTACTTTGCAAATCAGACTGTCATAATATGGGGTAACCTTATATCCTTGAAATATTGACCCATCAACTCTTGTTCTAAAACCAGATGGCTGATGACACATGCCTATAGTTCCGGGGGACGGTTGAAAATTCTTACTAGCATCTTCTGCGTTAATTCTACATTCAATAGCGTGCCCTCTGGGATTGATATCACTTTGTTTCAAAGCTGTATCTCCGGTGTAAGCTATCCAAATTTGCTCTTTAATTATGTCAATACCAGTTACCATTTCTGTAACTGGATGCTCAACTTGAACACGTGTATTCATTTCAAGAAAATAAAATTTTCCATCTTCATAAATAAACTCAACTGTTCCAGCACCCTCATAGCCAATTTTGCTGACCATATTCACAGTTTTTTCAAAAAGGTCTTTTCTTATTTGATCATTTAGAACTGGACTAGGGGTTTCTTCTATTAATTTTTGATGCCTTCTTTGTACTGAGCAGTCTCTTTCGTGTAAATGAACAGTTCTGTTTTTTCCAGATAATATTTGAACTTCTATGTGTCTTGGATTCTGAAAAAATTTTTCAATATAAACCTCATCATTACCAAAGTACTTTTGTGCTTCAGATTTTGCCGTTAAGAATAATATTTCAAATTCTTCTACTTTATGAACAATTTTCATTCCTTTACCACCTCCACCACCAGAGGCTTTAATTAAAACTGGAAATCCAATATTTTTACAAAGTTCTTTTGCCATTTCTATATCCGTTACACCACCTTCAGAACCCTCAATAACTGGGAGCCCATGTTGTTTAGCTATTCTCTTTGCTTGAATTTTATCTCCCATCATTTCTATAAGTTTTGATGAAGCACCAATAAATTTAATATTATTTTCTTCTAAAACTCTAGCGAAGTTTGCATTCTCAGATAAAAAACCATATCCAGGATGAACTGCCTCTGCTTTAGTAAGTTCAATCGCGGACATTAATGCGGGTATATTTAAATAGCTATTTGCTGGTTGATGAGAGCCAATACAAACACTTTCATCAGCAAGTCTTACATGCATGCTATCCCTATCCACATCTGAGTGAACAGCAACAGTTGCTATTCCCCATTCTTTACATGCACGTATAATTCTAACTGCAATTTCTCCACGATTTGCAATTAGAATCTTTTTAAACATTATTCAACAATGATAATAGTTTGACCATACTCAACAGGCTGGCCATCTTCTACACAAATTTTTTTTATAATTCCATCAACTGTAGAAGGAACATGATTCATAGTTTTCATAGCCTCAACTATCATAACTGTTTCACCTTTTTTAATTTTTTTACCAACTTCTGAAAATTTTTTTGCTCCAGGTTCAGCTGCGAGATAAGCCGTACCTATAATGGGAGATTTAACTTCAGTTCCCGAAATAGTTTTAGGCTTTTCTTCCATAGTTGTTGAGTTTGGTGCTGCAACACTCACAACTTGATTTGAACTAGTTGGGCTTGATTTAGATACTTTTATCTTGGTATCTTTGTCCGTATATTCAATTTCAGTCAAATTGAATTCATTTAAGTAGTCTGTTAGTTCTTTAATAATATTTTTATCTATTTTCATTTATTTAATATGTTTTGCATTGCAATTATGGCTAAAATATATCCATTGTCCCCTAAACCAAAAATTCCACCAGTGGCAATATCACTGATTAAAGATTTATGTCTAAATTCTTCTCTTTTATATATATTTGATATGTGAAGTTCAATAATTGGTTTTTTATAAATATCTAAGGCGTCCCTGATTGCAACAGATGTATGAGTAAAACCAGCAGCATTAATAATTATACCATCAAATTTATTTTTAGCTTCTTGTATAAACGTAATTATTTCACCTTCTATATTTGATTGAGAAAACTCTAAATTAATATTTAATTCTTTGGCTTTGCTTAAGCAATTTTCTTTCAGTTGATAAAAGGTTATAGACCCATATTGTGATTGTTCTCTTTCACCTAATAGATTAAGATTAGGACCATTAATAATTATAATATTATTACTCATTGAATTCTTATACATTATGAAAAAATTAAAAAAAATAAAAATTAAGATAAACGGTAAATTTTCAATGATAAATGAAAATTTAAGTCTATCATTTTTTATAAAACAACTAAAAATTCCTCTTAAAAAAGTAGCAATTGAACTAAATCAAGAAATAGTAGATAAAAATAAAACAGACAAAATTAAACTAAAAAAAAATGACAAAATTGAAATAGTTCATTTTATTGGAGGTGGATAAAATGATAAAAGATAAGTTAATAATCACTAAAAAAAAATTCAACTCCAGATTAATAGTTGGTACTGGAAAATACAAGAGCATGTCAGAATGTGCAAAAGCTATAAAATTATCTGGTGCAGAAATAGTTACAGTCGCTGTAAGAAGAGTTAATATTTCAGATAAAAAAAACCCATTGTTAATGGATTATATAGACCCAAAAAAAATTACATACCTTCCAAATACAGCCGGATGTTTTAATTCTGAAGAAGCTCTTAGAACATTAAGATTGGCCAGAGAAATTGGTGGATGGAAATTAGTAAAACTTGAAGTGCTGGGAGATAAAAAAAATCTATTTCCTGATATGATTGAAACTTTAAAATCTACTGAGGTTTTGACTAAAGAAGGATTTAAAGTAATGGTATATTGTAGTGATGATCCTTTGATGGCAAAAAGATTGGAAAATGTAGGAGCTTGCGCAATCATGCCTTTAGCAGCTCCTATAGGGTCTGGACTAGGAATTCAAAATACAACAAATATTAAGATTATAAGAAGTCAGACAAAACTTCCTTTAATAATTGATGCTGGTTTAGGTCAAGCGTCAGATGCAGCTATTGCAATGGAGCTAGGTTGCGATGGAGTATTAGCAAATACAGCAATTGCAAAAGCTAAGAATCCATTTGAAATGGCGTTAGCCTTTAAAAATGGTGTTATAGCTGGAAGACAATCTTTTTTAGCAGGACGTATTAAAAAATCTATATATGGAAGCGCGTCCTCTCCGACAACAGGAATAATTTAAGCTGCTGGTTTTTTAAAAAATTTCTTTTTAAAAAAAGGCTTTTTCTTATAGGGCTTCTTTTGATTTGGATTTTCAAAAGATCTAACTTCTTTTTTTTGTTCTTCTAGATTTTTTAGTTTCTCTATGTGCTCAACTGTTTCTATCGTTTTTTTTGTTTTATTTTGAAGATCGATTATATATTCGGGAATAATAAGGGTATTATCTGCAATAATATCTATTTTAATTAAGTTTTTTTCTTCAAAATATTTTAGATCTTCAATGAAATTTTCCTTCATAAAGTCTGATATTTTTTCACAGATCTTCAGTTCTACAAACTTTGCTTTTGTTAAAACAGCTCTAACCTCAACTAATTTAAGAATTTTCATAGCAAAAGACTCATCTGTAAGAGTAACCTTCCATTTTACTGCACTTTCACGCAATCTTTGTCTAGACATTTCCAATAACCCAAAGTTACTAATTCTTCCTATTTGAATTCTTGCTCTGTCAGTTCTGCATTTTTCTTTAAGTTTTCTTTCAACCAATCTTCTATTTCCAAAGCTCAACATATCAATGAAGTCTATTATTATTAAACCAGATAAATCTCTGATCTTAATTTGTCTTGATATTTCTTCTGCTGCTTCTAGGTTGGTATCTAAAGCTGTGCTCTCTACATTCTTTTGTTTTATTGAACTTCCTGAGTTAATATCGATTGACACCAGGGCTTCAGTTGGATTAATTACTAGGTACCCACCTGATTTTAATTTAATTTCTGAGTCATAGATCTGATTTAATTTTTCTTCTATATTTTCTTTAAAAAATAATGGAACTTTTTCTCTATATTTTTTAATTTTTTTAACATGAGAAGGCATCATTAATTTCATAAAACCTTGTGCTTTTTTGTAGCCATCGTTACCTTCGATGACTATGCTATTTGTATCTTCGCTGTACATATCTCTTAAAGTTCTTTTTATGATATCACTTTCTTGGTGAATTAAAGATGGCGCTATAGAATTTAAGGCAGTTTCTTTAATTCCATTCCAAGTTTTTAACAATGTTTGAAGATCATGATCTATGTCATTTTTGGTCTTATTAGAACCAGCAGTTCTAACGATAAGACCCATTTCTTTTGGTATAGCTATGTCGTTTAATATAGTTCTAATTTTTTTTCTTTCCCCAGGGTTAAAAATTTTACGAGATATTCCACCCCCCTTTGGTGTGTTGGGCATTAAAACAATATATTTTCCAGCAATAGAAATAAACGTACTTAATGCAGCTCCCTTCTGGCCTCTTTCATCTTTTAATACTTGTATCAGGATTACTTGATTGGGTTTTATAACTTCTTGTATTTTATATCTTTTAGATCTGAATCTTGGTGTTGGATTCTTAATTTCAGAAACTTGTAGCTCTTGATCAGCGCTCTCACTTGTCACCAGCTCATCAGTTGTTATTGATTCTTCAGATGTATTTAATTCTAATTCTATTTCAGTTTTAATTTCGACAGGATCATTAGCATTTAAGTTACCCTCATTAATATCTTTTTCCTCTTCTATTTCGCTTTCTTTTAATAGCTCTTCTCTTTCTCTTTCTTCTTCTTCCTTTATTTTAATTAAATCACTTTGAGGAATTTGGTAGTAGTCTGATTGAATGTCGTTGAAAGATAAAAAACCATGTCTATCTCTCCCAAAGTCAATAAACGCAGCTTGTAACGATGGTTCAACACGGCTAACCTTTCCGAGATATATATTATTCTTGATTAAGTTGTTTTTTAAACCTTCGTACTCATAGTCTTCAATATTATCACCATTTTTAAGCACGACTCTAGTTTCATTAGGATGCGAAGCATCAATGTATAAATTTTTTTCCATATATCTTTGATTAATTGTTTCATTTTATTTAAATAATTTTAAATTTTGTTTTAATTCAGATGCCTTAACTTTAACAAATTCACATGTATATTAAACTTAAATGCAACGAATTATTAAAAATATATTTATACTAATTTTAAGCTTTGGTCTATTAAGTGCATTTTTGGTAATAGCTGTTTTATGGGCTTTTTCTAATAATTTGCCTGATTACAAATTTCTTAAGAGCTACAAGCCACCAGTTTCGAGTAAAGTTTACTCAGGGAATGGAGAATTAGTGAATGATTTTTCTACCGAAAAAAGAATTTTCGTTCCATATAATTCTATATCAGAAAAAGTAATTAACTCTTTTTTATCTGCGGAAGACAAAAACTTTTATTCACATCCTGGGGTGGATGCAAAGGGAGTATTAAGAGCTGTAATAAATAATATTTCAAATATTGCGACATCAAGAAGGTTAGAAGGAGCCTCCACCATAACACAGCAAGTAGCAAAAAATTTTTTACTAACAAATGAAGTAAGTTTAAATAGAAAGATAAAAGAAGCAATCCTAGCATTTAGATTGGAAAGAGCCCTTTCAAAAGAAAGAATATTAGAATTATATTTAAATCAAATTTATCTTGGGGGAGGAGCTTATGGAGTGGCATCGGCAAGTTTAGAATACTTTGATAAATCAATTAGTGAATTAAATTATGATGAAGCTGCTCTATTAGCGGCGTTACCAAAAGCTCCAAGTAGATACAATCCTTATAAAGATATTGTGTTAGCTAAATTCAGGAGAGACTTGGTTTTAAAAAATTTATATGAAAATAATTATATCCAAAAAATTGAATATGAAAAATTTGTTAATAAAAAAATTATATTAAAAAAAAGAAAAAAAACTTTTACAGAAGATACAAGTTATTATGTTGAAGACATTAGAAAAAATGTTGTTGATCAACTAGGTTTTGACAAAGTTTACAAACAAGGATTAAACATAAGTACTCCAATAAATCTAAGTCTACAAAAAATTGCTATAGAATCTTTAAGAGGAGGTTTACTTAGTTATGATAAAAGAAAAGGATGGCGTGGACCGTTATTGAGGAAAAAAAAATCAAATAACTGGAAAGAAAAAATAGATAAATTTAGATTAGAAAAATCAATTAATTGGAATTTAGCCATAATAAAAAAAATTAATAAATTTTCAATAAAAATTGAAACTGAGAATGGATTGAATGGGATTATTAAATACGAAAATATTTCCTGGATCAAAAAAGAATTTAATGAAATATTGAAAGTTGGAGATGTGATATATGTAGAAAATATAAATAGTAATATATTTGCTTTAAGACAATTACCGTTAGTAAATGGAGGTATAGTTGTAATGGATCCTTTTACAGGCAGGGTTTTAGCATTAAGTGGTGGCTTTAGTTTTAGGAAAAGTGAATTTAATAGAGCGACACAAGCATTAAGACAGCCTGGATCTGCTTTTAAACCATTTATCTATGCATTAGCTCTTGAGAATGGTTACACACCATCTTCCTTAATATTAGATGCTCCACTGGTACTCGAGCAAGGATATGATTTAAAAATGTGGAAACCAGAAAATTATGGAAAAAGATTTTATGGACCTTCGACATTAAGAATGGGGCTGGAAAAATCTAGAAATTTAATGACAGTAAGAATTGCACAAGATCTTGGCTTGAAAAAAATAGTTAATTTTTCAAAACGCCTAGGCATTTATGATGACCCTAGTGAGCTTTTATCAATTTCATTAGGCTCAGCTGAAACAACATTGTTAAAACTTACATCTGCCTATTCTTCATTTGTTAATGGTGGAAAATTAGTAAAACCAATAATGATCGATCGAATTCAAGACAGTGCAGGAAATACAATCTTTAATAATGAAAAAAGAAAATGTGTAAATTGTAATCAAATATCTTTTTTAGGTGAAAAATATCCAGAAATAGAGGATGGATTTGATCAAATTTTTTCTCCACAAACAGCTTATCAGATGACTTCAATATTAGAAGGTGCCGTTCAGAACGGAACAGGAAAAAATTTAAAAGACCTTAATTTAGACTTGGCTGGAAAAACAGGCACTACAAATGGTAATACCGATACTTGGTTTATTGGGTTTACTTCAAAACTTGCAATTGGTGTGTATGTTGGTTCGGATAATCCAATATCACTAGGAAGATATGAGACAGGTGCAAAAACAGCGCTTCCAATTTTTAAAAGCTTTGTGAAAAATGGAATTAAAAAAGAAGATGCAAGACCATTCAAAGTTGCAGAAAATATTTTGATGAGAGTTATAGATCCTGTGACAGGTGAGAAGGCTCTAACAGAGAGTAAATCCACTATAATTGAGGCTTACAAAAATATAGAAATAGACAATGTATTAAACAAAGATATTAACAATAGATTAAAAAATGATAGTATATTAAGGTTCTATTAATGGAAAATGAATATTTAAACCACAGATCTGAAATAAAAAAAATCAATCAAAGAGTTAAGGAGTATCTTTGAAAAAAATAATATTTATTCAAAATTAGAAGTAAACAATAAAAAAATGCTAGAAGACAACTTCTGGCAAGATAAAAAAAATTCACAAAAAATAATTAAAGAAAAAAAATTATATGAGGATTTAATAAACTCAAATAATTATTCAGTTAAGTCTTTAAATGATTTACATGAATTAAATGAATTAGCTTTAGAGGAAAAAAATCAATCAATAATTACTGAAGTTTTAGAAAATATTAAAGATCTAAAAAAATCATCTAAAAAGAATGAAACAAAATGTTTCCTATCAAATGAAACAGATAGCTTTGATAGCTACATAGAAATTCACGCGGGAGCGGGAGGAACCGAGAGTCAGGATTGGGCTGAAATGTTAAGAAGAATGTATTTAAAATGGTCAGTTATTAAAGGTTTTAGATCGCAGTTGATAAGTGAGCATAAAGGTGATGAGGCTGGTATAAAGTCGTCAACAATAAAAATAGAAGGAGATTATGTTTTTGGATGGTTAAAATCTGAATCAGGTATTCATAGGTTAGTCAGAATTTCTCCATTCGATTCAGGTGCAAGACGACATACAAGTTTTGCTAGTGTGTGGATTTATCCTGTAGTTGATGAAAATATTGATATTGAAATTGTAGAAAAAGATCTAAGGATTGATACCTATAGATCTAGTGGAGCAGGTGGCCAGCATGTAAACACAACAGACAGTGCAGTTAGAATTACCCATTTACCATCTAAAATAGTTGTTCAATGTCAAAATGAAAGGTCTCAACATAAAAATAAGGATACCTGTATGAATATGCTTAGAGCAAGATTATATGATTTTGAAATGAAAAAAAGAGAAAAGGAAAGTGAAACTGTTGAATCCTCTAAATCAGAAATAGGATGGGGACACCAAATTAGATCTTATGTCCTTCATCCTTATAGAATGGTTAAAGATAATAGAACTAGCTTTGAAAGTTCAAATCCAGACAAGGTACTAGATGGTGAAATAGACGACTTTTTAGAAAGTTCATTGTATAAAGTAAAATGATTAAAAGAATAATTAAAATTTTATCAATAACAATTTTAATTATAGTTATAGCAATTTTTTATTTTAGCATTTTTGGAATAAAAACTGACAAATTTAATAATCAAATTACAAATAATATTTTAAAGATTAATAAAAAAATTATTCTAAGCTTAAATGATGTAAATTATTTATTAAACCCATTCAATCTTACTGTAAATATTAAAACTAAAAATCCTCAAATATCATTAGAAGGCAGAAATTTCAAAATAAAAGACATTCATACGAATATATCATTAAAATCTTTAATTAGTGATCAATTTTCAATAGACGATCTAAAAATTAAAACATATGAAATTAAACTTAATAATATAATTGCATTAGCAAGAACATTTCAAAATTCTCCAAAACTTTATGCTCTAAACACGATTATTAAAGATGGATATGTAATCGCGAATATCAATTTAAAATTTGATGAGAGAGGAAGGATAAAAAATGATTATACAATTAAGGGCTCTGTTAAAAAAGTAAAATTGAATATTCTAAATCAATTTAAATTAAAAGATTTTAATTTTAACTTTGAAGTAGAGAAAAATATTTATTTATTAAAACAAATGAATATGAAACTTAATGATATTAAAATAACCTCTCAATTAATCGAGGTAGCAAAAAAGAAAGATTCACTTTTTATTAATGGTCAATTTTTAAGTGATAAAAATGATTTTGATCTTAAAAAATTTGAGTCAATTTTTCTTAATGTATTCAACGAGGTAGATTTGAAAAAAATTGAATTTAGCTCAATGAATAATTTTTCTTTTAATATTAACAAAAAATTAAAATTGAAGAACTTTAAAGTTGAGACAATTATTGATTTAGATCAATTAATTTTTAATGA
>CAJQRS010000033.1 GCA_905612375.1 uncultured Candidatus Pelagibacter sp.
TAAATGCTGCCAAAGCATTAAAGGATAGAGGAGCAAAAGAAGTTTATGTCTACATTACTCATGGTGTCCTAACAGGTGAAGCAATAGATAAAGTTAAAAAATCTGTCATTAAAAAATTAGTGATAACAGACACAATAGATAACCAGGATAAAATTAAGAAAGCTAAAAATATAGAAGTTTTACCTATTTCAACCCTTATGGGTGAGGCAATTAAAAGAATTTCCAATTCTACTTCAGTGTCTGATTTATTTAAATAATTATCTTGAGTTATTAAGAAACTTGCGCTAGAAAGCTCTCTTTTATGAATTCACTTGAAGCAAATACTAGAAATACTAAATCAAAAGGAGATGTTAGATCTCTTAGGCTAGCTGGTAATATTCCAGGTATAGTTTATGGAGGATCAGATCAAAATCAAAAAGTTACTGTTTTAAAAAAAACTCTCAAAATTTTAATTGCAAAAGAAAATTTTTTATCAAATATTATAACTCTTAATTTAGATGGAAAGCCTCAAAATGTTTTACCAAGAGAAATTACATACAATGTAGTATCTGATGAGCCAACTCATATAGATTTTCTTAGGGTTGTTTCTGGAGCAAAAATTAGAATAGAGGTCCCTGTAAAATTCATTAATCATGAAACATCTCCAGGCTTAAAAAGAGGTGGAGTATTAAACATAGTTAGAAGAAAAATTGAATTAAAATGTCCTAGTGAAAAAATTCCTGAAGCAATTGTAATTGACCTTGATGGAATTGAAATTGGAGAAAGTTTTAAAATTTCCTCAGTTAAGTTAGAAGAAGGTGTTGTGCCCACTATTATAGGACGAGATTTTGTAATCGCAACATTAGCAGCACCTACTGTTATGAAGGAACCAGAAAAACCAGCTGAGGCAGTAGCAGATGAGACTGCAGCCGATGGTAAAGACGCAGCTCCAACAGCAGATGGAGATAAAAAAGAAGGTGAAGAAAAAAAAGCTCCTGAAGAAAAAAAATAATAAATTTATTATAGTGAAGATTCCTAGATACGACCTTAAAAAATTATGCTTCTATTTGTAGGTTTAGGAAACCCAACACCCAATAGTGAAAATAATAGACATAATATTGGTTTTAAGCTTATTGATGCTCTTAATCAAAAGTTTGGCCTATCCAAACAAAAGCCTAAATTCAAAGGATTGTTAACCACTGGAAATATTGAAAATAGGAAAGTTTATGCAATAAAGCCTTTGACCTTCATGAATAATTCTGGAATTTGCATAAGAGAATTAATTGAATACTTTAAAATTAATGCGGAGGATGTAATCGTATTTCACGATGATCTTGATATTGAGTTTGGAAAAGTAAAAGCAAAATTTGCGGGATCAAGTGCAGGACATAATGGAATTGAATCTATAGATAAATTTATAGGAAAGGACTATTCAAGAGTAAGAATAGGAATTGGAAGGCCTAAAACCAAAGCTGATGTTTCAGATCATGTGTTAAAAGATTTTGATGAAGATGAAATGCCACAACTAGAAAAAATCACAAATAATATTATTAATTCCATGCCTATATTGATTGATAAAAAATTGGATTTATTTGCAAGCACAGTAAATAACAAATAATGAGTTTTAAGTGTGGCATTGTTGGTTTACCTAATGTTGGTAAATCAACATTATTTAATGCGCTAACAAATTCTAGCAAAGCACAAGCAGCTAATTTTCCTTTTTGTACCATTGAACCAAATGTTGGAGTTGTTCCTGTTCCAGATGAAAGACTTAATAGGTTGGTAGAAGTGTCTCAATCAAAAAAAAAAATAAATACTACAATTGAATTTGTAGATATTGCAGGCCTTGTAGAGGGAGCCTCTAAAGGTGAGGGTTTGGGAAATAAATTTCTATCTCACATTAGAGAAGTTGATGCAGTAATACACATGATAAGATGTTTCGATTCTGATGATATTCAAAATGTAAACCCAACTGTAGATCCTGTAAGAGATTTAGAAATTATTGAAACAGAAATGATGTTAGCAGATCTTGAATCTATTCAGAAGAGATTAGAAAAAAATAATAAAAAAAATATAGATGAAGAGCAGTTAAAGATATTAGAGATTGCCTCAGATTGTATTAATAATTCTAAAGATATCAAAATTCTTTATAATCAATTTGAAAAAAAACTCCTAAACCAAAGTGGTTTACTGTCTTTAAAGCCTAAAATCTTTGTTTGTAACGTTGATGAATCAAGTGTTCAAAATGGAAATCATTACACAAAGACTTTTATCTCACAATTTGGAGAGGAAAATACTCTAATAGTTTCAGCTGATATTGAAAATCAAATAAATCAGTTGGAAAGTGAAGAGAAAGAAAATTATATGGAAATGATTGGATTAAAAAGAACTGGTTTAAATATGCTAATTCAGAAAGGCTATAATATTTTAGAGCTAGATACCTATTTTACGTCAGGTCCAGAAGAAACTAGAGCGTGGACAATTCAAAAAAATTGTACTGCTCCAAAAGCAGCTGGAGAAATCCACACTGATTTTGAGAAAGGCTTTATAAGAGCTGAAACAATTGCTTATGAAGATTTTATCACTAACAATGGCTGGTTAAACTCAAAAACAAATGGAAAAATGAGACTTGAGGGGAAAGATTATATTGTGAAAGATGGCGATATATTAAACTTCAGATTCAATACGTGACCAAATTTTCTTCATACTAAAATAAACTAAAATAGTTAAAATAATTAAATATAAAATAGCTTTAAAGCCCATTTTATGTCTAGACTCTAAATGTGGCTCAGCAGCCCACATTAAAAATGTTGTCACATCTTTGGCCATTTGCTCTTTTGAGGCAGTAGTGCCATCAGCATATTCAACTAAACCATCAGACAGTGGCTCTGACATTTTAATATTATTTCCATCCATGTATTTATTGTAATAAACTCCATCATCAAGTGTTACTCCACTAGGGGGATCTTCGTAGCCTAAAAGTACTGAATAAATATAGTCTACCCCACCACTTCTAGCTTTTGCTAATACCGACATATCAGGAGGATAAGCCCCACCATTTGCTGCTTGTGCTGCCTTGACATTTGCGAAAGGCATAACAAATTTATCTGATAACTTTGCAGGTCTTACAAACATCTCTCCATCACTATTTGGCCCATCAGTTACTTCAAAACTCGCTGCTATAGCTTTTACTTGATCTTCTGTGAATTCTGGGCCACCTGACTCAAATAGATTTCTATAACTAACATATTTCATTGAGTGACATGATGCACAGACCTCAGTATATACCTGGTAGCCTCTTTGCAATGATCCTCGATCAAATTTTCCAAATAGTCCTTTAAAACTCCAATCTGTTTTTAAAAGATCGATCTTTTCTGCTGTATTAACCTGAGAAATTCCCGCTAATAAGAAAATTATTAAATATGTTATTTTAAAAATATATTTCACTAAATTAATTTAAACTTTCTTTTTTTTTAACAGCTGAAGCCATTGGGAATCCTCCAAGTACTGGTTCTGTAATACTTAAGGGTAAAGGTATAGTTTTTTCTTTAAATCCTAACAGTGGTAATATTATTAGAAAATGAATAAAATAATAGGCTGTAGCAACTCTAGCAATCAATAAATATAAGCCCTCTGCTGGCATTGCACCAACGTAACCAAGTACTAATACATCAACTAATAATATCCAATAAAATTGTTTATAAAGTGGTCTAAATACAGCTGATCTAATTTTTGATGTATCCAACCAAGGTAGTGCAGCTAAAATTAAAATTGCTGATAACATTGCAACTACGCCCATTAATTTATCTGGTACTGATCTTAAGATTGCGTAAAAAGGTAGTAGATACCATTCAGGAACAATATGAGCTGGTGTCACCATTGGATTTGCTTCAATATAGTTGTCCGCGTGTCCTAAAATATTTGGTGAATAGAATACAAAAAATGCAAAAACAATCGTAAACATTAGTAATGCAAAAGCATCTTTAATGACAATATACGGATGGAATGGCACTGTATCTTTGGAGGGTTTTTTAACATCAATTCCTACTGGGTTATTATTTCCAGGAATATGTAAAGCCCAAATATGAAGAACTACTAATCCTAAAATTAAAAATGGAATTAAATAATGAAGTGTAAAGAACCTTGTTAAAGTTGGATTATCTACAGAATAACCACCCCACAACCAATTTACTATTCCCTCTCCTACTAAAGGTATTGCACTAAAAAGATTTGTTATAACTGTTGCTCCCCAGAAACTCATCTGACCCCAAGGAAGGACATAGCCCATAAATGCAGCTGCCATCATTAAAAGGTAAATTATTATTCCAATAATCCAAATTATTTCTCTTGGAGATTTATAAGATCCATAAAATAACGATCTAAATATATGAATATATACCGCTAAGAAAAACATCGATGCACCATTTGCATGAATGTATCTTATAAGCCATCCATAGTTTACATCTCTCATGATGTGCTCAACACTCTCGAAAGCTAAGTCAGCATGAGCAATATAATGCATTGCTAAAGTTAAACCTGTTACGATTTGTGTGATCAAGCAAAAAGTTAATATTCCACCAAACGTCCACCAGTAATTTAAATTTTTAGGAGTTGGATAGTCAGATAAATGACTAGCAAGTGACAAAAGGGGCAATCTATCATTAAACCATTTTCCAAATTTTGAAGCAGGAACGTACTTGTGATCACTCATAATTATTTATTACCCAATTTTAATTGTATTACTGTTAACAAATTCGTATTTTGGAACTTCCATATTCAACGGAGCTGGGCCTTTTCTTATTCTTCCCGATGTATCATAATGTGATCCATGACATGGACAAAACCATCCATTGTAGTCACCTTTATCATTTAAGGGTACACAACCTAAATGCGTACAAACGCCAACCATTACCAACCATTCAGGATCTTTTGCTCTATCCTCATCTTTTTGAGGGTCTTTTAAATCTTCCATCTTAACAGCTCTCGCTTCTGCAATTTCCTCAAGTGTTCTTCTTTTGATAAAAACTGGTTTTCCTCTCCAAAGCACAGTAATTGTTTTACCAGATTGAACTGCACTAATGTCAACCTCTGTGCTAGCCAGTGCTTTAACTGAAGCATCTGGATTCATTTGATCAATTAAAGGCCAAACAACAGCACCCACACCAACAGCTCCCACAGCATATGAGGCTGTAAATAAAAATTCTCTTCTTTCAGGTTTTTTTTCAGACATCTTTTATTTATTGTATATTGTTATTTAATATATGACTTCTTATAAGAAAAAAGTTTTTTTTCCACTGAAACAATGACACAGAAACTATGCCTTTAAGACCTAAAATAGCCTTGTATGAGCCAGATATTCCCCAAAATACGGCTGCAATTATTAGAACCTGTGCGTGTCTTGGTGCTGACTTAGAAATTATTGAGCCATGTGGATTCTTATTTAGTGATAAAAGATTTAAAAGAGTTGTTATGGATTATATGGATGAAAAAGTAATAAAATTTTATCAAAGTTCAGAGGAGTTTTTTAAATCAAAAAAGAATGAGAGAGTAATATTGTTAACAACCAAATCAGCAGACTCTTATACTGCCTTCAAATTTGAGAGTAATGATACGCTATTATTTGGAAGAGAAAGTGCTGGTGTACCAGATCATGTTTATAATTCTATTAAGCA
>CAJQRS010000034.1 GCA_905612375.1 uncultured Candidatus Pelagibacter sp.
TGGAAAAAGCTAAAAATCAAAATGAATTACAGTTATTAATGAACCCTGCTTGGCATGTTCATAACGGATCAATTCCACAAGAAGACACTGTTATGAGTTTTTCAATGCTTTTAAATCTAGTAGAAGCAAGTAATGCAGATTCCAAGGAATTACTTTGGAAATTTGTAAAAAAGTACAAAAAAGATATTTTAGAAAAAGATCATCTAATTTTTGATAATTTAATTGGTTATGCTATTAAATATTTTAACGATGTAATCAAGCTACAAAAAAAATATAAAAAACCAGATTCAAACGAAAAAATGGCATTAGAGGCTCTAGTTAAAACCCTTGATAATTGTAATGACACAATGCTACCTGAGGATATTCAAACATTAATTTACTCAACTGGAAAAGAAAATGGGTATTCAGAAAATTTACGTGATTGGTTTAAATTAATTTATGAAGTTGTGTTTGGGGATGAGAACGGTCCAAGGATGGGTTTTTTTATTAGTTTTTTTGGAGTTAAAGAAACTAAAGAACTAATAACAGAAAAAATAAAATAATGTTTTCAAAATTCAGATCACTAATTTTTAAAATTGATCCTGAAACTGCTCATAATTTAGCAATTAAATCTTTAAAATTAAATTTAACACCAAACTTAATGGATGAAAATAAAGATGATCCAATGTTTAAGACCAAACTATTTGGTAAAGAAATAGAAAACCCGATTGGAATGGCTGCTGGATTTGATAAAAATGCTGAAGTTTATAACTCTCTATTTAAACTTGGATTTGGGTTTGTTGAGGTGGGGACTGTTACACCACTTAAACAATATGGAAACCCAAAACCAAGAGTATTTAGATTGGTTGAAGATCAAGCACTTATAAATAGATTGGGATTTAATAATTTAGGATCAGAAAATGTAAGTAATAGAATTCGATCTAATTTAAATAAAGGTTTATTGGGAATTAATATAGGTCCCAATAAGGATAGTGAAGACAGGCTAAATGATTATTTAATTGGCCTTAAAACCTTTCATGACATTGCTGATTATATTACAATTAATATTTCTTCACCTAATACAGAAAATTTAAGAAGTTTTCATGATGAAACTAAATTTGTCGAATTAATGAATTTAGTTCAAAAAGAAAAAATTAAGCTTAAATCTAAAATACCAATTGTCGTAAAAATTTCTCCTGATATTGCAGATGAACAAATTGAAGTATTAAGTAAAATATTGTTAGAACACAAAGTAAGTGCAATAATTGTTTCAAATACAACTGCAGGAAATAGAGATAAATTAAACAATATATTGAAACATCAGAAGGGTGGTCTATCTGGAAAACCTCTTGAAGAAAGTGCTAATAAATTAATAAGTAAATTTTATAAATTATTAAAAAATAAAATTGAAATTATTGGGGTAGGTGGTGTGGACTCAGGGGAAAGTGCGCATAAAAAATTTTTAGCTGGTGCAAGCTATGTTCAGTTATATACTGGTATGGTTTTTCAAGGCCCCAATATTGTTGGAAAGATAAAAAAAGAGCTAAAAGAAATATTAATTGCTGATGGGATTAAGAATTTTAAAGAAATAATAGGCAAGAAACAGGTTAATTAAAGCTAATAAACTTGACGAGGTCACTAACTCATCTTATATAGTCATAAATATTATGTCTAAAAAATGTGAATTAACTGGTAAAATTCCTATGAAAGGTCACAATGTTAGTCATGCTAACAATAAGACTAATAGAAGATTTTTACCAAATCTAAAAAAAACAAAATTTACGAGTGAACTTTTAAAAAGAAGCTTAACACTGACTGTGAGCAATGCAGGTATGAGATGTGTTGATAAAAAAGGCACTTTTGATGAATTTTTAAAGACTGCAAGAAATAAAAATATATCACCAAGGTTAAAAAAATTAAAAAAAAGTATATTAATTAAGTCACCATTCGTAAAAAAAGCACCTAAGGTATCACCTAGCAAATCAGCTTAATGAGTAAACTGTTTTTCTTGCTGTCATTGGTAATGGGCATTGTAGTTTTAGCCTCAAATTATTTGGTTCAATTTCCGATTCAATACTATGGCTTAGAAGAAATACTAACTTATGGAGCTTTTAGTTATCCAGTTGCATTTCTGATTACAGATTTAGCCAATAGATCTTATGGAAAAATAGTTGCAAGAAAAATTGTTTATGTTGGTTTTATTATAGGGATTGTATTTACTCTATTTTTTTCAACAAATTTTGCAGACTTAATTTCAGTCAGAATTGCTATAGGTTCAGGTACAGCATTTATGGTTGCGCAGTTGTTGGATGTTCAAATTTTTGACTATTTAAGACAAAAGAAATGGTTTGTTGCTCCACTAACTTCATCGTTAATTGGATCTACTGTTGATACATTTTTATTCTTTTCTATCTCATTTTATGCAACAGGAATACCATGGGTTACTTTATCTCTAGGAGATTTAGCAGTTAAAATATTTGTTGCTTTAGTAATGTTAATTCCATTCAGATTATTATTGGTAACTCTTAAAGCTTCAAAAGTTTAATATAAAAATTTATAAGATAAGATTTTATAGGCAAGTTTTGCTACGAGAAAATTATAAGAGTTAAAACCTTTTATAGGTGAAAGTTCATTTATATCTGCACCAACAATATTAGAGTTTTTAGCAGCTATTCTTATGATGTCTAAAGTTTCATCCCAGAGCAATCCCCCTGGTTCGGGTGTTCCTGTTGCAGGCATGATGCTAGAGTCTAATCCATCAACATCAAAAGTTAGATATACAGTTTTATTTTTTATCATTTTTTTAAATTTTTTTAAGTCCCATTTTTTTTTATCCTTTGCCCAAAAAATATTAATTCTAGAAGAGTTTTCCTTTAAAAAAGGTATTTCACTTTGAGATATATTTCTGATGCCAAATGATATTAAGGACACATTTTTATGATCTAGACATCTTTTGATAGCTGAGGCGTGAGAAAACTTTTCACCGTTATAGCTTTCTCTTAAATCTGCATGTGCATCAAAATGTAGTAAGCATATTTCTTTATGTTTTTTTACAAATGGAACAATACATCCAGGTGTTATTGAGTGCTCCCCACCAAAAGTGATTGGAAATAGTTTTTTATCTAATATTTCTTGGTTTATATCAGACATCTTTTTAAGAGCTTTTTTAATATCTTTATCAATTTTAAATGGTTTTAAAGTTTTAATTCCAATTTTTTTGTAAGGCTCACAATGTAATTCTTCATCATATAATTCAACCTGGTGTGATGCTTTGATAATTTCTTTAGGGCCATTTCTGGTACCTCCTCCATAACTTACAGTCTTTTCAAGACCAAATGGCACAACTACTACTTTTTCTTTAAAATTAACATCATTAGCAATTCCAAGAAATCCATTTTTATTAGAAAGATATTCCAATTTTATTTAAATATTTTTGAGAAGTTTTTTCTCGTTCTATTTTTCCAGTCACCCTTGTGATATGCGTCACTTGCAATCAAAGGAAGAACACTAGTTGCTTCTGCAAAAACCATCTGTTCTTTTGCAATATCTACTTTACCCCATGAACTTGCCTCTTTTAATGTAGAGCTACTACAAGCACCATCTCTAGAATCTGCTACTGTAATTTGTACAGCATATTTATGCATCTCAACATCTTTTCCTAAAAGTTCAGCACAAATAACTGTATCTTGGACAAAATTTTTTGGGACCCCACCACCTATCATAAATAAGCCAGATCCTTTTGATTGAATTTTTATTTCTGTTAATTCACGAAGTTCTCTAATTGAATCTATTGTGATATGATTTTTAGGATTTTTTTCTTGGTGAGTTACCAATCCAAAACCTGCACTCGAATCTGTAAATGCAGGACAAAATATAGGAACATTATTGTCATATGCCGTTTCAATTAAAGAATCTTTTTTTTTAGAATGTTGCTTTAAATATTTACCCATTTCAGAAATAAATTCTCTTGAGGTGTAACTTCTTGGATCCAAGGTATCAGCTATCTCACATATTCTTTTGTCACATTCTTGCAGTTCTTCCTCATCAATATAAGTATCATAAATTCTATCTATATAATTTTTTCTTAACTCAGTATCATCTTGAAACTGTGAGCCTTGATAATGCTTAAAACCTAAAGCTTCAAAAAAATCCATATCTACTATTGATGCCCCTGTAGCAATAATTGCATCAACCATATTGTATTTAACTAAATCTTTATAAATATTCATACACCCTGCGGCAGATGTTGATCCTGCTAGCGTTAAAAAAATAGTACAATCTTTATCCTGAATCATTTCATTAAAAATATTAGCTGCATTAGCTGTTTCTCTTGAAACAAAAGACATTTTTTCCATTGAGGAAATAATTTTTCTTGCATCAAATGATGTAATATCAATATGCTCAACAGGATGCTGTAGGAAATCTTTTTTGCTATTATGGGTTAAATTTTTATTTTCTGGCATTAAGCAACTAATATATCTTTATTACTATCTTTACCATACAGCGTCATTATAGGCTCATCTTCCACTTCATAAATTTCATTTGAATAAAAACCATTAAACTGAGTTCTAAAAGTTAAGCCGTAGGCACCTAGTTGACCTAGTTCAATATAATCATTTTCTTTAATATTATTTGGAAGCAGAAATGGTCCTCTCATATAGTCCATGCTATCACATGTAGGGCCATAAAAATCAAATGCAGTTAATTTTTTAGATATTATTTTTCCATTTTTAATTAAACGAGAAGGGTAAACAATATTTGGTGTACCAGCATCAAAAAGGGTTCCATACGTTCCATCATTTATATAAAGTTTTTGTTTTTTTCTAAGGTTTACTCTTACAATTGTTGATCCACTCTCAGCAACTAGTGCTCTTCCAGGCTCACACAATATTTCAGGTAATTTTTCTAATCTTAAATTAGCTAACCCTTTTTTTATTTCATCAAAATAATTATCTAAAGATTGAGGCACAAGGTCTGGATAAATCGCAGGAAATCCACCTCCGATATTAATATAGTCTGGAATAATTTTAGTTTTTTTTATTATATTTCCAATATCTGTAATTCCTTTTGTATATGAAATAGGATGCATACATTGAGATCCAACATGGAAGCTTAAACCTATTTTTTTTGCATATTGCTTTGTTAATCTCAACAAACCAGTCGCTTCAGATATTGATGCTCCAAATTTTTTCGATAAATCTATTTCAGCATGTTCATTTGAAACGGCTACTCTTACAAATAATTCAAGGTCTTTGGCCCGGTTAGTTGTTTCAATAATTTTTATTAATTCATCTTTAGTATCAAGAGAAAAGGCTTTAATATTATATTTAAAATATGCCTCTTTAATACTTTCTCTACTTTTAACGGTATGCATGTATGAACATTTTGCATTAGGGTTGATTGCTCTTATATCTTTAATTTCCTTTATAGAGGCTACATCAAAGTTCTCAATCCCACTCTCAATTATTGTTTTTAGGACTTCAGGGTGTGGGTTAGTTTTTACTGCATAAAGCACTTTACCAGGAAACCTGTTTCTAAAGTAGGTAGAGGCTAATTGTATTGATTTCTTCCTAATACAATAAATAGGATGTTCTGGTTTTAGTTGATTTATAAGCTCGTCAACTGTTTTAAATTTTTGCATTATGTCCCCAAAAAAAATTTAATAAAAAAAAGTTTTTAAATACTTAAAAACTTTCATATAAAATATGCAATTAAGGCAATACTTTATTAATGTAAAGTAAATAATGGGTGTTGAAAATATTAGATAAGACACCATATAAATAATATGGTTGAATTAGCTAATTTAAAAAAACTAAGTGATTTTGATAATAAATCATTGTTAATTGTTGACGATGACAATCCTTTCAGAGATAGGCTTGCTAGAGCTATGGAAAAAAAAGGATTTGAAGTTTTTCAAGCTGAGGGTGTAGAAAAAGGAATTCAATCAGTTATAGAAAAAAAACCAGGTTTTGCTGTAGTTGATCTTAGACTAGCTGATGGAAATGGGCTTGAAGTAGTGAAGCAAATACAAATTTCCAATCCGACTAGTAGAATTATTATGCTAACTGGTTATGGCAATATACCAACTGCTGTAGCAGCGATTAAGGAAGGGGCTATTGATTACCTTGCAAAGCCAGCTGATGCTGATGATGTTGAAAAAGCATTATTAGCAGATCCAGAAAAGAAAGCTCAGCCACCAGAAAACCCCATGTCAGCAGATAGAGTTAAGTGGGAACATATTCATAGAGTTTTTGAATTATGTAACAGAAATGTATCTGAAACAGCTAGGAGACTTAAGATGCATAGAAGGACACTACAAAGAATTCTATCTAAAAGATCACCTAGATAAATTTTCTAAATTTAATAATTTTTTTAGCTAATATAGTTAATAGACAGATTTTAAATAATTCAGCTAGCAAAAAAGGCGTAACTCCCAATTCAAGTATTGGTTTATCCCATCCAATTAAAGTTCCAAGCCAAAGAACTCCAAATAAATATATTATAGAAGTAGAAAATATCAATTTACTAAAAACTATAAAAATATTATTTTTTAAATTTAAGTACCCTGCAAAAAATGTAGCTAATAGAAATCCTAATAAGTAACCCATTGTTGGGCCAGTAAAATAAACTAATCCCACACCTTTTTCAGGTGAATTAGAAAATACAGGTATTCCAATAATTCCTTCAAGAAGGTAAGCGCCTACCGTCGCAAGTCCTATTTTATAACCAAAAGCTAATCCTATAAAAAGAACAACAAAAGTCTGCATTGTCATTGGCACAGGATAAAATGGTATTTTTAATTTAGCAGAGATAGTTAAGGCCATTGTTCCTAAAAAAATTAGTACAAATATTTTTAAAACTTTTTGAATTGAATAAGTTTTTAGAAGATCCATGGTGATAAATTTACTATTTATTATTATAATAATCTAGTTTTTTATTAGCCTAAGAAAAACATCTTCCAAATCACCATCATCAGTAGATATATCTATAATTTTGACGTTATTTTTCTTAATTAGATTAATTAATTCTTCTATGTGAATTTTACTTTTTTCATAAGACACGCAGATTTCAGTATCTAATCTCGATATTATCTTTAAAGAATCTATGTCTTCATTTTTAATATCAATTATTTTATCTGTTTTAAAAGTTACCTTTTTTGTTTGAATTCTATCTAGTAGGTTTTTTGTGCTATCCAAAGCAACTATATTTCCTTTATTAAGAATAGCTATTCGATCACACATTTCTTCTGCTTCCTCAAGATAATGTGTTGTTAAAATAATAGTCACTCCAAGATCGTTAAGTAGTCTTACATTTTTCCATAAATTCTGTCTTAGCTCTACATCAACTCCAGCTGTAGGCTCATCCAAAAAAACTATTGGAGGCTGATGAACCAAGGCTTTAGCCACTAGTAGCCTTCTTTTCATTCCACCAGATAAACTTCTAGCATAGCTATCAGCCTGTTTTTCTAAAGATACCAATTCTAGAATGGTATCTGTAATTCTATCTTTTTCCTTAATTCCATAAAGACCAGCCTGTAATTCTAATAATTTTCTGGGGCTAAAAAATGGATCAAGATTTACTTCTTGAGGTACTATTCCAACTGAAGCTCTAACTTGTCTTGGATTTTTATCTAAATCAAACCCCCACACATTAACTTGTCCTGCTGTTTTTATTACCGTTCCAGCTAAAATATTTATAAATGTTGTTTTACCCGCACCATTAGGACCAAGAAGACCAAAAATTTCCCCTTCTTTCACATCTAAGTTTAAATCATTTAAAGCATAACTATCCTCAGCCTGCTTATTTGAATAAATTTTTCTTAGATTTTTAACAGAAAGTATATTTTTTTGATCCATATGCGTTAATACATTTATAGTATTTAAAATTATTAAGATAATATTATTTAATGGATAAAATAAAAAAAACAGATCATTTTTATTTAATAGATGGTTCTGGTTATATCTTCAGAGCTTATTATGCACTACCACCTCTCACTAGAAAAAGTGATGGCTTACCAGTGGGTGCGGTCAGTGGTTTTTGCAGTATGCTATTCAAATTATTAGAGGATTCAAAATCAAATGAAAATCTTCAAAAACCAACACACTTTGCAGTAATTTTTGATGCGGCTAGAAAAACTTTTAGAAATGAAATTTATTCAGACTACAAAGCAAACCGGTCAGAAGCTCCTGATGATTTGGCACCACAGTTTGAATATATAAGAAAGTCTGTAATCGCTTTTAATTTACCATCTGTTGACCTTCCAAACTATGAGGCAGATGATTTATTAGCCACCTATGCAGAACAAATTCTGGCAAAGGGTGCTAAAGTCACGATAGTATCTTCAGACAAAGACTTGATGCAATTATATAGAAAAGATGTTCGTTTATTTGATCCAATGAAAAATAAATTTATAACATCAGAAGATATAGTGACTAAATTTGGAGTAGGTCCAGAAAAAGTTATTGATGTTCAATCCTTAGCTGGAGATAGTAGTGATAATGTTCCTGGAGTTCCAGGCATAGGTGTTAAGACTGCGGCAGAACTCATTAATAAGTACGGCACACTAGAAAAATTGTTAGATAACGCACAAGAAATAAAGCAAAACAAAAGAAGAGAAACACTTATAGAGAATAAAGATAAAGCAATTATTAGTAAAAAATTAGTAACACTAATGAAAGATGTTCCCGTCGAAAGAAAAATAGAAGAATTTAAGCTAAAAGAAATTGATAAAGATAAACTATATAAATTTTTAAGAGAAATGGAATTTAATAGACTTCTTAGCTCTGTCATCTCTGCATATGGTGAGCCTGAATTGGGAGAAACTGTATCAGAAGCAAAACCTGAGAAAAAACAACAAAACATAAATAAAAAAAATTATCATTTAATTTCTAGTGAAAAAGAAATAGATGAGTGGATTAATGAAGCAGAGGAGGCTGGTGAGCTAGCAATTGATACAGAAACGAGCTCGCTTGATGCACATCAAGCAGAGTTAGTAGGTATTTCATTAAGTACAAAGATTGGTAAAGCTTGTTATATTCCAATAGGTCACAAGTTTAAAGGATGTATTAAAAAAGAGACTGTAATTAAAAAACTAAAACCACTTTTAGAAGATAAAAGTGTAAAAAAAATTGGTCAAAATATTAAGTTTGATTTTATTGTTTTATTTAAACAAGGAATAAACATGAATTCAATGGAGGACACAATGCTGATGTCTTATGTGTTAGATGCTGGAAAAAATAGACATAACATGGACACCTTGTCTGAGATTCACTTACAGCATAAAACAATTTCATTTAAAGAAATTGTTGGTACTGGAAAAAAAGAAATAAATTTTAGCGATGTAGAGCTAGATAAGGCAATGGAATATGCAGCAGAAGATGCTGACATTACTTATAGATTATATAAAATTTT
>CAJQRS010000035.1 GCA_905612375.1 uncultured Candidatus Pelagibacter sp.
TTTTTCAACATCTAAAACTGGCATTCCATAAATTGGGCTTTGAGGGTCATTTTTTGCGGCAGGATTTGTTACATCATTTGCACCTATTACAAATGCAACATCTGCATTAGCAAAATCATTGTTAATTTCTTCTAATTCAAAAACCTCATCGTAAGGCACATTTGCCTCTGCCAATAATACATTCATATGTCCAGGCATTCTTCCTGCAACTGGATGAATAGCATAAGAAACTTTAATATCATTTTTTTTTAGCGTATCTACCATTTCTCTTAATGCGTGCTGTGCTTGAGCAACTGCCATACCATACCCTGGAACAATTATAACCGATGATGCATTTTTCATTAGAAAAGCTGCATCTTCTGCATTGCCACTTTTCACTGGTCTATATTCTTTATCTCCAGAAGATGCTGATTTTTCTACAGCTCCAAATCCTCCTAAAATCACATTAAAGAAAGAACGGTTCATACCTTTACACATAATATATGATAAGATTGCCCCCGAGGAACCCACTAGAGCTCCTGTTATAATCAATGCACTATTTTCTAGAGTAAATCCAATTCCAGCTGCAGCCCAACCTGAGTACGAATTTAACATAGAAATTACTACTGGCATATCTGCTCCACCAATTGGAATAATTAATAAAAATCCTATTAAAAATGAAACTGCTAATAACATCCAAAAGAAATTAGAGGACTGTGTTGAGCATAGTAAATAGGCTAAAACTAGAATTGAAGTCAGTAATAAAGCATTGAATAAATGTTGCCCTCTAAAAGTTATTGGTGATCCTGACATTATTCCTTGAAGCTTCAAAAATGCAATAATTGAACCTGAGAAAGTTATAGCACCAACCGCTGCTCCTATTGACATTTCGATCAAACTTGCGATTTTTATACTTCCTGGATATCCAAGACTAAATGCTTCTGGATTTAAAAAAGCTGATATCGCAACAAATACAGCCGATAAACCTACTAAACTATGAAATCCCGCTACTAACTCTGGCATAGCAGTCATTGGTATTTTATAAGCTATGTATGCTCCAATAAGTCCACCTATTAATAAAAAGATTAATACATAGATCAACCCACTAGAAAAACTTCCTACTGACAAAAAAGTAACTGTAATTGCAATCGTCATACCTAAAATTCCAAAAAAATTACCTTGTCTTGATGTTTCGGGTGATGAGAGGCCTCTTAATGCTAGTATAAATAATACCCCTGAAATTAAATAAAATAGTGCTGATAAATTTGCTGACATGGTTATTTATCTTTCTTTTTCTTTTTGTACATTTGGAGCATTCTTTGAGTTACTAAAAATCCACCAAATATATTAACAGCAGCAAGGGATATTGCTAAGAAACCAAGAATATTTGAGGTCGTAAAAGCACTATCAGAGCTTCCTGCTAATCCAGCAATAATAGCTCCAACAATTATTACTGATGAAATTGCATTTGTAACTGACATTAATGGCGTATGTAAAGATGGAGTAACACTCCACACAACATAATATCCAATAAAAATTGATAGGATGAATATGCTTAATCTGAATATAAAGGGATCAATTTCCATAATTTTATTTAATCAGTGTTTTTTTGATTATTTCATCTTCTAAATTAATATTAACTTTTTTATTTTCTTTATCATATAAATTTGTCACAAAATTAAGTACATTTTTTGAATACAAGTTTGATGCTGAAACAGGCAACTTATTCAGAATATTTGCTTCACCCATAATTTTTACACCTTCTTTAACTACAATCTTGTCAACTTCTGTAAAAGCTGAATTTCCACCCTGGACAGCAGCTAAGTCATAAATAATAGAACCCGACTTCATATTGGCTATCATGTTCTCTTTAATAATTAGTGGTGCTTTTTTACCTGGTATTAAAGCGGTACATATTACAATATCAATTTTTTTTAAAGTTTCTGCTAATAGTTCTTCTTGTTTCTTTTTAAATTCATCTGATGCTTCTTTTGCATACCCACCTTCTGTTTCAAGATTTTCAGACCCATCTACAGTTAAAAATTTTCCACCTAAACTCTCGACTTGCTCTTTTGATGCCATTCTAACATCTGTTGCAAATACTACAGCACCCATTCTTTTTGCAGTTGCAATTGCTTGTAAACCAGCAACACCAGCGCCTACAACCAATACTTTAGCAGCAGGAATTGTTCCAGCCGCAGTCATCATCATTGGTATGGCTTTTTCAAAATTTGAAAACGATTCTATAACAGCTTTATATCCAGCTAAATTAGCTTGGGAAGAAAGTATATCCATTGATTGAGCCCTGGTTATTCTAGGTAACATTTCTAAAGAAAAAATATTAATGTTCTTCTTAGACAAATTTTCTATTTTTTCTTTATTGATATGTGGATTAAATACTCCAACGATGGTTTGGTTTTCTTTTAAAAGTAAAAGATTGTCATCAGATAGAAAACCTAATTGAACAATGATGTCTGCATTATTGAGTACATCAACATCTGTTTTTGAAATTTTAACACCTAATTCCTCATATTCACTGTTTTTAAAACCCAAATGCTCACCATAGTTTTCAGGTAGTGATACCTCTAGTCCTAGAGCTATATATTTCTTTGCACTATCTGGAGTAATTGCAATTCTTTTTTCAATATTGTGATTTTCTGAAACTGAAACGATTCTCATAAAAAAACTTTATAATAAGAATATCGCCATTAAAACTAAAACTGTTATTACCGCGACAGTTCCCCACAACACATATTTAGTAAACGTATTCCAGGTATCTTTATGGTTTTTATTATCCATTAAAGACTATTTCTGTCTGGCTTTAAATTTAGGATTAGTTTTATTTATTATATAAACTCTGCCTCTTCTTCTAACTAATTTAGAATTAAGGTCTCGTTTTTTAAGTGATTTTAATGAGCTTTTTATTTTCATAATTTATTTTTATAGCCGGCAATGTCCTACTCTTCCGTGTCTTAAGACAAAGTACCATTGGCGCTGAAGGGCTTGACTTCCGAGTTCGGAATGGGATCGGGTATAACCCCTTCGCAATAATCACCGGCGAGTGTGTTATACCTATTTAATTAATATTGTAAACAATGAATTCTTCTATTTTTGAGTATTTTGGATAATTTTTTTTATATAATCTTTCAATTGAAGCTTACCAAACATTTTATGTACTTTATTAGATAAATTCATGCTGGTTAAAGCTGACGCATACCTCTCACCCCTCCTATAAGGGAGCAATTTTACTGAAGAATTAAACATTTTTGCTACTTGAAGAATAGTGTAGCTTTTTAAGTTTGAAATACTGTAGTGCCTACATTTATTTTTTTTCCATGCATAATAACATGCATCAACAGTATCCTTTATATGCGTAAATCTTCTAGATTGAGAACCTGGTTTAACTACAGTTAAAATTTTTTTATTAGCATATTGATTCTCAAAAATACCAATTACGGTAGCCATGCTACCAGTACTTATTTGTTGAGGACCATAAACATTATAAAAATAAATTATTTCAAACTTAAAATTAAACCAACTTTTTAAATTTTCTAACATTTCAAGGTTTTTTGCTTTAGTAAATGCGTAAGGAGATAAATTCTTATCATTACCATTATTCCCAATAGTTGCTGAAGTGGCAGAATATATAAGTTTAATTTTATTATTAAAACAAAAGTTAAAAACTTCATGTGTTCCAATTGTATTAGAATTGATACATTCATTCATTTTTAAAAAACTTTGATAAATTCTTGAAAATTCACCAAAATGAAAAAGGGTATGAATTTTTTTTCTGTATAATTTTAGAACATTTTGAATATTTTTAGTGTGTGATTTTATATATCTAATTCTCTTATTCTTTA
>CAJQRS010000036.1 GCA_905612375.1 uncultured Candidatus Pelagibacter sp.
ACATGGAACTGGTTGTACGCTGTCATCTGCTATTTCTACTTTTTTTGCATGTGGAAAAACCTTAAAGAAATCTTGTGAGCTAGCAACAAAGTATGTAAATAATTCGATAAGATCAAACCTTAATTATGGTAATGGTCATGGTCCTATAAATCATTTGAGCTCAATAATAGTAAATAAAAAATTTAGATAATGAAAAATGTAGTCGTTGTTGGTTCACAGTGGGGAGACGAAGGAAAAGGTAAAATAGTTGACTGGTTATCAGATCAAGCAGATGTTGTTATCCGTTTTCAAGGTGGTCATAATGCTGGACATACATTAGTTATTGATGGTGTTACATACAAACTGAGATTACTTCCTTCTGGAATTGTTAGAAAGAATAAAATATCTATTATTGGTAATGGGGTAGTGGTTGATCCTTGGGCATTACTAGAAGAAATTGAAGAAATTAAATCCAAAGGTGTTGAAGTGAATATAGATAATTTTATTATTTCAGAATCAGCAAATCTTATTTTACCTTTTCACAGAGAAATGGATGAAATAAGAGAAGATGCAGCTGGCAAAGGAAAAATTGGAACTACAAGACGTGGAATTGGACCTGCTTATGAGGATAAAGTTGGAAGACGATCTATTCGTGTTATGGATTTAAGGTCTGAAACAAATCTTGATCATAGATTAGAAACTGTACTTCTTCATCATAATGCAATTAGAAAAGGTTTAGGTAAAAAAATTTATGAAAAAGATAAGCTAAAAGAAGACTTATTAAAAATTGCTCCAGAAATATTAAAATTTTCTCAACCTGTATGGCTTAGAATTGATGAATTCAAAAAACAAAAGAAAAAAATACTATTTGAGGGTGCACAAGGAATTTTATTAGATGTTGATCACGGTACATATCCTTTTGTGACATCATCCAATACTGTTGCGTCTGCTGCTGCTACAGGAACAGGGTGTGGACCAAATTCTATTCATTATGTACTTGGTATAACAAAAGCGTATACAACTAGAGTTGGAGAAGGCCCTTTCCCTACAGAATTAACTGATGAAATAGGAGAATTACTCGGCTCAAGAGGAAAAGAATTTGGAACAGTAACCAGCAGAAAAAGAAGATGTGGTTGGTTTGATGGAGTTTTAGTTAGACAAACAATCAAAATTTCAGGAATAGATGGAATTGCACTAACAAAATTAGATGTTTTAGATGAGCTTGATGAAATTAAAATGTGTATTGAATATGAATTAGATGGAAATAAAATGGACTATCTTCCTGCAGCAGTTGAAGATCAGCTAAAGATAAAACCAATTTATAAAACTTTTCCTGGATGGAAAAGTTCTACCCAGGGAATCAAAAATATTGAGGCCTTACCAGAAAATGCAAAAAATTACATTTATGCTTTAGAGGATTTTATAGGTACAAAAGTTTCAAGCATTTCAACAAGTCCTGAACGTGAAGATACAATTCTCTTAGAGAACCCTTTTGAAGTTTAGTTTACTGGAAGTAAATTTTTAGATTTAGCAGATAAAAGCATATGTTTTTGAAGTTTTTCAAAAGCTTTATTTTCTATTTGTCTAATTCTTTCTCTACTAATTTTATATTTTTTACTTAAATCTTCGAGTGTTGTGGGTTCGTCATTTAACCTCCTGGAGTATAAAATTTCTCTTTCTCTTTCGTTGAGAATTTTTATAGAATCTTTCAATAAGCTTTGTCTTTGTCCCATTTCTTCTCGGTGTGCAAACTTAAGGTCATGATCTAGCTCTTTATCCACCAACCAGTCTTGCCATTCATCACCATCTTCACCAACTTGAGCATTTAAAGAAAACTCTTTACCAGAAAGTCTTCTATTCATTGAAACAACTTCATTCTCATTGACATCTAATTTGTTAGCTATTTCACTGACATGTTCAGGCCTTAAGTCACCCTCAGATTGAGGTGCAATTTGATTTTTAATTTTCTTTAAATTAAAAAATAATTTTTTCTGAGCTGTTGTTGTGCCTATTTTAACTAAACTCCAAGATCTCAACACATACTCTTGAATAGAAGCTCTAATCCACCACATAGCATAGGTTGCCAGTCTAAAACCTTTCTCAGGCTCAAATTTCTTTACTGCTTGCATTAAGCCCACGTTTCCTTCTGAAATCATTTCATTAACTGGAAGGCCATACCCTCTGTAACCCATTGCGATTTTAGCAACAAGTCTAAGGTGGCTAGTCACAAGTTTTTCTGCAGCTTTAACATTCCCTGTTGTTTTCCAATTTTTTGCCAGCATGTATTCTTCTTCAGCTGCCAACATAGGAAACTTTTTAATTTGCTCAAGATAAGCGGATAAACCACCCTCGTTTGAAAGTGCAGGAAGATTACTTTTAATTGTAGTGCTCATAAGATATGTCTATTTAATTAATTATAATAATATTTCAAGACCTTAATTACTAGTATTTCTAAGCAATATTAAAATATTCTCAAGCTCTTGTGGCAGAATTGAGGTAAAAGTCATCTCCTTATTAGTTTTTGGGTGAATAAAGCCAAGTGTTTGGGCGTGGAGAAATTGCCTATCCAGTTTATAAATCAGATTTTCTAATTTAGTGTCAATATTTTTAAGTTTCTTATATTTCTTTTTATACTTACCATCACCCATAATACTGTTACCCATATGCGTCATGTGAACTCTTATCTGGTGTGTTCTTCCTGTTTCCAATCTACACTCGACCAAACTTAGTGTGGGTGTTTTATCATTTTCAAAGATCTCTATGGTTTTATAATTAGTTATTGCTCTTTTACCTTTAGAACTACTAACTTCCATCATTTGTCTATTCTTAGAACTTCTAGTTATAAAAGTATCAACTATACCAGATGAAGGTCTAAGTTTCCCCCAAATTAAGAGTTGATAAACTCTTGTAATAGTGTGTTCACTAAATTGATGAGACAAATTTTCATGAGTTGCATTATTTTTAGCAATAACAATTAATCCAGATGTGTCTTTATCTATTCTATGTACTATGCCAGGTCTAAGTTCATCACCAATTGTAGAGAGAGAATCTTTATTATAGTGCATTAAAGCATTAACAATTGTTTTATCATGATTACCAGCTCCAGGGTGCATAATTATTCCAGCTGGTTTATCAATTATTAATAAGTCATCATCCTCATAAACAATTTCTAGTTTAAAATTATAGGGTTTTAAGGAAGCTTCTTTTGGTTCTGGAATTTGTAGATCTATTTTATCACCGGCACTAATTTTTTTTGAAGGGCTATTAACAATCACATTATTTAACTTTAATTTCTCTTTTAAAATTAGATTTTTTATTCTTGTTCTGCTAATCAACTTCTCTCTTTTGTTGACGAATACATCAAGTCGAAGATTATTCTCATCTATCTCAACTATTAAATTAATGTTTTTTTCCATAAAATGTAATATTAATGCTATATGCGCTGCTAG
>CAJQRS010000037.1 GCA_905612375.1 uncultured Candidatus Pelagibacter sp.
AAGGTGGAACTAAATCAAAAAAAAATCTTGTTGATATTTTTGCTCGAAGTGACATTTTTCAAAATACAAAACCTTTTTCCGTTCATAGACTTGATAAAGATACATCAGGCGTTTTTATTATGGCTAAACATAGGGAAGCTGCACAGTTATTAACATCATTATTTAGATTAAGAAAAGTTCATAAAACTTATCTAGCTATTTGCCATGGTGAATTACAAAAAGATGTTGGTGAATGGAATGATGACCTTACAAGGTACGATAATGATAAAGAAATAGTAGAAAAAGCCAGAACTACTTATAAAGTTTTAGATAAAAACTCAATTTGCAGTTTAGTTGAAATGAAACCAATAACTGGAAGAAAACATCAACTTAGAAAACAATTATATGCGATAGGCTCCCCAATATACGGTGATCAAAAATATAAATTTAGTAATACAGATAAAGCCATTAATAAAAATTTAATGCTTCACTCTTATCAAATTAAATTTATGATTAAGGATAAAAAATACACGTACACAGCACTTTTGCCAGATTATTTCAAAAAACTTTTAAAGACTAAAAGACTCAGATTTCCAAGTTCTTAGTAAAATTATCAACAATTACATCACTCAAAATATTATAGTTCTGATCTTCGATGGATTTAAGATTTGTTGTACCTTTATCTAAGATACCACAAGGAATGATATCTTTATATTTTGTTAGATCGTTACTAACGTTTATTGCAAATCCGTGATAAGCAATCCATTTACTAACACGCACACCAATTGCTGCTACTTTCTTAATATCAGTTTTACCATTAACCCAGATACCAATATTTTTTGGATCACCATATGATTTGATGTTAAATTCAGATAAACTTTCAATAATCGTCTTCTCAATTAAGGTTATAAATTTTCTAATATTTTTTTTTCTTCGTTTTAAATCTATTACAAAATAACAAATTAATTGTCCTGGTCCATGATAGGTAATTTTGCCACCACGGTTTGTTTTGATTAATTTAATATTTTTATTTAAGATCTCTTCTTCCTTATAACTGCTACCAGCTGTATAGACTTCCTCATGTTCCAGAACCCAAATTAAATCTCCTTTTTTATTGTTATTTATATCTAGCAATCTCTCTTCAAGAATTTTTATGGCAACATCATATTTTACTGGTTTTATGGACTTTTTGATTTCTATATTCATTTATAAATTGTATTATTCCTATTATGCATTAATAGTGCAAAATTGATTTATAGGTAAATTTATGTCTTTAATAAAAAAAATAAAAGATAAAAAAGTTAATTTTGAGTTCAATAAAGAGTATTTAAAGATTGTTACAAGTAAGATTGCTAATAATGATGCTCAATTTATTACAAATTCATTTAATGAAATGCATCCAGCTGATGCTGCTGATATTATCGAACATCTTGATCAAAACGATAGAGAAAGTTTAATAAAACTTAATAATTTTAATATAGATCCAGAGGTCTTTATTGAACTTAATGAATCTGTTCAATCTGAAATTATTGCTTACCTTTCATCTGACTCGATTGTTAAGCTCTTAAAAAATTTAGAGTCAGATGATGCAATCGCAATTTTAGAAAATGTAGATGAGAAAGATAAAAATGACATTTTAAGCTCATTACCGCCAAAAGACCGTTTTGCTTTACTTGAAAGCTTAAGTTACCCCGAGGACACAGCAGCAAGAATAATGCAGCGAGAATTTACAGCAATACCTAGCAATTGGTCTGTAGGACAAACAATCGATTACTTACGAGAAAATAAAGATTTACCTGATGAGTTTTTAGAAATTTTTATTGTAGATGAAGATTTCAAACCTATTGGAACAGTTCCTTCTTCTAAAGTTTTAACAACATCTAGGGATACAAAGATGCTTTCTATTATGTCTGAGTCCCAATTACTTATTCCAGTTGATATGGATAAAGAAGAAGTTGGTAATCTCTTTGAGAATTACAATTTAAATTCGGCTGCCGTAGTGGATAAAACTAATAAATTAGTCGGTATGATCATGTATGATGATGTTTTAACTGTTTTAAAAGAAGAAGCAGAAGAAGATGCCTTAAGATTAGCTGGGGTAGGTGATGAGGAAATCACGGATGGTGTTTTCAAAAAAACAAAAAGAAGATTTAACTGGCTTTTATTAAACCTATTCACAGCATTCCTTGCGACATGGGTTATCAGTTTATTTGGTGCCACAATAGAACAGATGGTTGTCCTAGCTTTTTTAATGCCAATCGTTGCTTCTATGGGGGGTAATGCAGGAATGCAAACACTAGCTGTTACCGTTAGAACTTTGGCCACAAATGATTTAACTAAAAATAATTTTTCCCAAAATGTATTAAAAGAATTCAATATAGGTATCTTAAATGGTATTATTTTTGCTATAATAAGTGCTCTTGTTGTTCAAATTTGGTTTCAAGATTTTTTACTTTCAATGATTATATCCATCTCAATGGTTGTTACGATGATAGTTGCTGGACTATTTGGAATTGTTGTTCCAATCACATTAAAAAAAATGAATATTGATCCTGCAATTGCATCAAGTGTATTTGTAACAACAATAACTGATGTTATTGGTTTTGTTTCATTTTTGGGTGTTAGTGCTTATTTTCTTTAAAAATTATCTATTAATCTTATTTCCTCTAAATAAAAAGCTACGAAAAGTTTAAATGTTTTGTGGTGAATATTGCT
>CAJQRS010000038.1 GCA_905612375.1 uncultured Candidatus Pelagibacter sp.
CTCAAAATTATAAAAACCTAAATTCTCTAAAATTTATAATTAAATTTAAATGCTTAATTTTTTAAAAAAAATATTCTCAATATTCCTAATCTTTAATCTAACTTTTGTTAGCTCAGCACAAGCTGCTGCTGCTGCAACTTTTGATAACATAAACGGTGATGGAACAGGTTTTGATGTTAATGATCAAAGTGATACTCCTCATGCTGTTACTTTTAATAATGATGGAACCAAGATGTTTGTCTTAAGTGGTTCTGCTGATGTAGATGTATATACATTAACAACAGGTTTTGATTTATCAACTGCAACTTTCGTTGATATAAACAGTGATGGAACAGGTTTTGATATTAGCACTCAAGAGAATAGCCCTAAGGGTCTTACTTTTAATAATGATGGAACCAAGATGTTTGTGGTAGGTGCTGGTCTTGATGATGATGTTGGTGATGAGGTAAATGAGTATACTTTATCAGTAGGCTTTGATTTAACATCAACTGTAAATCACGTTGATATAAACAGTGATGGAACAGGTTTTAATGTTAATGCTCAAGACTCTAGTCAAAACGGTATTACTTTTAATAACAATGGAACCAAGATGTTTCTGACAGGTAATAATGCTAATGAAATAAATGTATACACATTATCAACAGGTTTTGATACCTCAACTGCATCTGACGATGACGTATTCGATATCAGTGATCAAGATGATTTACCTAAAGGTCTTACTTTTAATAATGATGGAACCAGGATGTATCTGGTAGGTGGTCGTGGTCGCGATATAAATGAGTATACATTATCAGTAGGTTTTGATTTAACATCAACTGTAACCTTTGTAGATAGTTTTGATATTATTGATCAAGAAGAGACTCCTTCGGACATTGCTTTTAATAATGATGGAACCAAGATGTTTTTGTCAGGTCGTAGTGGTGATGATATAAATAGCTATACTTTATCCTGTCCTTTTGCACTCACCAATTCATCAAAATGTGAAGAGCCACCACAAGATAAAGATGTAACAGGTATAATAGATGCACAAATTAATACTGCTAAAAATTTTGCTAATGATTCAAGTCAGTCTGTTTTAAAAAGACTAGAAATATTAAGAGCGAATAAATACCAAAACACGAGTGCACAAAATATAGAGTTACTCTTTCAAAATGAATTATTTAAGAAAGTATCCAATAGTGTTGTAAGTTCTACTAAAGCTAAACCAACCCTACTTCGAAGTTTAGATCAATTTTTACCTGATGATTGGGAAGTATGGAATGAAGGTAGTATTAGTTTTGGAAGAATTGGAGACAGTTCTTTAAGTTCTGCTCAAGATATTAATAGCCTTGGTATAACTGTGGGCGCTGATAAAAAAACTGATAATGACCAAATATTAGGAGTTGCTTTAAGAGTGGGTAACACTGATGTTGATGTTGGATCCTTCGGTTCTAAAGTGGACACTAATGCTTTAAGTTTATCTGTTTACGGGATTAATAGTTTAGAAGACAAGAATTTTTTAAAACATGTTTTTGGAGTTAGTTATTTAGATAGTGATATTGTTAGAAAGAACAAAGCAAACACTATTAAACAAACGGGTGACCGTGATGGTAAGCAAGTTTTTGGTTCACTTGATTTTGGTAGAGAATATGAAGATGGTGACTTAACTGTTACTCCAATAGGTACTATTGATGCAAGTTATACAACGCTTGATAGCTATACAGAGGATGGCACTGATGCTATTAGCTATAGTGATCAAGATATTAAATCTTTAATGGCTTCTTTAGGAGTATTAATAGACCAAGATGTTAATCTAGAAAATTCAACTGTAAAACGTAGAGTTAATCTTGAATATGGTAAAGAGTTTGTTTCAAACTCTAAGGTCGTTACAAGTTATGTATCAGACAGCGAAAATTTTGAATATCAAGCTGATAACAAAAATAGAAATATATTCACAGCAGGACTTGGTTTTGATTTTAAGCATGACCAAGGGTTAACAATTAGTACTGATTACGAAAGACAGCAAATCAAAGGGCATGGTCATGTAAATAAATTTACATTATCAACAGGCTTTTTATATAGAAAAGAAACAGAGCTTGCACTTGGACTTAGTGAAGACATGACTTCAAACTTTAAAATTTCTAAAGCGTTAGATGGTTTTGATTTAGTGTTTGATTTAGAAAATGATTTTTCAAATCAAGAAAACCACAATGCTAACT
>CAJQRS010000039.1 GCA_905612375.1 uncultured Candidatus Pelagibacter sp.
AAAAAACATTACGGATATCTTAAAGCCTTTAAAGTAACCCTTCCTTCAATGATTACCTCTATTATTAAATCTTTATATTATTTTATAACATTTAATGAAATTAAGAGAAAAATTTATCTAATGAGATTTTTAGGGTTATTTAATTCAATGTTAGGAAAAAATTCTTGGTATAGACCAAAAGTTTAAATTTTCAGTGACCTGGAAAGTCCATTAAGTTTTCTACAAGATAACCTTTATTAACCAAGTTATCAGATCCTCTTAGGTCAAATAGATTAATAGCAAAAATGAAAGCAGCAACATTTCCACCAGATATTTCCACAAGCTTAGCAGCAGCTTCAGCTGTGCCGCCTGTGGCAATTAAATCATCTATAATTAAAACTGAATCATCCTTATCAATTGAATCTTTGTGTACTTCTATGGTTGCTGTGCCATACTCCAATTCAAAATCTACTGAATGGGTATCAGCGGGTAATTTATTTTTTTTTCTAAGTAATATAAAGGGTTTTTTAAGTAAATAAGAGATTGCTGAAGCAAAAACAAATCCTCTAGACTCAATAGCAGCAATTTTATCTACTTTAAATTTTTTTGATCTTTCAACCATTTGATTAATCGTTTCAGCGAAAGCTTTCTCATTTTTGATTAGAGTAGTGATATCTCTAAATAAAATTCCTTTTTTAGGATAGTCAGGAATTGATCTTATAAAGTCTTTTAAATTCATTTTTAATTATTATTAATATATAAATATTAAAGAATTATTTTAATATGGCAAATAGTAAATTAGCAATAATTGGTGGCAGTGGTCTTTACGATGTAGAGGAATTTAAAGATAGAGAGTTTATTAAAATAGATACTCCTTGGGGCAAACCATCAGATGATATTTTAAAAACAAAGTATAATACTAAAGAAATTTATTTTTTGCCAAGACATGGTAAGGGTCACCACATATCTCCTTCTAAAATTAATTTTAGGGCTAATATTGATGCTTTAAAACAGCTTGGCGTAACAGACATAGTTTCAGTGTCAGCTGTAGGCTCTTTAAAGGAAGATTTACCACCTGGAAAATTTGTAATTGTTGATCAATTCATAGATAGAACTTTCGCAAGAAATAAAACTTTTTTTGATGAAGAGATAGTAGCGCATGTTTCAATGGCTTATCCAACATCAAATGGACTAATGAACTCATGTGAAGAAGCTATCAAGAAAGAAAATATAAAATATCAAAGAGGTGGAACATATATTGTTATGGAAGGTCCTCAATTTTCAACATTAGCTGAATCGAATTTATATAGATCATGGAATGCTGATGTAATTGGAATGACCAACATGCCTGAAGCAAAATTGGCAAGAGAAGCTGAGATTAGATATGCATCTGTATCAATGGTTACAGACTTTGATTGTTGGCACCCAAATCATGAAAATGTTGATGTACAGCAAGTAATTAAAATTCTTTTAGAAAATGCTGAAAAAGCTAAAAAGATGATTAAAAATATTGTTGATAACTTTGAAATTCATATTGATCCAAAAGATCCAACAAATAATTGTTTGGATGTTGCTATTATTACAGCTCCAGAAAAAAGAACTCAAAAAACAATGGGTAAACTTAAAACTATTGCTGGTCGAGTTTTTTCTAAATGAAAATAGAAAATAAAGAATATAGAACAATTTGGTTTGAAAATAATGTTGTTAAAATAATTGATCAAACAAAACTTCCACATCAATTTATAATAAAAGATCTTAAAACAGTTAAAGATATAATAAATGCTATTAAAGTAATGGAAGTAAGAGGGGCCCCATTAATTGGTGGTACAGCAGCCTACGGAATGGCTTTAGCTGTTAAAGAAAATAGCCATCCTGATTTCATTAAAAAAAGCTCAGTGAGCTTGATTCAATCAAGACCCACAGCGATTAATTTAAAATGGGCAGTAGACCGCATGATGAAAAAATTATTAGGTATTAATAATGATAAAATTTTAAATATAGCTTTAAAGGAAGCCAAAGAAATTTGTGATGAAGATGAAAAATTTTGTGAAAATATTGGATTAAAAGGATTAAAAATAATTGAAGAGATTTATAAAAAAAAGAAAAATACAGTTAATATTTTGACTCATTGCAATGCAGGTTGGTTAGCAACCATTAATTGGGGAACAGCAACGTCCCCAATTTATCATGCGCATAAAAAAGGTATCCCATTACATGTATGGGTTGATGAAACTAGACCAAGAAATCAAGGTGCAAACTTAACTTCTTATGAATTAAATGAAGAAAAAATTCCTAATACCATTATTGCAGATAATACAGGTGGAATTTTGATGCAAAGAGGTAAGGTTGATATGTGTATCGTTGGAACTGATAGAACTTTATCAACAGGTGATGTTTGTAATAAAATTGGAACTTACCTTAAAGCATTAGCAGCTTATGATAATAATGTACCTTTTTATGTAGCTTTGCCTAGCTCAACTATCGACTGGGATATTAAAAACTTTAAAGATATTCCAATCGAAGAAAGAAATCCTATGGAATTATCCCACATTGAAGGGCTTGATGAAAATAATGAACTTAAGAAAGTATTAATTTATCCAAAAAAAAGTAAAGCATTAAACTTAGCTTTTGATGTGACTCCTGCTAAATACATAACGGGATTGATTACAGAAAAAGGTATTTGTGAAGCATCAAGTGAAGCATTAAAAAAAATGTTTAGATAATGAATAATTTAAAATCTGAAGTAATTAAATATGCTAAAATGCTTAATGCTAAAAAGCTTTCTGCATTAAGATCTGGAAATATATCTGCAAGATATAAAAATGGTTTTTTAATTACACCTTCTGGAGCAAAGTATTCTTCATTAAAAAGTAAAGATATAGTTTTCGTATCTCTTACAGGGAAGTTTGATAAAAAAAAGGGAATACCATCCTCTGAATGGAGATTTCATCAAGATATTTATGTTAGTAAAAAAGATGCTAAAGCAATTGTTCACGCTCATTCAAACTGTGCTACGGCAATTTCCACTCACAGAAAAGGAATACCAGCCTTTCATTATATGGTAGCAATGGCCGGTGGTAATGACATTAAGTGTGCAAAATATGCAACTTATGGAACAAGAGAGTTGTCTAAAAATATTCTTAAAGCCTTAAAACAGAGAAATGCTTGCTTAATAGGTAATCATGGGCAAATTGCATTTTCTGAAAATTTATCAAAAGCATTTGAGTTAGCTGAAGAGGTTGAAAATCTTTCGAACCAGTATATAAAAGCTCTAAAAATTGGTAAGCCTAAAATTTTATCATCTAAAGAGATGAGTAAAGTTTTAAGTAAAGCAAAAAATTATAAGAGGGGATAA
>CAJQRS010000040.1 GCA_905612375.1 uncultured Candidatus Pelagibacter sp.
AATTTTTAGTTTTGAAGAAATATTATTTGAATTGCCCAATTCCATTAAAATATTTAGTCTAAGGTCACTTGAAAGTGTTTTATTTTTAATTGTGATATTTTTTAATATTTGTTGTTGATCAGAAAATAATTTCTTAATTTTTTTGTATTCTTGAATTTTTTCATGTCCTTTACCTGCAACTATTAAAATATCACCTGTTTTCAAGTCAAATATTGCTTTCTTGATAGCATTAGCTCTATTTGAAATCTCGTAAATTTTAGATTCATTAATATTTTTTCTTATGGTGTTTCTTATTGTCTTTGGATTTTCAAATCTTGGATTATCATCTGTTAAATAAATTTTATCACAATATTGATTGGCAATTTTACCCATCATTCCCCTTTTTGCTTTATCTCTGTCTCCACCACAACCAAAAACTATTAAGATTCTTCTATTTATAAATTGTTCTTTTAAACTCTTTAAGGATGTTTCTAGTGCATTCGGTGTGTGTGCGTAGTCCAATATAACTTTAGAATTATTTTTAATAATTCCAATTTGTTCTAATCTTCCACTTACTGGTTTTAGATTATTAATTGTATTAATTATTTTTTCAAAACTTAAACTACTTTTAGTTGCAGCCATCATTGCCATTAAAATATTTTTAATTTGAATCTTTCCTATTAACTTTGTTTCAAATTTGTAAATATTTTTATTATATTTTATTTTAACTATTTGTTTTCCATTATAATATTTGTGAGAAATTATTTCTAGATTACTATTGTTATTTGAAATTGTTTCAATATTGAATTTATTTTTTAAAGCTATTTCTTTAATCTTCTTATATTGAGGAATTTCTATATCAGTAATTATGTTACCTTTTTTTTTGAGTAATTTTTCAAAGAGGTATAATTTTGATTTAAGATAATCATTAAGTGTTTTGTGATAATCTAAATGATCATGTGATAAATTTGTGAATATACCTGTTTTAAATTTTAAACCATCTAATCTATTCTGTTTAAGCCCGTGGCTAGATGCTTCCAATATAACATCATTAATTCCTTCTTTTTTAAGTTTATTCAAAACTATACTTAGAGCAATTGGATTAATAGTCGTGTTTGAAACTTTTTGTATATAATTCTGTGTTTTAATGCCCAGAGTTCCAATCGAGGCTACTTTTTTTTTATTTAATTTTAAAATTTGGAAATAAAAATCAGCAACTGAAGACTTACCGTTTGTTCCCGTTACTGCAATTATATTTTTTGGTTTGTCTTTATGGGATGTGTAAGCAAATTCTGACAAGGACTTTCTTACGTTAGAAGATCTTATAAATAAGATGTTTTTTTTTATACCTTCAAATTTTTGATTAGAAATAATAGTTTTTGCACCCTTTTGAATGGCGTGATTAATAAATTTATTACCGTCTATTTTGGTGCCTCTTATTGCAAAAAAAATATTATCTTTTTTACACTTTGAGCTGTCAAAACAAATGCCTGAAAAATAATGGTATTTATATTTGAATTCTATTCCTTTAATAAAATTTGCGATGATCATGGATGAGTTAATTTTCCATATATTTTGTGGCTAAAATAGGCCCAATTCTTTCTATGATTTTGCCAGCAACTTCAACAGATGTCCATCCTGCTGTGTTATATGGTGTTCCTTTGGTTGGTTCTTTACCATTTCTATAATAATAAACATACTCACTATTGGTCTTTGGTTCATCCAGCATAACTACTAAAGTAAATTTTGGCTTCTGAGATGGAAAAACTGCTGCAAATGTATTTATTTTATCTCTCGTGTACTTTCCATTTTTAGATATTTGAGCTGTCCCAGTTTTACCACCTACCTCATATCCCTCAATATTAGCTAATTCAGCAGTACCTTCTTCGTTAGTAACAATTTTTCTTAGAATCTTATTTATCTTATCTGAAACACCTATATTTAATATTCTTTTTTGTGCATCTTCTTTAGATAATTTTTTTACGATAATAGTTGGTTTAATATCATAACCACCATTCGTAACTATTGAATAACCTTTGGCTATTTGCAAAAGTGTAGTTGTAATGCCATGACCATAAGAAACTGTTGCTAATTTACATTTTCCCCAATTGATTGGAATAGGTTTTCCAACTTCGTGAATATCAAAATCGATTGTCTCTAGTACGCCAATCTTGTTAAGGAAAGACTTAAATTTATCTTCTCCTATTTTTTGTCCTATTCGAACAGATCCAATGTTGCCTGATCTTATTAAAATTTCCTCCACCGTGAGGTCTGTTGGTGTTTTTTTACTATATTCTCTTATTTTAAAACCATCACACTCAATTTGTTTTTTTAAATTTAAATATTCAGTATTAGGCTCTATCAAGTTCTCGTTGAAACCAGCTGCAACCGTAAATGTTTTAAAAACCGAACCAAATTCATAAACACCTTTGGTTGCTCTATTGATATAATTCACATCTGCAATAGTCTTTCTTTCATTGAGGTTAAAATCTGGAATTGAAACCATTGAAATTATAGCTCCACTATTTATATCCATCAAAATAGCAGCACTTCCTCTAGCTCTAAATACTTCTTTAAATTTTAATAATTCTTCCCTTATTAAAAATTGAATATCTGCATCAACTGTTAATCTTAATAAATCTTTTGTTATTTTTAACTCCTCATCAAATGACTTTTCTATTCCTGAGATACCATTGTTATCATCATCTATTTGTCCAATTATGTGACTAAAAAGATTTTTTTGAGGGTAAATTCTAGTTAATTTTTCTTCAGATTTAATTGACTTATCTCCAAGCATCATTATTTTTTCATAATTATCTGCTTCTATTTTTTTTTCTAAATAAAAATATTTATTTTTCTCAAGTTTTTTTGATATATCACTGTAATTTTTATCTGGAAATATTAATTGTAAATTAATTAGGAGTTTTTTCTTATCTATAACCTCTATTGGATTGATCCCAATATCTATGGAGCTAACTGTTTTAACTAAATAATTTCCATTTCTATCTATTATATCTGCTCTATAATTTTTCTTTGTAATTAAAGGCTTAATTTCATTCTGTATTTTTAATGATCCTAAATGAAAAAGTTGAATTGAGTAAATTGTTGAAATTACTAAAAATATAAAGAAAATAAAAGCTATTCTATTAAACTCTATATTTAAATTTGTCTTACTTTTCTTATATGAGAATTCATTTTCGTACTCCTCTAAGGTAACATTATTTTTTTTATCTCTCATCGTTAGTTTTTTTTAAAAAATTACTCACTTTTATATGATTATTTTTTACACTTAATCTTTTAATTTTTGTAATATTAATTTTTATTAAGTTTTTTTCAAAATATTGATTTTGATATTGAGTTAATTTATCTGGTGAGCTTAGATAATTGTATTCTAAAAGCACATCTCCAAGCTCTGATTTTAGAGGTCTAATATTTTCATTTACCATAAAAATTTTATCTTCAATCTCTTTTGTTGAATTTTTTACTAATGAGGTGGCTAGGATCAATATTAGGATAGCTATAAAGGTTACTTTCTTCATAATTTTTTAGAAAAGTTTTCAATTTTGATTAAATGATCAAACTTCTCTAAAATATCTGTTTCAAAATCATAAAAGTCCTCTTTTTTAATAACATATCTTAATTTTGCAGACCTTGATGGGGGGTTTTCTTGAATTTCTTTTTTAGATGGTATAATTGGCTTTTTACTTAAAGATTTAAATAAATTCACTTTTTCCTCACTTTTTGGCATGTAACGGGAAACACTTTTATTTTCTGATAAGCTTTTAAAAAAATATTTTACTATTTTGTCTTCTAGTGAATGAAATGTAACAACTGCTATGACGCCATCCTTCCTAACAACTTTTGCAGCATTAATTAGTCCGTAGATTAATTCACTAATTTCTTTGTTAACAAATATTCTTAATGCCTGAAAAACTTTTGTTGCACTATGTGTTCTTTGGTTTTTTTTCCTTTTTGATGAATCAATAATTCTTACCAGTTCTTCTGTTGTGATTTCTCTAGTTGCTCTATCTTCTACAATATTATGTGCTATTCTATTGCTATCTTTTTCATCTCCAAAATATTTGAATATTTGTGCAAGTTCTTTTTCATCTAAACTATTAATCACCTCTTTTGCAGAAAAATTATTTATTCCCATTTTCATATTAAGCTCACCAATTGTCTCAAAGGATAAACCTTTTTTGGGATCTTTTATTTGTGTATAAGAATAACCTAAATCAAAAATTACTCCTTTTATATTTTCATCTTTAAGCTTTAAATTAATTAATTCACTAAACTTGATATTCTTAAATAAGAACCTATCTTCAAATTCATTTTGAATTTCTTCAGCTTTTTTTAAACTTTCTGAATCTCTATCTAATGCAATAATTTTGGTCTTTTCAAAACTTAAAATTTTTTTTGAATATCCACCTTGACCAAACGTGCAATCTATGAATATGCCACCATATTGAGGGGTAATAATACTAATTATTTCACTTAGCAATACCGGATAATGATTTCTCACATCTGGTATTATGGTGGCTATCATTTTTTTTTTTAAAAACCATTAATTTTTTTGTCTTCTTAAAAATGCTGGAATTTCTAAATCATCATCTTCAGAAGTATTTTCTGTAATTTCAGTTGATAATAAACCCTCATTTTCTCTAATTTCGTCATCTGAACTAAATAAATCTGGTGCGGTCTCACCTTCTACACCAAAGTTTTCAAGTCCATTAGAAACATGTTCTACTTCTGTTGAATTTCTTTCTTCAGTTTCATTAGTGTCACTAAGCACTTCTTCTGAAAAAGATTGTTCAAAATCGTTTAATTGATCTTCTGCAACAATATTTTTAACTTCTTCATTAGTAACAGTTTGTTCACTCAATATTTCTGATGATAGACTGTTTGTAGCTGGTTCTACAATAATTTCATTTTCCAACTTTAATGCGTTTGCACCATGCGAAACAGGGCTAGGCATTGTAGGTGAAAAATTAAATGCTAGAGCTGAACTAGCATTAAAGTCTGAATAACCAGGATTTCTATTCTGTATTCTATGAACCATATTAATTACAGATTTACTTTCTGGTTGCTGCCCATCTAGTGCTGTCGCAACAATTGATACTCTAATTTTTCCATCAAGATCAGCAGAGGTAATAGCCCCAATAATTACTTCAGCCTCTGGGTCCACCTCAGCTCTTATTTTATTTACTACTTCATCAACCTCAAAAAGTTTAAGATCCTTGCCACCAGTAATATTTACCAATAATCCCTTGGCACCTTTTAAAGTATAATCATCAATTAAAGGATTGCTAATTGCCATGTCTGTTGCTTTTGCTGCTCTGCCCTCTCCTTCAGCTTCTCCTGTTCCCATCATTGCTTTACCCATTGAAGCCATTACTGTTTCAACATCAGCAAAATCTAAATTAACTATGCCTGGTCTAACCATTAGATCGGTTACACTTTGCACTCCTTGCATCAGTACATTGTTTGAAAGATTAAAAGATTCTTCAAATGTAGTTTGTTCATTTGCAATCTTAAACAAATTTTGATTTGGAATTACAATAATTGTGTCTACATGTTTTCTTAATTCTTCAAGACCTTGCTGTGCTCTTCTCATTCTTGAAGGTCCCTCGTATAAAAAAGGAAGTGTAACAACACCTACTGTTAAAATATTTAATTCTTTTGCCGCCCTTGCGATAACGTGTGCTGCTCCAGTTCCAGTTCCACCACCCATACCAGCGGTAATGAAAACCATGTTTGCACCCTGAAGAGTGTTTACGATTTCGTTTAATGATTCATCTGCAGCCGCCTGACCAATGTCATGCTTGGCTCCTGCACCCAGACCTTTTGTCAGATTTAAACCAATTTGAATTCGCGCTTTAGCTTTGCTTAACTTTAAATCTTGTGCATCTGTATTGACGGCAATAAATTCTACACCTTGCAGTCCATTATCAATCATTTCGTTAAGTGCATTTCCACCTGCGCCGCCAACTCCCACGACTAGCAATCTTGGTTGTAATTCTTTTATTTCTGGTGATTTAAAGTTAATTGTCATTTTTATTTCCCCTCATTGTTATTAAAAAATTTTTCCCATTTAAGACTCGCACGATTTAGATTTGCTTTTTTTATCGCATTAACCTTAAATTTTTCAAATGCTGCTGGTTCCCATATTTGGAATGTTTGACCTTGGCCAACAAAATACATGCTATTTTTAATTTTTGCATGTTTCAATAATTTCGTAGAAAGTGAAATTCTTCCTTCACTATCAAATTGTAAATTTACACTTTCAGATAAGATCGACGTTGCAAAATAGTCTCTTTTCTCCTCAAAAGGACTTAGAGAGTCTATGCTTGTTGAAAGCTTTTCAATTCTATCCTGTGAACAAGCTTCAATAGATTGGTTATTGAATGATGGATAACAAATAACACCATTGTATCCCAGATTTGAAAGATGAGACCTAAAGCTAGCTGGCACTGAAACCCTTCCTTTTTTGTCTATTCTGTTCTCGTAAGTAGATAAAAACATATTTTTTATATTTCATAAATTCCATATTGGGAATATGTGGGATACTATGGGTATTTTAAACTTTAGTCAACATGCTCATTTTAAGAGGTTTTGTTGACAAATGAAGCAACTTCTATGTATCTTTATTAATCCTAAAATCAATTTTTAGTTTTAATTTAATACAATTAGAAAATGAAAAAAAAGAACAGAAATGATTCAATTATGAATCAAAAGGTGAACATCCGTATGTTTAATAAATTTTCATTGTGGATAAGTTTGCTAGACAAACTATAAGCCGGGTTCTGTCATTAAAACTTATCATTTCTCTAGGCTTAAGATCACTCTTAAGCTCAAGCAACTAACCCTGATAACTAGCCAAAGACGGCTTTTAGTTTTGCAACAATGTCATCTCTACTTAGTCTTGCTCCCAGTGGGGTTTTCCAGCGTTCATTGTTACCAATAGAACCGGTGCGCTCTTACCACACCTTTTCACCCTTGCCATGTTATGGCGGTATATTTTCTGTGGCACTATCCCTAGGGTTTCCCCCGCCAGGTATTACCTGGCACTGTGTCTTTGCGGAGCCCGGACTTTCCTCTTTAAAAAAAATTAAAGCGACAAGTCGTTCATCTAGCAAAATCTAATTTATTACTAAAATATAAAACTTCAAGCAAAATTTAATTATACTTCTTAAGAAGATATTTGCTAATAAGTAAGCATTCTTGATCAATTTTTTCATTAATCAACCCTTGCCTAAACCTTCTTTGGAAGGCTTTAGTGACATCACTTAAATACTTTCTTTTATTTAAGTTTTTTGGAATTTTTTTTGAATACCCAAGTTTAAACAAATTATCAAAAAAAAGTTTTCTTTCTTTTTGATTGGTTTTCTGATTTCTACTTTTTGTTAATTCTTGTTTCTTTAATGTGTGCCATAAACCTACTTTATTTTTAGATAAATATTCCCATGGAAATTTTTCCCCTGGATCCTTCTTTCTTTCTGGGGTTATATCAGAGTGTCCCAAAATGTTCTTAGCACTAATACTGTATTTTTTTATTAGAAATTTACTCAGTTTTAAAATAGAGGAAATTTGTTTCCTAGAAAATTTTTTATAACCAAACTCATGTCCAGGGTTTGTAATTTCAATTCCAATAGAGTTTTGATTCAAAGATTTATAATTTTTCCAAGAAGATTTTCCAGCATGCCAGGCTATGTATAAATCTGGTACTAAAATAAATATATTTCCGTTACTTTTAATTAAATAATGACTACTAACCTTAGATTGAATATTAGTGAGTCTTTTTACGGCCTGCGATTCCTTTTTCATTCCCGTGTAATGAAAAACAATAAATTTAATTTCCTTAGAACTTCTTTTTTTAGAGTTAAAATTAGGAGAGTAATTTAATATTGTTTTTAAAGCCATTTTTGGGTCATATTTAAAGCTAAATCTAGATTTACAATACTATCATATGTACTATATAATCAATCTAGCAATGAAAAAAATTATAATAACTTTTTTAATTTCAATAATTCTTACATCAAATGTAAGTGCAGGGACTGATGGTGAAAATGACTTATCCAAAAATTCTAAAACGGTTAAAGATTGTTTTGAGAGCTTAAATAGAGGTTCTTTTGCACTAAACCAAGGATTAGATAAAGTAATTTTAAAGCCAGTTGCAAGAGCTTATAGAGGCTTGCCGTCGCCAGTTAGAACTGGCACGAGTAATGCGCTTACTAACCTTTCTTCTCTTATAACTATACCAAACAATGTTTTACAAGGAGAATTTAAAACTGCAGGAATTAATACAGGAAGATTTGCTATTAATACAACTATAGGAATTCTTGGAATATTTAATGTGGCTGACAAAATGAATTTTCCAGAATATGAAAAAGAGGATTATGGTCAAACACTTGGCGTATGGGGAGTGGGTACAGGTTGTTATTTAGTATTACCGGTTTTAGGGCCATCAACTGTAAGAGATACTGCTGGGTCATTTATAAATGTATTAGGTGGAGACCCTTGGTATAATGCCTCTACACATGGCAATAATGAATTTTTAGATGAATCTGACTACATACTAACAAAAACTCTAACAGCTGTAGATTTTAGAGCAAATAATTTAGAGACTATAGAAAATTTAGAGAAAAATTCTATGGATTTTTATGCATCAGTTAAAAGTTTATATTTACAAAACAGACAAAGAAAGATTATGAACACAAATGCAACTATCGAAGTTATATATAGGGGCAATGAGGGCGACTGGGAAGAGATAGAGAATCAATAATTATAAAAATATATAATAAGGATAAATAATGTCTGCAAAAAAAGTACTAACAACTATTTCTTCATTAATAATTTTTTTTTCCTGTGTTGGGAATGCACATTCAATTGAACCAGATGTTTTTGTTCAATCAACAGTAAATAGAGCAGCAAAGACACTTAGTGGAAACCTTTCAAAAAATGAAAGAATTGAAAAACTTAAAGAGATAGCAAAGGAAACAGTAGATATTAGAGGTATTGGACTTTATTCACTTGGTGCATATAGAAACGATTTAAATGATGATCAAAAAAAAAAGTATGAAAAAGCATTTGAACATTATTTTTTAAAAAGTTTTTCTAGCAGATTAGCTGAATACTCAAACCCAGAAATTGAAGTGGTCTCTAAGAAAAAAATAAATAAAAATTATACAATGGTAAATAGTCTACTGGTTGCAACTGAATCAAGACCTGCGGTCAAGATTGATTGGAGAGTATATACAAAAAATCCTGAAAATTTACTAATAAGAGATTTAATAATTGAAGGTTTAAGCTTAGCAAGAACTCAAAAAGAAGAATTTGCGTCTATAATAAATTCTAATGATGGAGACATTGATGCTCTTCTTAAAAATCTTAATAATTTTAGCAATAAATAATCGTTATTAAATAGCTAAAAATTGATTTTCTAGAATATTAACAAGAATCAACTCTAAGAAAAATACATAAACTTTCTTGGTGGGCCCACCAGGACTCGAACCTGGGACCAATACATTATGAGTGTACTGCTCTAACCAACTGAGCTACAGGCCCTACTCAATTAACAAGCTTTTACTTTGTTTTTTATTTTCATTCAAGTCAAGAAAAGAACATTTGTTCATTTAATGTTGCTTTTGTGTACCGTATGTTTTGGGATTTATTGTTAAATCTATTGGTAAGAAAATTTCTCCTTTTTTTAGATTAGCTAAAATTGATTTGAAACTTCAATATTTGCACCATAGTCAGATACATCACTCAATAAAATCAGTACTGATTATTTTGCTGAATTAAAATGGTTTACCTGCTTTAATTGCAAATTCATTTTCGTAGTCTTTATTATTTTTAATTAATCTTCTTATTGAAGTAGAAAGATACCAACTATCAATTAGATTTAAATCAAAACCTAACTCTAATTTTAGAGAGTTTGAGTAATCTTCTTTAACAGTATAATAATATGTGGTGTTAGGGTCAGAAACGTGTGATGCTTTAGCTTCTGAATCAGAAGTTAAATTTTCAAAAAATTCAACTCTTCCGTATGGTAAAAAATAACCTTTCTTAATTTTTTTTTTATATTTTGTTAAAGTACCAATTGAAACAGATTTGTTTTTTAAATTTTGTTCTTCAAATTTTAATGCTTGAGTATTGCCTGACTCTGAAAAACTTTTTAATTTAGACAAACCATAATCAACTCTTCCAAACAATAATGAAGTAAAGTTATTTTTATCTCTTATTTTATTAAATTTAATTGAAGTAAAATATTGCTTAACACCTCTATTTCCAGTTAATTTATTAGAAGTGTTGGCTTGTTCAATTCTTGTAAGATCATTCTCAATATATCCATAGCCAACTAAACCATCAATAAAAGTTGATTTATTGTTATGCCAACTTGAATATATTGTTGCACTTTTTGAATCAGATTTAATTTGAGTGCCTAATTGCCCAACATCAGTATCCTGATCTTCTAGTCTAATGGCTATACCAAAAAGAGTATTTTTCCTTATTATCTTATCCATTCCAAGTGTTAAAGCGTCTGAGTCGAACTCTTGATTAACCTTGCCTGATTTAAGTTTAATTTTACCTTTTTTAAGGTAACCAGAACTCCAAACTTTCCATTTTCGAGGCACCATTCCAAATTCATTTTTTAAATATTTTGAAAGAGGTAATTCGTTTATAAATTTTTCAATATTCTTATTTGATAGCTTTTGTTCTTTGTTAACATCACCTTTTAAAAGATAAGCATCTAATAATTTTGCGTACGGATAGGTATCTTTATTTGTTATATCTATATCTATACCTATATCTTGAAATTTAATATTGTCATTTTTTTTTGTAGTTCGATACCATTCCATTCTCTCTAAAACAGAATTTGTTGAACTATAAATAAATTTTTTTGCATTTTCTGATTGTCCTTCAACTATCCCAACTAATTCTGCATCATCAAATACGTTATAATCATCTGATTCAGTTGAATTAATTGACAGTGTAGTTAGGCCTGAAACAGTAGCAGTTTCTCCAGCTGTTCCTCCATATTCAATAATATAAGCTTTTACATTGTGTCCGCTAGCACATGGCAAGTCATTCCACTGACCATCACTACCATATAAGTGGGCACAATCCTCCTGTCCAACAGTACTGTTGTTATGATCATTCGGTTCATTATTTTTCCAATTATTATAGGAATAGCCAGTTGCAACAGAACATTCATCTGACGCCGCATTAGCTTTGGAACCAATTGCAACTTGACAAAAAAAAGTTTTTCCATTTTCAGGACCCGATACCCACTGCCAAGTACCTTCAGTTGGTTCACCTGCACTATAAGAGGTAGATATATATGTTGAATTATCAGAAGCACCTATCCAAGTATTTGATGAAATTTTAGCTTTTAAAAAATTATTTTCTGCTTCAGAGGTAATGGTTACTAGGTATCCAGATAAACCCTCATATGTGTCAGCTTCAGCTGCAGTTTTTGCATCTGCCCAGTTAACATTACTTCTACTAGTTACTAATTTATAATAATGACCATTAACTGAGTTATAATTATTACCAGCCGGAGTGACTGAAACAGTTATTGTTGTGCCTGTTGAGCCATCTCCCTTAAATGAGAGCGTGGCTAATGCATTATTAATGTTAGCTTGAGTTCCTCTAAATCCTATTTCTGTAAGAGAGGAGCCAGTACATTGAGCAGGTGCACTATTGCTATCAGCAGTGTATCCACAATAACCATTAGCTATATCGGTATTTGAAGTACTGGTTATTTTGATGTTCCCTGAAGAAGCAGTAGCGGAAACTAAAAGAGTTCCAGAATATCCTGAGATACTTGGGGTAACACCAGAACTAGATAATAATACAAAATCAGTTGTATCAGTAGTTAATGATTCAGGCATAGTAACAACTTCTGAATAAACTATTTTTGAACTAAAAAAAATAATCAAAAAAAAGGTAGTGTAAGTATATTTAGCAAATTTTTTTAAAATAAATTTCATAAGTTTTTTAAAGTAGCTAGAATTTATTTAAAATTTCTATATTTGCACCATAGTCAGGTACTTCACTTAAGAAATTATAGTTAGAACTCATCTTTAAATCAAACCCATTTACCCTATTGGTTATTGATAAACTAGTACTGTCAAAATTATTAACATCAAATACAAATTTCATTTCATCAATTGGGACATACCCTACAGATAAATAGATATCATTACTGTGGCTTTTGCCAAAAGATTGAAATCTTTCAAAATTTCCAACCAATGACCAGTCTGATATTGAAGTGACATCAACACCGTAACCAATTCTTAAATTATGTTTTGATTTATTATCTACTTTATAATTATAAACTGTACTTTGATCATTTAGATAATAAAACTCTGCATCTGATGATGAGCTTAAATCTGCAATATATTCTAATCGCCCATGATGGTTAATAATTTCATCTTCTTGCTTATCTGTATCTGTTTTGTCTAAAAGAATACCAAGGGTTACTAATGCAGATTTAATATTTTGTGCTTCATAAAATAATGCATCGGCTAAACTATTTCCTAAAATTGTTTTTTCACTAAAAGAATTTAGTCTTGTGTACCCTAAATCTAATTTGATGCCTGGATTGAGATTTAGATCTTCATTAACAATTCTTTTTCCAAAATTAAATGCTCCAAAGATCTGCTGTCCTTCTCGCTTACCTTTTAGAGTGTTACTATAAGAAGTAACCCTTTTTTGATCTATATCTAATAAACTAACTCCAATTAATGCATCAGTAAAAACCTGATTTTCTCCAAGTTTAGTGGTGTATAATGCTAAACTATAAGTATCTGTATCAAGTGCTGTTCCTCTATTTCCAATATCAATATCATCACTTCCAAACTGAAAAGCATACCCGTACATAGTGTTTCTGTCTTCTTTATTTATTTTGTCTGCACCAATTGAGATGCCATTACTATTAAAGTTTCTTGATGATGAATTTTTAAATTTAGTTTTCCCTAAACCAACTCTACCCTCACTCCATTTAAACCAATCGTCACTATCATAACTTCTATCAATTTCTTTTTTAGAGCTTTTAAGAGCGCTAACTAATTTTGATATTTTTTCATTAGTAAAATCAATTTCTGCATTAAGATTTGATAAATTATCTTTATTTTTATGTCTTCTCAGCCACTCCATACGATGAAAAATTGGAAGATTAATGTTTTGAATTATACGTTTTGACAATTCAACATTCGCTTCAACGATTGCTTTAACATCACCATCATCAGAAGGATCGCTACATGTAATTGTGACAGCACAAGCTGCACTATATTCAAAAATTGTGTTTGTTGAGCCATTATCATCTGTAACAAATAATTTTGTAAAGCTTGCTGCAAATATAAAACCTCTCATATTAGAAAATCTACTACCTGAATCGTATTCAGTGGAAGTAGAGGATATAGTTGTGACATCCCAGGGTGTGCTTAAAGTGTATTTGTGTATATTATTATTAGTATCACCCATGATATACATTATGCTTCCAGTTGTATCGAATTGAGTATTTCTAAAGCTGGTATCAGAAGAAGTTTTTAAATTTGCTGATACAGCTTCTAATGAAACTCCAGATGTAAGGTCCCAAGGATTTGCTAGTATATATGCTCTTATTTTACCTTGGTTTGGTCCACCTGTAAACATACGTGTGCCATCAGGTTTAAATGATAGAGTTCTTAATGAACTTTCAGTACTATTGCCTATCTGAAATCTTTTTTCAAATACTACTGTAGATGAATCCCAAGGAGTAGTTAAATTATATTGATAGATGGAAGTTTGACTATTGTTGGAGGCTAAAAACATTTTTGTTCCATCCGGTTTAAATTCAATTGCATGTGGAAACGCTACGCCAAGATTATTTTTGTGTAATAAATTTGTTTGTGAGGTTTTTGTTGCTGTGCTTATGTCAAACGGTGTACTGAGAGAGTATTGAGTTACTTGTGCTTTGTTACTATTACTAGGGTCACGGTTAGTTACATACATTATGGTCCCGTCTGGCTTAAAATTTATTCCTCTTACTTCCGTGGTATCTAAAGAAATATCTTTTGATTGTTTAAATTCTATAAAAGCAAAAGAATTGGAACAGAAAAAAAAAATATAAAATATTGAAATAAGAAATATTTTTTTCATTCTAATAGTAAATAACTTGGGATTAATTTTCTTAAATTATATATTACTATTCAATGAATTCAGGGATAACCCACCTATTTTGGGTTTAATAATTTTATTTGCTGTAAAGATTGAGGACTATTGCGAGGTTAAAAGTTAAAGATTTAGACTTTGATAAACTAGATATCTAATATTCTATTTAAGAATACTAAATGGGTCTTGAAAACAATCAATCTCATCTAAAGTTTCAAAAAAAATTTCATTTATAGATGAAGAGTGGATTGTTTGGCACTCTTTGTAACTTTCCTCTTCCGTTAAAGATGAATTATTTTTTACTAGAGAATTTATGTGTTCTCCAGGAGTATGACCTGTTGTTTTTTTAATTCCATAAGATGTGGCTGCAGAAGCGCCTGCTAGAATAGGACTGCCTGTTTTGGCCATAGTATATGCTGGACCCACAATTGAGCTATATTGAGCACAACCATTTAAAACTATAAAAATAATAATAATAAAAATATTTTTCTTCATATATTTAGGCATCCTAACATATTCTCTTTATATTTGTCTTATTTTTCATTTAAAAGCTTATTCATTTTTATTTTGTAAGTTGTGTATTTTTAATATCTAAAGCCAAGCAAGTAATATCATCTCTTAATTTTTCTGCTCCCCAATTAAGTTCTGTTGTAATAGAATCTATTATATTTTGTGGATTAATAATTTCTAAATTTCTTACTATTCTTTCAACTCCTTCTACTCCAAGTTCTTGACCATTCCTTAAATAACCTTCTGTTACACCGTCAGTATAAATTAGAAATGTTTTTTCTTTTAAATTGGTTGCTTTTGATATTACCATAGACTCTGAGGAATATTTTATAATTCCTATAGGTGGTATTTCAGATTTCATAAACTCAAAATTTTTTTCTTTATCAAAAACCATAATACTTTCATGACCCGCATTCACAAAAATCGCTTCTCCAGTTTCTGTATTAAATTTTCCAAATACAGCTGTCATAAACATCCCTTTAAACTTTGCTTCAACTAGTTCATTATTTACTGTAAATACAACTTTTTCTAATGGATATGATAAATTAGAAATTGTTCTAAATATTGAGGCTGCTTTAGCCATGTACATACCAGCTGTAATACCTTTCCCTGATACATCTGCTAATATGAAAAAATATTCATTTTCTCCTACATTAACTACATCAAAAAAATCTCCAGAAACATCTCTTGCTGGAACGTTTTTTGCATAAAGAAAATTTTTAAACTTTGATATGTCTGGAAATAGGCTTTTTTGTACATCTCCTGCAAGTTCTCTTTCTCTTAATAACTTTGCCTCTTTTTGTAAATTTGCTATTGCAACTTGATTTTCCTCTATAAATCTAAAATAGAGCCCAGTTAAAAAAGTAATTGTGAGCATGAATATAGGGTAGCTAATATCTACAAGTTGGGATTTAAATAAAAAAGCACTAAAACCAATTATAATTACTATGGTTAAGCTTCCAAAGAATATTAATAAACTATATTTGGGCTTAGTATGTTGGGAGAGAAAGAATACAACACCAGCGACTAAAATTGAAAATAACAATTCAAATATATAAGTGTTTGGATTTCGAATAAGATAGGATTGATCTAAAATATTTTCAATTATGTTTCCATGCACTTCAACTCCTGGAATTGTATTTCCTAAAGGAGTTTTTACTAGATCAAACAAGCCCTGTGCTGATGCACCAATTAAAACATACTTATCTTTAAACCTTGATGGATCAAATTTACCCTCAAACACTGAGCTTGCAGAAATATACTGGTTTTTTAGTGATTCTTTATATCTAATCCAAATAATTCCATTCGGATCTGAGTAAATTTTATGAGGTCTTGAGCTTATTCTGTTAATGCCGGCCTCATTCATCTCTACATACAAATTCTTTTGATTTGATCCTACACGGATCATTTCAAGTGCCATTGTTGGATATAATTGATTTTTCAAACGAACAATCAATGGTAGTGATCTGATAATACCATCGGTTTGATCTAAAAAAGAAATAGAGCCTAATCCTTTTACACTGTTTTCTAATTTTTCAAGTGATCCTATAGAGTGAGGAAAAGAATATGTAAATTCTTTAGGATCTCCTCCTTTTACAAGAAATTTTGCTTTTGGTGATCTATTATAAGTTCCATGAGAGGAAACATTGCTACCAAGCACTGCTGTAACTGATTTTGATTTTTCTAACTGCTCTCTAAATATTTCATCAGGTCCTTTAATATTCTGCAATTTAACAACGTCTGTTGGTATTAAATTATAAGCACTAATTATTTCTTCGGGAGATTGTTTATCTTTCTCTGCAAAGAAGATATCAAAGCCTATAGCTTTCGGGTTTGTGGCATTAACATTTTCCACAATTTTTGCAAAAATAGATCTATTCCAGGGA
>CAJQRS010000041.1 GCA_905612375.1 uncultured Candidatus Pelagibacter sp.
TTTTCGTTCTAAAACAAAACAGAATAAAAAAGAGAAATTTGTAAATCTTGAAATAAATAAAGAAAATAATAAATTTATAATAAAGGGCTCTTCATACTCGGGTGAGGCAAGTAAAGATAATATTATAGGAAACTGGTGGAACCACAAATTACTACAGGCAGAAAGTCAAATTAGTCCTATCTCAGGTAGTATTAAAGAACAGGTTATAACATTTATTGCAAAAGAAAAATTTGAGCTTTACGGAAAAAGTTATGAAACTGAACACTTTAAACTTAAATCCAAAAACCAAAACCTTCCTGATGATAAAAAGTTAAATTTTGACATATGGTTCGATAGGAATACGGGTCTAATTGTTAAAGTAAAATACTCAAGAATGGGTGAGTGGGAATATAGATTAAAAAGTTTTGAATAAAGATTCACTTCTTAATTTTCAAAGATAGATCTTTAGCGCTTAACCAACCAGATTCAAGTCTGGGGCCTATAAACCAATCTGCACAAACCCCAAGTCTTATAGACTTATTCCAATAGCTTTTAATATTAAGTGGCTGAGAATTAGATGAATATTTCCAGCCATGATTTTGAATATGAACAATTTTATTTCTTTTTAGTTTTGTAAGTTCAAAAAATTTATTAATTAATATTCTTGTGTTATCTAATTTATTAATCTTATTTTTAATTATGACTTTGTTTGCCCACTTGTATGTACTTTGTAAGGTCCATAAATCATAATCACTTTTAAATCTTTTTTTACTATTTTCATATGCAGCCCACCCAAGAATTAGATCGGAGAAAAAATAGCTACTAATATTTGGTCTAGTTTTTTTGGTTACTAACATAACTGTGATATTGGCATCCATCTCAACTTTTTTATTAATAAATGAATGTTTAATATATCTCTTAGATAATTTTCTTAATTGGGGAAATGGGCAAGTTAATATTAAGGATTTATAAAGTTTTTTAGTACCATCAGAAAAATCTAGCTCCCAGATCTTATCTTTATTAGTAATTTTTATAAGCTCAGTATTAAAAATACAGTTGATATTTTTTAATAGATACTTGCTAATACAATTATTTCCTTTATTTCCAATTATCTTAATGTGCTTTTTATCTTCCTTCTTATCTTTATTTAAAAATATATGTCTACCTGACCATTTTTTAACTATCTTTTTTTTAATAAGATTATTTATAAATTTTTTAAATTGACTACTTTTTGGTGAAATATATTGGACGCCATGATCAAAGCTTTCATTCTTGTTAAACTTTTTATTAGACGATCTTCCTCCTGCACCTCTTGCCTTGTCATAGACATCTAATGAATATTTTTTACTAAGAGTGTGAGCGATTGTAGATCCTGAAATACCCGACCCAATAATGCAGAAGTCCTTCATTTTCCCGCAACAACCATACCTTCAATTAACATCGTTGGAGCATTTGTTGAATATTTAAACTCAAGATCATCTGCTAAAGTTATATTTTTAAACATATCATTAAAATTTCCAGCTATAGTAATCTCACTAACGGGATACTTAAATACTCCATTTTCGACCATAAACCCTGTCGCGCCCACTGAGTAATCACCAGTAACTAAATTACTTCCATGACCAATTGTTTCAGTAATATATAATGTTTTTTGATTTAACTTTAAAAGATTTTTGTACGAGATAGATCCTTTTTCAAAATATAAATTACTTGTTCCTCCACTTCTGCCATTTGATTTTAGATTCAATTTTTTTCCATAATAAGTATCAACGAGGTAATGCTTTAAAACACCCTGATCTACTAATTTTAATTCCTTAGTTTTAACTCCCTCACTATCGAAATTTCTAGAGCCTAATCCTTTAACTATATCAGGTTTATCATAAATATTTATTGAGGTAGAAAATATTTCTTGATTCATTTTATCTTTTAAAAATGAGGTTCCTCTAGCTATAGAGGAGGCTGATATTGCACTTGCTAAAACACTCAACATTCCTTTTGAAATTCTTCTATCAAAAATAATACTTATTTTTTCACTTTCTATTTTTTGAGGATTTAATTTTTGAATAGTTCTTTTAGCTGCCAATGATCCAATTTGATTTGGTCTAAGCATGTCATGTAAGTGGCAGGAGCTTGTAAATTCATAATCTCTTTCCATATTATTATTAGCATTTTTTGCAACAGCAACACAAGACGCTGAGAAAGATGAAGACTTATACCCATTTAAAAAACCATCACTGCTTGCTAATATAAAGTTAGATTTAGACTCCGAAAAACTAGTTTCTGTATTAATAATTTCTTTTTTTTCAAGCGCAACTTCCTCAGCTTCATTCAAATATTCAATCTTTTCATTATTTTCTATATGATCATCGTCATATAAGTTTAAATCATTAGTTTTTATTGCTAGCAAATCTTTATCTGGTAAAGAATTAAATTCATCCTCCGGTGTAATTTTTGTTGTTTCAATACATCTCTCTATTAAAGTTTTAATATTATCTTCATTAAGATTTGATGATGTAACACCAGATTTTTTTTTACCAATGTAAATTTCTAGACCAACCCCTAAACTATCCGATCTGTCAGACTCATCTAGTTTTCTATTTCTAAAATTAACTGTTTCAGAAATTGAGTGCCCTACTACTGCCGTCACATCTGTTGCACCTAATTTTTTTGCTAAATCTATACAAAAAGAAGCTTTTTTTTTTAAATAATCTTGATCTTTAACCATATGATTTATAATTGAGTTCCACCTACGGTCATTTTATCAATCAAAATTGATGGCTGGGCCACCCCAACTGGTACGCCCTGTCCTGCTTTTCCACAAGTTCCAATGCCCGGATCAAGCATCATATTATTTCCAACTAAAGAAACTTCCTTTAAAATTGACGGACCATCACCTATTAATGTTGCTCCTTTGATAGGAGCACCTATTTTTCCATTTATGATTTCATAAGCTTCTGTACAATTAAACACAAACTTTCCAGAAGTAATGTCTACCTGACCTCCTCCAAAACTAACTGCAAATATGCCCTTATCAACTGACTTAATCATTTCTTCTTGTGAATATTTTCCATTTAACATCATTGTATTTCTCATTCTAGGAAGAACTACATGTTTGTAACTTTCTCTTCTGCCACTCCCTGTAGATCTAGTATTCATCAATCTTGCATTCAAACGATCCTGCATAAAATTTTTTAATATACCATTTTCAATTAAGACAGTTTTTTCTGTGGGTGTTCCTTCGTCATCAATTGTTAAACTTCCTCTTCTATTGTGCAAAGTTCCATCATCAACAATTGTGACTCCTTCACTTGCAACTCTCTGACCCATTAAATTATGAAATGCAGAGGTTTTTTTTCTATTGAAGTCCCCTTCTAAACCATGACCTATAGCTTCATGAATAAGTATTGCAGGCCACCCTGGACCCAAAACTACTTTCATCTCTCCTGCAGGAGCGGGCTTGCTCTCTAAGTTTACTGAGGCAATTCTAAATGCTTCATCGCATACTTTTTTCCAATTATCATCTTTAAGATATTCATCGTAAGACTGTCTACCACCAATGCCATAAACTCCAGTTTCTTTTTTGCCATTTTTTTCAAGCATCACTGAAACATTAAAGCGAATTAAAGGTCTAACATCTGTTAACACTTCACCACCTGATCTAATTATTTCAATGGACTTATGTTCTCCAGAAAAACTTGCTGTTACTTGTTGTACGATGCCACTTTTTGCTCTCGTATAATTATTAACTTCTTTTAAGAGTTCTAATTTTGATTGAAGTGATTTTTCTTCTATGGGGTTAATATTTTTATAAAATTTTTCGTTTGTCTTGGGTAGCTCATGATTATAAATACCTTTTTTTGATTTCAAGGTTGAGCTTAAATTATCAGCTGATTGTTTTAATGAATTTTTTGAAATTTCATTTGAATGAGAATAAGCAACAACCTCACCTGTTACAGCTCTTAAGCCATAACCTAAATCAGAGCTATAAATAGAGCTTTTAATTTTATCATCATCTAGAACAATGGATTCGCTCTTTGAATTCTCTAAATAAAGCTCGCCATCATCACAATTGTTTAGGGTTTCAGAAATAATTTTTTCCGCATCGTTTCTTGTTAAATCTGTTTTGTTAAAAAAATCCGTCATATCGATGAAGTAATAGTTATAATTATTTATTCAATTGGTGTATTTCGCACATATACAAAGTAACCAATTCTAGGTAATTTTACTAATTAATAAATAAAGGATAATAAAATGAAAAAATTTGACGAATTAATGAATGTTTCCAATGAAATAACAAATATCTCTATAGATGAGGCTAAAGAGAAATTAAAAGATCCAAATGTGCAATTTATAGATGTAAGAGATAAAGGTAGTTTCGAGGCAGAAACAATAGGTAATGCGGTTAACCTAGAAAGAGGTTTATTAGAATTTTACTTAGCAGGCGGAAGTCCTTTAGAAAAAGAAATGTTTAAAAATAATCCAGATAAAGAATACGTGGTATTTTGTGGTCTTGGTGGTCAAAGTACTCTTGCGACAAAAACCATGCATGATATGGGGTTAAAAAATGTAAAAAATATGAGTGGCGGAATGACTGCCTGGAAAGAAAAAAATAAATAATGAAGGTCTATTTTAATAATTCATGTAATATTTGTCGAGCAGAAATAGATTTATATAAGAAACAAAATGTTGAAGACATAGAGTGGATTGATATTACAAATAATAAATCTGCTGAAATAGAGACACAAAAAAATGATAAAACTCTTTTGAGAAGACTTCATATTAAAGATGGAGAAAAAATAATTAGTGGCGCAGAAGCTTTTTTATTGGTTTGGAAAAAAATTCCTAAATATAAATTTCTTTACACTTTTTTCAAAGTACCAATAATTTTTACTTTATTTTCATATTTTTATGAAATCATTGCTTTTTTTTTATATTTTAAAAATAAAAAACAACTTTCTAAATAAATTTTTAACTTATTGAGTGTTAACATGAATTAAATTATATTTTTATTATGAAATTTTGTAAGACTTTTTTAATAATTTTATACATAAGTATTTTTTCTTCTTCTGTACAATCATCTCAAGAAAATATTTTAAATAATCTTTTCAATCAACTTGAAAAAGTTGATAATTCAAAAAATGCTGCATTATTGGAAAAGAAGATTTGGTCTGTTTGGAATAAACACCCAACTAATAAAAAATTAACTGAGAGACTAGAATTTGGAACAGAGCTGATGCAATATGGAGATTATAATTATGCATTAAAAATTTTTGACAATATTATAGTTACCGACCCTGAATGGTCTGAGGCTTGGAATAAAAGAGCTACATTATATTTTTTAATGAATAAATTTACAAGTTCTCTGAATGATATTGATAGAGTTTTGAACATAGAGCCCAGACATTTTGGGGCATTATCAGGACAAGCAAGAATTTTTATAAAACTTCAAAAATACGAAAGTGCTATTAAGAGTATAGAAAGAGCATTAAAGTTTTACCCCTCATTTAAGAGTGGTGAAATGATACCTGAGATTGAAAAGTTAATTAGAGAAGAGAGTATTTAATCTAATCTTTTTTCGCTCTCTTCCTTGAAATTAACTGAGTTAAAGAGTCCACCATCAAATCTGAAGCTTTAAATATTTCGTTAGATTTAAACTCATGTGAAGAATTTTTTTCAGGATTCGATTTATCCTCAATAACTATTCCCTTGTCTGGAGAGTTGTCCTTTATATAGATTAATAATAACCACTCTTCATCTGAAGCTTCGTCCCATTTAATAAATATTTCACCAGTTTCAAATCTTTGATCAATGCATCTAAAAATAGACATGTGCCTGGTTACATGGCGTTTATTGAGTTGAAAAACCAAACTACTTGCACTTCTGTAAAAGCTTTCAAGAGAAAGTTCTATTCTTTGCCGTGCTATTTTATAATCTTTTTCTTTTTGTAATAAAGTTTCTCTATCCTCATCACCTTCAATTTTTATACCTAAAGCCTCCACTCTTTCTCTAATTTTTTGATCCCTTATAATTCTATATTTATCCTTTAATTTTTCTATTCTTGCTTGAAGTCCCGCATAATCTTCTCTCTTTTCTTTTAAAGAAACTTTTTCTAATTTTTCAAGTTCTTTGACTTCCCTTATTCTAAATTTTTCAATCTGCTTCTCTAATTGCAATTGTTTTAAAAATTGTCTTTGTCTTGTTGCCTGTTCAATTCTAAGTAGTGCCTGCTCTTTACGTAAAAATAACTTTATGTCTCTTGCCCTTTCTTTTTCTAATTTTATCTCTTCTTTTAAATTTTTTTCTTGGATTCTTGTTTGAAGCTCTTCTCTTTTTATTTTTTGCTTATAGATTAATAGTTTTTTTTCTTCTTTTCTTTCAATTTCTTCTAATTTTTTTTTTCTTTTTTCCTCTATTTTTAATAATTTATACTCAATTATCTTCTTAGCAAAAAAATCAAAGAATGCCTGAATGTATTTTTCTAAACTAAAATTGGTTTTAAAATTAAATTCTGGCTTTAAAGAATACTGAAGCTTG
>CAJQRS010000042.1 GCA_905612375.1 uncultured Candidatus Pelagibacter sp.
AAATTTCTACTAATCTATGAATTGCTTCTTCAGTATAAATCGTTGTATCATAATTTTCTAAAACATATTTGAACCTATTAATTGCTGCTATCCATTTTTCTTTTTTTATATAATGTCTCCCAATGTACATCTCTTTTGAGGCTAATAAATCATTGATTAAATCAACCTTAAATTTTGCATCTACTGAAAATTCGCTATTTGGATAATTTTTTAAAATAAATTCAAATTTTTTTTTTGCTTCAACTATTGGCCTTAGATCTTTCGTTTCATCTTCAATAGTTTCATAATTACATATCGCTAGTAAAAAATATGCATACGCTTGATTTTCATCTTTTGGATATGTTCGAAGGTACCTTTCAAGATTAAATACAGCTTCTGAATAATAATCTTCTTTGTAATATGCATATGCTGACATTAAGGCAGATTTTGCCGCCCATATAGATTGGGGGAATAAGAGCTCAGCCTCTAAAAATTTTTTTGCAGCAAAAATATTATCACCCTCTTTAAGTGCCTTGAATCCCTCTTTATAGGTTGAGGCCATTTCTAATTCTTGATTAATTTCCTTAATCTTGGATATCTCATTACTCCCTTTACCACACGACTGTAAATAAAAAGAGAATAGTACTAATAACGCTAGTCTAAAAAAGAGTTTCATTAAAATATTTTTTTATTACTTTATTTATATTGCAAAAATAATTTATGCGATAGATCTTAAATTACTTTTATTAATAAAAGCATGAGGAAGGTTTTTTTCTTTAATCTCTAATAATGAAAAATTTTCATCATTTTGAAAAACTTTTCTAAGTAGTTGATTAGTAAGTTTATGGCCCCCTTGAGAACAGACCAATTTTCCAATAATTTTATAACCTGCTAGATAAAGATCTCCCATACAGTCCAAAATTTTATGGTTTACGAATTCTTTTTCATTTCTTAGGCCATTTTCATTTAGAATTTTATTTCCTTTAACAACAATAGCATTTTCAAGTGCTCCACCTTTAGCCAAACCCATATCTTTTAATTTTTTTACATCCTCAAAAAGACAAAATGTTCTTGAATTATAAATATTAGTTAAATCTGACTCATATACTTTTACAAAATTTCTTTGATTTCCTATAAGATCATTCTTATATTTAAGCTCAAAATCTATATCTAAACTAATTTTGTTTGGTTCGATAGAGATTGTTTTTGCACCATTGATAAATTCTATTTTTTTTTCTATTTTAATTACCTTGATGGGGGCTTCGCTTATTTTGACTCCTACTTTAGATATTCCTTCAACAAATAATTTTGCTGAACCATCTAGAATTGGTACTTCTTGATTGTTAATTTCAATTAGTGCGTTATCAATACCTAAGCCATATAGTGCTCCCATCAAATGTTCTATCGTTGAAATTTTAACCCCATCCTGATTTGATATAGTTGTGCAAAATTCTGCACTACTAACATTAAAAATACTAGGTATAACAATATTATTTTTGGTGAGATCAGTTCTTTTAAATATTATTCCAGAGTTTGGTTCTGCTGGCTTAATGGTCAAGTCAACATCCAAACCAGTATGAAGGCCAATACCACAAAAGATAATATCTTTATTAATAGTTTTTTGATTTAAAACTGACATCAATTTCTTATAATTTCTTCAAGTAAATTAAGAAAAACAAGAAATGTTACAGTAAAATACTATTTTATCTAAAAAAATGAAAAAATCTTTCAAAAAAACCTTGTTTTGCGTATTTTTTTGGAACCAATACAACTTCTTTCTTATTTGGTCCTGTTATAAATTTAAATCCAGACTGACAAATATCTTCTAAAGTTTCTTCTAAAAAATCTATATCATTTGAAAAGGAAATTTTATCTTTGTATTGATTATCAAGTATTTTTGAACCTTCGCCAGTTAAAACCATTTTAAACTTAGCTGCTGAGTATGAATTTGACACAATAGATTTAACGCATAATTCAAGTATTTCTTCAGTTCTAGCAAAGATTATTTTTTGGAGTTTTTCCATTGAAATATCATCATCATTTGAAGGTTTGAAGTTTTGGTCAAAATTACGTTTTATCTGTTCTGATCTTTCTAAATCTATTTCTAAAATTTGAGAAATATCTTTAGTAATATGATTGCCTCCAATTGGTAAGACATCTAAAGAAATAATCATATCATTAGAGTAAGAGATTATTGATGTCCTACTAAATCCAACATCAATAAATGATACATGTTCTCTTAAATTAAGATGGTCTTTATAATTATTAGATTTTGCATAACTTGAGCAAATTATTTGATCAATTACAATATTAGATTTTGAAAAAACACTTTTAAAGTAAAGCACCAAATCAGTTGGTAGACAAATAAAAATAATGTCTAATGATATAAAATTACATTTAATATCATCAGGTAAATAAGAATAATCATTACCATCAATTTTATAATTATTAATAATAATGTGTGCAATATTAAAATTCACATAATAATTCAAAATTAATTGTTTAGCCTCCTGGACCAAGAATTGAATATTGGTTTCTTTCAATTTAGATCCATCAAGTTTTTTAGATAATGAAATACCAACAGAGAGCATTTTTGGGCTATCTATCATCAAATTTATACTATTGATGTATTCATTTATATCTTGTTCAAACGAAGTAATTATTTGTTGAATTTTAGATTCTAAATTTGATTGTTCTATAAAAAACTCACTTTCAACATAAAAAGCTTTGCTTTTGTCATTTCTATTAAATGTACCAGCTCTTATTTTAGATGAGCCACAATCAAAAAAAGTTTTAAAATTTCTACTACTCATTATTTAATAATTAAATTATTATTTACCCTTAAATCAATAAGATTTTTATTTTTAAAATTGTTATCATTTATAATTTTATAGGCAAGATTAAGAGATTCAGAAATATTATCCTGAGGTAACTTAATTAAAATATTATCATTAGTTAAAATATCCCATCTATTCGAAGGAAAAAAATATAACATTTTAAAATTTGTAAAATTAAATTTAGACAGTACGATATTTTTTTTAAAGATCAAAAAATTCTCAGAATTAAACTTTCCAAATATATAGGGCAATATTTCCTTATTTCTTTTATCTGCAATAAGCTTACCATTTGCACCCACTAATAATTGATTGTTATTAGAAAGTTTCGCAACAAATTTAGTTGGCTTGATTTTTATGTTTATTGTTGAGGGATAAATTTTTTTAATATTATACACTTCTATAATATTATATTTGCTTAGAATACTTTGAATTTTTTTTTTTTCAATAAATAATATATTTTTATAAAATAAATAATTTAACTCATTATAAATTTTTGAGTTATTAGTGCTTGAAAGTCCCTGAATATTAACTTGACCAATTGTAGGAAAATAACTTTCTTTATTTTTTAAAGATTTTCCACTTGTTGTGCTTAATATAACTAAAAGTAATAAATATATTATTATTATTATTTTTTTATCTATTGATTGATGCATCTTTTAGAATCCATTCAATTAATTGTATAAAACTTATACCAATATGATTGGCTATTTCAGGTACTAAAGAAAGTTTGGTCATCCCTGGTTGAGTATTAATTTCTAATAAATAAAATTTTTCTTTATAAAACTTAAAGTCTGATCTAGTAACCCCCTTACAACCAATAAGTTGATGGGCTTTATGAGTAATATTTATAATTTTTTCCAAATTTTTTTGACTAATCCTTACTGGAATTAAATGCTTTGTTTTTGCATTTGAATTATATTTTGCTTCATAATCATAAAATTTTCTCTTTGGTTCTAATTCAATTGCACCTAAAGTTTTGGTTCCCATTATAGCTACTTGAATTTCCCTACCAGGAATAAATTCTTCAATTAAAATTTGGTTATATATACTTAATATTTTTAAATTTTTGACTATATTTTTTTTAGTACAAATATATACGTGTACACTTGATCCCTCATTAATTGGTTTTATGACAACAGGAAATTTTAATTCTTTTTCAATAATTTTAATAATATTTTTTTCATTTCTCTTATAGTCAAATTTAATATATTTTGGAGTTAGTATTTTATTTTTAATAAAAATTTTTTTTGAAATTTCCTTATCCATTGCAATAGATGAGGCAATCACACCTGAGTGGGTATATGGAATTTTTTGAGTTTCTAAAATTGTTTGAACATAACCATCTTCTCCAAACTGACCATGTAATGCATTAAAAATTACATTTGGTTTAAATAGTTTTATATTTTTTAACAAATCGTGATCTGGTTCACAGGTTATAACCGTATATTTATTTTTTTTTAATTCCCCAGCTACTTGCTTGCCCGTATCCAGGCTTATTAAGCGTTCTTTGGATATCCCTCCACAAAGTACTAAAACTCTTTTTTTCATATCTATTCCAGTATCTTAATTTCTTTTTCTAAAATAATTCCTGTTTTTTTTTGTACCGCATCTTGAACGAATTTTATGAGTTTAGTCATATCATCAAAGCTAGCATTATTTTTGTTTATAAAAAAATTACAATGTTTTTCTGAAATACAAGCATCGCCAAAACTTAAGTTTAATGGTACTGATTCTTTTATTAATTGCCAAACTTTTTTATCAGTTTGATTAACTGGATTTTTAAACGTACTACCACTTGTTTTCATCTTTGTGGGTTGCCTAATGTCTTTTTTATCTTTTAATTCAAGAATTTCTTTTTTAATTATATTTTTATCTTTTTTTTTCCCTTTGAAAGAAGCACTTAAAAATATTAAATCATCTGGTAGATCATTGTTTCTGTATTTAAAAATAACTTTATTTGCTGGTATTGTTAAAACTCTACCCTGTTTATCAATTGCTTGTATTGAAATTAATATATCTTTAAATTCCCTATTAAAACATCCTGCGTTCATTTTTAGCCCACCACCAACAGTCCCAGGTATACATGCTAAAAATTCAAAGTTTCCTAGTTTATTCTCTAAAGCAAAATCTGATAATTTTTTATCGAGACAGGCACTACCTGCCACTATTATACTATTAGATAGTATTGAAATGTTAGCAAAATTTTTACCTAATTTTATAACAGCTCCATCAAAAGTTTGATCACTTATAAGGGTATTCGAGCCTGCACCCAAAATATGAATTCTTTCTTTGTTACCAAATTTTTTTAAAAACAATATTAAATCAGGCAAATTATCAGGTTTAAAGTAAATTTTAGTTTTACCACCAATATTAAACCAATTACTTTTTTTTAAATCATAATCAAAATAAATTTTACTACTAATTTCATTTGAAAATTTTATTAATTCTTTTGATAACATTATATTAAATTTGTTAATTCTCTCATCCATGCTGAAATAGTACCCGCACCCATACCAATAACTATTTTTTTTCCATATACAGTATTTTTTATCAATTTTGCTAACTCGTATTGATTATTAACTATAAATAGTTTGACCTTTGAATTTTTAATAATATCTTTTGCAAAGCTATTGTAACTAAATCCTAATTCAATTTTTTCTCCTGCCGTATATATTGGACATAAAATTACAGTATCTGCCTTCTTAAATGATAAGCTAAATTCTTTTTTTTGATCTTTCAATCTAGATATTCTATGAGGTTGAAATATACATATAATTTCTTCTTTTTTATAGGCAGCTCTAACTCCATTTAAAACTTCTTTAATTTCCGTTGGATGGTGCGCATAGTCATCATAAAAAGTAGTTTCTCTATGTGTAAAAATTTTGTTAAATCTTCTTTGAACTCCCCTAAATTCTTTCAATCCACTTTTTATGACACTTTTAGAGATTCCAATTGTTAATGCTACCGCTATAGCTGCAGTTGAATTTAGCATATTGTGAATTCCAAGAAGAGGTATCTTGATTTTATTAATAGCTATATTTTTCCTTCCAGGTAAATTAATTGCTAGATCGAACTCTGAAAACTCTTTTACTTGTTTAATATTTTTGATACGAAATTGTGATTTTGAATTCATTCCATATGTATAAAAATTTTTAATTTTTAATTTTTTCAACAAATCTTCATTATTCTTATTATCAATACAAATAAATGATTTACCAAAAGATGGAACTTTATTAATAAATTTTATAAATAAATTTTTAAGGTCATTCATCGATTTATAGTGATCCATATGTTCACGATCTATGTTCGTAACAATGGAATAAGTTGGTGGTACATGGATGAAACTACCATCTGACTCATCTGCTTCTAATATACACCAATCACTTTTTCCAAGCTTTGCAGAACTGTTAATTTCATTAAGGACTCCACCATTTATAATGGTTGGGTCTAATTTTGTTTTTGCAAATATTGCAGCTAATAAAGATGTCGTCGTAGTTTTACCATGAGATCCTGTTACAACAATATTTTTAGTTAAAGATGCTATATTAGCTAACATCTCTCCACGTTTATAAATTGGGAGCTTTTTTTTTCTTGCTTCAATTAACTCTGGATTATTATTTTTAATAGCAGAAGAAACTACCATGATAGTAGCTCTTATTATATTTTTTTTATTGTGTTTGATATTAACTCTAATTTTATCTTTCTTTAATCTTTCAATATTTTTGTTAACAAGAACATCACTACCCTGAATGTTAAAACCCATTCCTTTCATTATAAGTGCAAGACCACTCATACCAATCCCACCTATTCCAACAAAATGTATAATTTCAGTTTTTGCTAATTCTATTTTCATTAATAACAGATATAATTTTCTGATTTATATTATTCCATGTATTTTGATAGCTAAAATTTTTCATATTTATTTTTTTAGCTAAGAATTCGTCTTTGTTATCGATAATATTAAATAATTTATTTGCTAAAGCCTCGTCGCTGATTTCATTTTGATTTAAAATCCAATTACAACCAATTTCGTTATAAAAAAAAGCGTTTTCAAATTGGTGATTATCTTTTGAAGTGGGCAATGGTATTGTGACACAAGGTAAATTTAAAAATACTAATTCTGCTAGCGTTGATGCGCCTGCTCTAGTAATGCATATGTTGGATTTACTCATAAGATTTGAAATATCATCATTAAAATCAAATAATTCATAATTAATATCGTTATCTTTATAAAATCTTTTTAGTTCTTCAAAATTAACTAAATTAGTCTGTTGATAGATCTTTAAATAATATTTTTTTGATAATTCAATTATTGAAGATTTAATCAACGTATCAAAAACCTTTGCTCCTTGGCTTCCTCCTATAATTAATAGATTAATATTCTTATTGATACTGTCAGCTTTTTTAGCTTCATAAAAATTTTTTCTTAATAAAGCCGGTATTACTGTAATCTTACCTACATATTTATTTGGAAAGTTTTTAATCGTATCAGCATAACAGAAAATTTTTTCACAAGATTTGATAAAAAATTTATTTGATCTTCCTAAAACCATATTAGGTTCAAATAAAAAAATTTTAATTTTTAAAATTTTTGATGCCATACACAAAGGTAGTGACATGTAACCACCTGTTGAAATTAATATATCTATTTTTTTTTTTTTTAAAAAGAAAATAGACTTTACGATTAAATAAATTATTAAAAAAAATTGGAAAATTAATAAGAAAATATTTTTTGATATTGGATCTACATTAAAAATTTCAAAATTATATTTATCTTTATCTAGAAACTTTAGGCCCCTAATGTCTGTCGATATAGATACTTGAAATTGTTTTTCTAGGTGCTCATACAATATAGTGGCTGGCAGAACATGACCACCAGATCCACCCGTGCTAATTAAAATTTTTTGTTTCATCTAATAAATTTTTCTTTTAGTTAAATTCAATATTACTCCAGATAATATTGATACGCCTACAATAGATGATCCCCCATAACTCAAAAAAGGTAAAGTCATACCTGTTGTGGGAAACAACCTAATATTTACACCAATATGAATCAGAGCTTGAAAAATAATTAAACATATAGTTCCAGTTAAAACTAATTTAATTTTTTCATTTTTTTCTAAATATATTTTTTTGAAAACAGTATAAATAAAAAATAAGAACAAAATCAATAACAGCACAATTGCCACAACACCAAATTCTTCTGATATTACAGATATAATATAATCTGTGTGAGCCTCTGGTACTCTATTTTTTAAGGTACCCTCACCTATTCCTTTCCCAAAATAGCCACCACTACTAATCGCGTCTATTGCTTTATCTGATTGAAAGTTATGTGTTCCATCATTTGGATTAAAAAATGATAAAATCCTATTTTTTATATAAATAAATTTAGGGATAAAAAAAACCATATAAACTAATGATAATAATGAAAAACTAAAAAAAGTTAAAATTATTGGTAAACTAATACCCGAGATAAAAACTAAGATACCCCAGGCTAAAAAGATGAGCAGTGTTTGTCCAATGTCAGGTTGCATCATCAATAGAAGGCAAACAGGTACAATGGCTATGAATGTTAATAAATATTTAAAATAAATATTGAAACTTTTTTCACTACATAAAATTGTAGAAATAAAAATAATTATGAACGGTTTAACTAGCTCTATTGGTTGAAAATTTGGTAGAAAGAAAAGATTAAGCCACCTTTTAGATCCTTTCACTTCAGTCCCTAAAACTGGCACTAAAAATAAAAAAAATAAAGATATTAAAAAAAGATAGAAAGAAATCTTGAAGAGGTTTTCTTTACTTAAAGATGAAAAAAATATCAAAACGATCATACCGATAAAAATATATGCCAAATGTCTGAAAAAGAAGAAATAATTATTTGTATCTAATTTATCAGATGCAATTAAAGAAGTTGACACTAAAGAAAAAAATAGCCCCAAACTAAATAAAGATATTACTAGTACAAAGA
>CAJQRS010000043.1 GCA_905612375.1 uncultured Candidatus Pelagibacter sp.
AACTCTGTTTAGCAATATATTAATATCAACAACTTTTTTTTTCTCTACCGTGGATATTGGAGATTTTATTTTTTTTTTATCATAAGACTTATTGTTATGAAAATAATCTTTCTTCATATTATAATTTAATCATCAATTAATTAAGTGAGCAACTAAAATTATAAAAATCTAGCCTGCTTGTCCTTTAATGGGCTAATCTCAACACTTACTGGGTATTTATGTTTAGCAACTTCAATATATAGGTCCATTTTTGTCAATTCTTTATTCGAGTATTCAGATTTCACATAACCAAAAGACAAATTTTTATTATAATTAAAAGAATAATTTCCAGATGTTGTTCTGCCTATAATTTTATTATTAAGATAAATAGGCTCCTCATGTAGTAACAATGGCTGACCTGGGTCACTATCTATTATAGAAAGCATAATAAATCTTTTATTTTGTTTTTTGTCTTTAATTTTTAATAAATTTTCTTTACCGATAAAGTTTACTTTTTTTTTGTAACTAATTGCAAAATTTAATCCTGCCTCATACTGATTTTCTTCAGGTGAAATGTCGTGGCCCCAGTGCAAAAAACCACTTTCCATTCTCATTGTATCCATTGCGTGAGACCCACAGTGAGATAAATTGTGGTTTTTACCCTCTTTTAAAATTGATTGATAAACTTCTTTTGCATTTTTATTATCTATATATATCTCATAACCTAATTCACCAACATAGGACAGTCTTTGAACCCAAACTTTTGTGGAGCCAATATTTATCAATTTTCCTGTACCAAATTTAAATGTTTCATTTGCAAAATCATCCTTTGAAATTTTAGAAATCAAATTTCTACTTTTAGGTCCAAAAATTCCTAAACAAATAAGGTCATCAGTTATATCTTTAAACCCCAAATCTGGAGACAGATGTTTTATAATATGTGCCTTATCATGTGTTCTTGTTGCAGCTGAACTTATTATTCTAAAATGATTTTTATCAATACAAATAACTGTTAAGTCTGTTTCAATTCCACCTGCTTCATTCAGCATCTGTGTATAAGTTGACCTGCCTATTTCACTTTTAATGTTAGCTGTACATATTCTTTGTAACTCACTATGTGCAAGTTCTCCTTTTATTTCATATTTTGAAAAAGGAGACAATTCATACAAACCAACATTATTAACTGTATTTTTTGTTTCAAATTCGACGGAGGTGTACCAATTTTGATAACTAAAACTATATTTATATTCTGGTTTTTCATTGTTTAGCGCATACCACATTGGTCTTTCGTATTCGCCAGACACACCAAAACATGCACCAGCTTCTTTTAATTCTTCGTGATAAGGTAATAATCTTTGATTCCTTGATGTCTTATGCTGTTTATAAGGCCAGTGCATTCCGTATAAATCACCAAGTGTTTCCGTTACCCTTTCCATAATAAATTTTTTAGATGAATGAAATTTTTGAAATCTTTTAATATCAAGTGAAAATAAATCTTCATTCATATATCCATTAATCATCCATTCAGCGGTAACTCTACCAGCACCTCCTGAGCTTGCTATGCCGATACTGTTAAATCCACAACAGGCAAAAAGGTTATTAACTTCGGCTGTTTCTCCTAAAAGATATTGGGTATCCGGTGTAAACGACTCCGGGCCTGAAAAAAATTTTCTAATTCCAGCAGTTTCTAACATGGGTAATCTTTGAAATGACTTTTCCAAATAAGGTTCAAAGTGATCAAAATCATCAGGAAATTCCCCGAATGAAAAATCTTCCGGAACAACTCCCTTGTCTTTAAAGGCTGGTTTTGCATCAGGCTCAAATATTCCAATTAACATTTTTCCCGCATCTTCTTTTAAATAAAGACATGAATTATAATCTCTTAAAACTGGTAAGTTTTTAGGTAATTTATCTAATGGTTCTGTGATTATATAAAAGTGCTCATTTGGATATAATGGAATACTTACACCAATATCTTCTCCAATTTGCCTCGACCACATCCCGGTTGCAATTACAACATATTCACAATCAATTTTGCCAAATTTAGTTTTAACACCAACAATTTTCTTGTCCTTAACTAGAATTTTTTCAACAGGAGTTTTTTCAAATATCTGAGCCCCTTCCATCTTTGCAGCTTTAGCTAATACATTGGTAACCCCTATAGGATCTGCCTGACCATCTTCTGGCATATAAACACCACCTAAAATGTCATCATCATTAATTACAGGATAAAGTTCTTTTATTCTTTTTTTGCTAACAGCTTCAACATTTACATCAAATAATTGTGCAGCCGTTGCTTGTCTTAATAATTCCTGTAATCTTTCAGGTGTGCTTGCAACTGTGATTGCTCCATTTTGTTTTAATCCAGTTGATAACCCGGTTTTTTTTTCTAGTTCTTTATAAAGATTTAATGAATATTTTCTAAGACGTGTAATTGTAGATGAAGCTCCTAATTGACCAACAAGTCCTGCTGCATGCCAAGTTGTACCAGATGTAAGCTGGTCTCTTTCCAATAATAAAGTGTCTTTCCAACCATACTTTGCAAGATGATAGGCAACAGAGCAACCGGCAATACCCCCTCCAATCACAACAACTTTTGCGTTGGTTGGAAGTTTTTGATCCATATTTTTCTTAGCTTGTTATTGCTTTTTCTGGTGCAATAAATTCATGTCCAAAAACATCTGCAACCGCTTTGTATGTCACCATTCCTTTATGAACATTTAATCCTGCTAAGAAGTTTTTATCTTCACCTAAAGCTTTTTCATAACCTTTGTTTGCAAGTTTAACTAAATAAGGAAGTGTTGCAGTATTTAATGCGATAGTTGAAGTTCTAGGAACTCCTCCTGGCATATTAGCTACACAGTAATGTACAACATCTTCTACTATATAGGTTGGATCACCATGAGTTGTTGGTTTGCTCGTTTCAACACAACCTCCTTGATCAATTGCAACATCAACTATTACCGATCCACGCTTCATTAATTTTAACATTGATTTAGTAATTAACTTTGGAGCTTCCGCTCCAGGTATTAAAACACCTCCGATTAAAAGGTCAGCTTCTGCTACTAATTTGTTTAAATCAATCTTTTCACTTTGTTCTGGAATAACTTTATCTCCAAACATTTCAACCAATTGTTTTAATCTTGCTTCTGATTTATCAACGATATGCACTTTAGCACCCATACCAGTTGCAATCACAGCAGCATTTTCTCCAACCACACCTCCACCTAAAATAACTACAGTTCCTCCCTCAACTCCAGGAGCACCTCCTAATAAAAGACCTCTACCCATTTGATTTTTTTCTAAACAATGCGCACCAGCTTGAACAGACATACGTCCAGCAACTGCACTCATAGGTGCAAGAAGTGGGAGCCTTCCATTATCGTCTGTTACTGTTTCATAGGCAATACAAACACCTTTTGATTTAATTAAACCCTCTGTCAATTCTTTAGCTGCAGCTAAATGGAGATAAGTGTAGACAATCTGACCTTCTCTAATCATTTTAACTTCACCAGGTTGAGGCTCTTTCACTTTAACAATAATATCTGCATCATTAAAAATATCCTCAGCTTTATCTATAATTTTTGCACCGATGCTAGTGTATTGATCATTTTCAAAACCAGCTTCAAAACCACCATTATTTTCAACTAAAACTTCATGACCTTCAGATATTAAAGTCTTAACACTCTCAGGTGTTAATCCAATACGATGTTCTTGAGGTTTAATTTCTTTAGGTACACCTATTTTCATAGTCAACTCTTCTTTCTTTAATTAATTAATTTTTTCTAGTTTTTTTGGTTTTTTTGGTAATTAGTAATACCAGTTCTTAACTTTTCAATAATCTCATCAATGTGTTTTTCTTCACAGATGAATTGAGGGGCTATAATTAAACAGTCTCCTGTAGCTTTAAAGTTAACACCAGCTTCATAACATGCTTTAAAACATTCAAACCCAGCTTTACCCGGTTTAGTGTTTAGCTTCATGTCTATTCCACCCATCATTCCATATCCTCTAATATTATCCACAGACTCTAGGTCTTGAAGAGAGAACAATCCTTTTTGGAAATAAGGAGCTAAATTTTTTGCTCTATTAAAAATATCATCTTTTTCAAAAATATCTTGAACTGCTAAAGCTGCAGCAACTGCAACTGGAATTCCTGAATAAGTATAACCATGAAATAATTCAACTGCACCTGTTGGTGAAGCATCCATTACAGCATCATAAATAAAATCATTACAAGCAACAACACCCATTGGTACAACACCATTTGTTGTAGCTTTTGCCATTGTCATAATATCTGGTATTACTCCAAATTCGTCAGCACCAAATTTAGAACCTGTTCTACCCCAACCTGTAATTACTTCATCAAAAATTAAAAGTATTCCGTGCTTGTCACAGATTTGTCTTAGTTTTTGTAAATATCCTTTAGGTGGAACTAATGTTCCAGTTGATCCAGCTATTGGCTCAACAATACAAGCGGCAATATTTTCACCACCAAAGTTTGCACAAATTGTCTCTAGATCGTTTGCTAAATAATCTCCAGTCTCTGGTTGACCACTAACGAATTTATGTTCTGGTAAATGAGTATGTCTGATGTGTTGAACACCTGGCATCAAAACACTTGCGAATGTTTTAATATTGTTCACCATTCCACCAACTGAAATACAGCCAATGTTCATTCCATGATAACCACGTTCACGTCCAACAAATCTAAATCTTTCTGCATGACCTTTGGCTCTATGATAAGCAACAGCAATTTTAATCGCTGTCTCTACAGCAGTAGATCCACAAATTGTAAAAAACATTTTGTTTAAATCACCTGGCGTATGTTTTGAAATTCTTGTAGCTAATTCAAAAGAACCGCCGAAACCTTGTTGAAACGGTTGAGCGTAATCTAATGTTTCTAATTGTTTTGTAACAGCTTCTGTTATTTCTCTTCTACCATGACCTAGTGGATTGCAAAATAAACCTGAACTCGCATCTATTTGTGTTTTTCCATGGTGAGTTTTTAAGTAAACACCTTTTGCCTCTGTAATTAATCTGGGGTTTGCTTTAAAATCTTTATTAGATGTAAAAGGCATCCAATGTTCATTTAGTGAATTAGGTACTGCAGTTCTATTTTCTGAGCTCATATTTTTTTTCTCTCTATAAATAAATAATTTAAAGCAAAACTATTAGACTAAATTTATTGGTTTTCTACAATTATTTTTTCACTTAACATCCCTAAATACTGTGACTTTTAATACTACAACCTGAAAGTGTACAGTTTTTTTTTGTTTTACATCCATCCTAAATTCCATTTTAATGTCGCTAATTTAATTAAATTAACAATAGAGGAATAATAATGAAAAAAATAATTAGTTTTATTCTTGGTACAGTAGTTGCTCTTAACTTATCTATATCAGTTGCAAATGCTGCTGCTAAAGAGGTTAGAGTTGCGTTCTTTTTAGAATGGCCTACTCCAAACCAAGAAGACAAAGTTAAAATGATGTTTGATAAAGCTATGGGTGTTCCAGTTAAATGGACTAACTTTTCAAATGGTGGTGCAATGACTGATGCTATGTTAGCAGGAGATATAGATATCTCTTACTCACAAGGTTTAGTACCATTCATTAATGCTGTTAAATCTAAAGCACCTTTGAAACTTGTAGATGTTGCTATGGAATACGGAATGGGTGGTACAACTTGTGTTACATCTAAAGCTTCTGGTATTACATCGGCTAACGGTTCTGAGTTAGAAGGCAAAAAAGTTGCAGTTCCTCTAGGAACTATGGCTGAGTATGTTTTTGATGAAAGCATGAAAGTTGTTGGTGCTGATAAAAGCAAAATGACAGTTATTCAAATGGATCCTGAAGAAGGTGCTGCTGCACTAGTTTCTGGTGACGTTGCAATGGCTTGTTTATTTGGTGGTAACTCTATTAAAGCGGCTTTAACGGTTGGTACAAGATTATTAACAGTTCAAGCGGCTCGTGATGCAGGCATCAAAGGTATCGATATTACTTCTGTTACTGATAAATTTATGAAAGAAAACCCAGGAATGTTGAGAACTTTCATAGAAGTAACTCATGAAGCTAATGCTAGATATGCAGCTGGTAAAAGTGACATGAATGTAATCGCAAAAGATGCAGAGATGAAACTTGGAGATATGAAAGAAACTTTAGGTGGATTTGTATTCTTGAACGCTGCCGATACTAAAAAATCTATGGAATCAGGTGGAAATCTTGATGGTTTCTTAAAAGGAATGGGTACTCCTAACGGAGCAGTAGATACAAGCTTTTTACCTCTATAATTTAGAGAGTAAGATAAAATTAGATAGGCGCCAATTTATTAAATTGGTGCCTATTTTTTTAAATAAAATTTAATATAAAGTTATTTCTATGAGTGATTTAATTTCTCAAAATCTAAACATGATCTTTAAAACTCCAAAGGGAGAAACTGTTCATGCATTAAAAGATGTAAATTTCACACTTAAAAAAGGGGAACTTTTAACTGTTCTTGGTCCTTCAGGATGTGGAAAAACAACCTTACTAAATATAACAGCTGGCTTTCTTAGACCAACTTCAGGAGTAATTACTCTTAACGGAAATGAAATTAATGGTCCTGGGGTTGAAAGAGGAATGGTTTTTCAACAAGGTGCTTTATTTGAATGGTTAACAGTTGCTGAAAATGTGGACTTTGGCTTGAGAATGAAAAAAGAAGATCCAATTAAAACAGCAAAAAAAGTTGATGAGTGGTTAAATATAGTTGGTTTACAAGGCTTTGGAGATACACCAACTTATCAATTATCTGGGGGTATGCAGCAAAGAGTTGCTCTTGCACGATGTTTAATTAATGACCCAGATTTAATTTTGATGGATGAACCTTTAGGGGCACTAGATGCACTAACAAGAGAAAAAATGCAGTCATTAGTTTTAAAAATTTGGAAAGAGACAGGAAAAACAATTATTTTAATTACCCACTCAGTTGAGGAAGCTTTGTTACTTGGTGAAAGATTATATGTAATGGCACCAAGACCAGGTCGAATACATAAAGAGTATAAATTACCCTTTGCTTCAATGGGGATAGATGGTGATTTAAGGGAAATTAAAAAGACTAAAGATTTTGGAAGTAAAAGAGAAGAAATTCTAACCATGATTTGGAACATGGAAGAAGAAATAATGGGTAAGGATATTTAATATGATTACAGGTATTATAACATTTTTAATTATCTTTGCTGTTATAGGTTCTATCCTTTATGGAATAAAATTAGCTAAAACAGAAAAAGTAGATGCAGTTTTTGGAAACCCTGAAAGAGCCAAAGGTGGAGCTCACTGGATTATTGTTGGAAGTAGTTTTTTATTAATAGCATGGCTTTATTATTCATGGGATTTAGCAAAGTCTTTTTACCCTCAGTCTGCTAATGAGCTTTGCCAAGTTGCAAAAGTTAACGACTCGATGCTTTCATTAAAATATTTGTTTCCAATAAATGAAAGGGAATTTAAAAGTACTTCAATTATTAAAGCTGAGAATAAAAATATTGAAAAATTAGCTAATGAAATTAGAAATTCATCAACAATAAGAAATCAAGATAAAGATAAGCTTTTAGATTTTATTAAAAAAACTAAAAGAACAATTCCTCTACTAACTAATGAAGTGCTTCTTGAAAATAAAACAAAGATTAAACTTAACAAACTAACTAATAGAATTATTGGGTTAACTGAAGATTTTCAAAAAATAAGCTATCCACCAAAAAAAAGTATTGATGAAGAAAATAAAAGAATTGAGGCTTTAAAAACACAAGGTGGCTGGGGATCTTCTGGAACTGCTGTAGAAAATACAATAGAAATTCCAACTATTCCTGAAACTAAAAAAGGATTAAAATTTGATGCTGCTGCAAAGGAATTAACATTTATTAGTGATGATTTTTTTAAATTAAGAAATCATAATACTCAATACAAAGCTTTGATTAAAGAGATCAAAGATGGAATTAAGAAATATAGATCAGAATTAGACGAAACACATGAGGTTGCATCAATATTAGCAAAAGACGTGCTTAAAATTGCAAGGAGGATTGAGTATGCAAGTATATTTCCTCCAAAAACTCTCGATGATATGCAACAAGCAATTTTAGAATTTGATAAAGTTCAAAAAAAAGAGCAAGGAGGTCTAAGATTAATTGATATATTTTTATTTCCTACTGGAACAATAATTTCAAGTGGTCCTAATTGTTCAGAGCAAGGTTCTGGTAGATGGCTACCCAAACCATCAGATACTTTGAAAAAATTTACACTTTTATTAAAGCCAAGTGTTGGATTTAAAAATATTCCACTGATTTGGTATGAAATGATGGATGTTAGTAAAATTGTTGGCTTTATTTTACCAGATTGGATTGCAGATATTATCCCGGGTAAGTACCCAGTTCATAGTAATGATGGAACTGTAAAACAAAATTTTAAAAGTAAAGTTTTTAATATTGTTACCGGTGAATTTAAATTATTCAAAATACCAGTACCCATGGGTCACATATGGGATTCTTTCCTAAGGGTGCTCTTGGGTTTAGTGCTTGGAATAATATTTGGTGTACCACTTGGTTTATTGATGGGGTTAAATAGATTTGCTAAAGGGTTCTTTGATCCATTAATTGAACTTTATAGACCAGTTCCACCACTTGCTTGGGCTCCATTAGTTATTACTGTATTTGGAATTGATAATGTTGGAAAAGTATTCCTATTATTTATGGTTTCATTTTCAATTATGATCATCTCTGCTAGAGCTGGTGCTTCTGGAACTCAATTATCTAAAATTCATGCTTCTCACTCGCTTGGTGCATCGAAATGGCAAATATTAAGATATGTTATTTTTCCAAACTCATTACCTGAAATTTTAACAGGCGTTAGAGTTGCAGTTGGAATGTGTTGGGGAACTTTGGTTGCAGCAGAATTTTTAGCTGGAACAACAGGTATTGGATTTGTTGAAAATGTTGCTAAAAAATATTTTCAATATGAGGTTATTTGGATAACTATTTTTGTAATGGGGATGCTTGGTCTTTTGTTTGACATTGCTTTAAGAAAAATAATTACCAAAACAATTCCATGGCATGGTAAAGGTTAAGTAATCTTTTATTAAATCATGAATTCTTCCAAGTTAAAAACTATTATCAAAAATATCTTTATCCATCACAAGTTAAGTAAAGAGCATGCAACCATATGTGCAGAAGCTATAATTAATGCTGAATTGGTTGGTGCCCCTTCTCATGGTTTATCAAGACTTAAAATGTATTGTGATCGAATTTCTAAAAAAGTAATTAATCCAAAAGCTAAAATAAAAATTAAAAAAATTTCTCAATCAATTTCTCATGTTGATGCAAATAATAGCATTGGTTTTGTTGCAGCAGATATTGCTATCAAAACCGCTATAAGTAATGCCAAAAAAACTGGGATTGGTTTAGTTGCAGTTAAAAATAGTGGCCACTATGGTTTGTCTGGCTATTACGCTGAACAAGCTGTTAAAAAAAACTTAATGGTTATGGTGTTTACTAATGCACCGCCAGCTGTTGCGCCTCATGGAGCATTAAAAAGTTTATTTGGAACAAACCCTATTTGTTTTGGAACTCCAACGGGATCTAAGGTTCCTTTTATTTTAGATACCTCTATATCAATGATTAATAGAGGAAAAATTAGAGTGGCTGCAAGAGAAGGTAGAAAAATTCCTGAAGGTGTTGCGCTAGATAAATTTGGTAAACCAACAACAGATCCAAAAAAAGCACTAGAAGGTGTTCAGCTACCTATTGCTGGATTTAGAGGTTCTGGACTAGCTTGGATGGTTGACATTCTAAGTGGTGTATTAACAGGGGGTAATCATGCCGGTAGAGTTAAGGATCCATTTACTGATTTTAGTGGTCCACAAAATATTGGTCATTTATTTTTTGTAATGAGGCCCAATTTGTTTGTAGGTAATTCTTTTAATAAAAGAATAAAAGAGAATATTAAAACAATAAAAAAACTACCTAAAATTAAAGGTGTTAAAGAAATTCTTTATCCAGGGCAAAGTAAATACAATAGATATAAGGATAATCTTAAAAAAGAGATTAAAATCTCAAAGAATATATTAGAAGATTTAAATAGTTTAATAAAATAAAACTACTATAGTAAGTTTCTAATATGCGTCCAGTATTTAAAATTATTATAGTATACGAAGTTATTTTTTTTATTTTCTGGAATTTTCTTTATTATTCTAATCCAGGTGTTGAGAGTTGGTTTAAACTAGAAAATCTGACAGCGATATATACCGTTCTATCAACTATGGCTTTAGGATTTATTTTTATGTATGTGGTTTTTATCACTATGAAAATAACAGGTGTGCTTAGTAAGGTTAAAACTTTAAAAGATCCAAGAAAAAACTTTTAGTTAACGAATAGTTCTAGCAAATTTTACAATGTCTTTAACTAGTAACTCTGGCTGTTCCATTGCAGCAAAATGTCCACCACTTGGCATTTCTGTCCATTGGGTAATATTAAAAATTCTATCTACATAAGAACGAGGTGGCCATTCAGACATTTCAGCTGGGAAAATTGCAGCTGCAGTTGGAATTTCTATCTTATGGAAATCTTTTGGAAAAAAACGTCCCCCCTCTTCTCTTCTTCCATAATAAATCCAAGAAGCTGTATTAAAAGTTTTTGTAACGATATAAACCATAATATTGGCTAACAAGGTATCTTTAGAATAAACACTTTCAATATTATTATCTTTTAAATCTGACCAAGAATACATTTTTTCAATAATCCAAGCTGCAACACCAACAGGACTGTCCATCATTCCATAGCTTAATGTTTGTGGTTTTGTTGCTTGCTGAGTTCTATAGCCATCTTGCATAACTTGATCTTTATCAAATCTTTTTTGCCACTCTTCTTCTTCTTTAGTTTTAGTGCCTTCTGGGTGACGCATAGTTAAACAATTAATATGAATTGCTTTACAAGTTTTAGAATGATCGTAGCCTATCCAATTAGCAATAGTTGCTCCCCAATCTCCACCTTGTACCAAATAATTTTTATATTCAAGATTTTCTGTCATTAGTTTATTTAAAATAGCTGCCATTTTTCTTGGACCTATTGGCTTAGATGGTCTTCCCGAAAACCCAAACCCAGGTAAAGATGGTGCTATAACATCAAATGCATCCTCTACATTTCCGCCAAATTTTTCAGGGTGTGCAAGTTTTTCAATTATATGTAAAAATTCTACAACTGATCCAGGCCATCCATGCATAAGAAGTAATGGAGTCGGATTAGAACCACTACCTTTTTCATGAATAAAGTGCATTTCAATATCATCTACAGTAGTTGTAAAATTTGAAAATCTATTTATTTCTGCTTCGTGTTTTCTCCAGTCAAAATCATTAACCCAATAACTTGAGATCTCCTTCATATAGTCAAGGTTACTTCCATATTTCCAACCACCGTCATCAGGCATTTCATGCCAAGGGTAATTTTTCACCTTAGTATAAATTTCTAACAGTGTTTTATCAGGAATATTTATTTTAAAGGGCTTAATCATTGTTAATTTACAGTATATACTTTTTAATAATTCAGTCTAAATATACCTCATGCTTTCAAATAAAGAAATCGTTTGTCCCAATAACTTACTAGATCATGCCCATAAAAAAAAAGGTGTAAATGTAGCTATTGTAAATGCAGGTTTACCCTTGCCAATGCTCTCAGTTCAAGATGCTGTAAAAGAAAATCTTATTACACCAATTTTTATAGGAGATAAAAAAGAAATCCTAAAATGTGCAGAACAATTAAAATGGGATATTTCTTCTTATGAAATAATTGATGAGCCTATAGAAAATAATACAGCAGCAATAGCAGCAAAACTTGCAAGTGAAGATAAGGTAAAAATTATTGTCAAAGGTCATATTCATACAGATGTCTTGATGAAAGAAATTTTAAAAAGAGAATATAATTTACTTGGTAAGACTAGACTTAGCCACATTTGGCACATGACTACTGCAAAGGAAGATAAACCGCTTATAATTACCGATGGTGCTTTAAATGTTTTACCAAATGTTAAAACAAAAATGCATATTTTAAGAAATGTAATTGATTTTTCAAATCGTATAGGAATTGAGAGACCTAAAATTGCTGTTCTTTCTGCAACAGAAGAAGTTTTAGATAGTGTACCAAGCTCAATTGACGCAAATGAAATTACAAAACTTGCAAAAGAAGATAATTTAAATGCTGATGTTTTTGGTCCTTTAGCATTTGATAATAGTATTTCAAAGAAATCTGCAGCTATCAAAGGTGTTAAAAACCTTGTTGCTGGTCAAGCAGATGTATTGCTAGTTCCAAGTGTTGAAACTGGAAATAGCTTAGTTAAAATGATGATATATTTTATGGGTGCTTGTGCAGCTGGCGTTGTGATAGGTGGAAAGGTTCCAATCGTAATAACCAGTAGATCTGATGAAGCACCAGCAAGATTGGCATCAATTGCTGCAGCTGTTGTTGCCTTAGACTAATTCTTCATTGAAATAACTTTACTAATCCTTTAAAAGATTGCTTCAAAACAATAAGAAAAAATAATGGCTATAACTTATTTAAAAAAATCACCTAAGACATCATCAACAGATGATACAAAAACTACAGAAATTGTTAAAGGTTTATTAAAAGATATTGAAGATAATAAAGAACAGGCTTGTATAGATCTTACAAAAAAATTTGATAAGTATGACGGTGATATTATTGTCTCTAAAGAAAAAATCGAGGAAATTAAAAAAAACCTAGATCAAAAGACTAAAGATGACATTCAATTTTCTCACGACAGAGTTAGAAAATTTGCTGAAGCTCAATTAAAAAATTATGGACAAGATTTTGAAATTGAACTTTCTCCGGGTTTATTTGCCGGTCAAAGGCTAATTCCTGTTAATACCGCAGGTTGTTATATACCTGGTGGTAGATATGCTCATATAGCTTCAGCTGTTATGAGTGTCACAACTGCAAAAGTTGCAGGTGTAAAAAATGTAATTGCATGTAGCCCTCCCAAAGAAGGTGTTGGTGCTCATCCAACTATAGTTTATACGGCTGATCTTTGTGGAGCTGATGTAATCTTAAATTTAGGTGGTGTACCTGGTATTGCTTCAATGACTAATGGATTATTTAATAACCCTTCAGCTGATATTATAGTTGGTCCTGGAAACCAATTTGTTGCAGAAGCAAAAAGAATTTTATTTGGTAAAGTTGGAATTGATTTATTTGCAGGTCCAACAGAAATTGCTGTTATTGCAGATGATAAAGCAGATGCAGAAATGGTTGCTGTTGACCTAGTTGGTCAAGCAGAGCATGGCTATAATTCTCCTGCTTGGTTGTACACTACGAGTAAAAGAGTTGCCGAGGAAGTAATGAGAAGAGTTCCAGAATTAATTGCTGATTTACCTGAGGTTCCAAGAACTAGTGCTGAAGCTGCTTGGAGAGATTATGGTGAGGTTATTCTTTGTGATACAGATGAAGAAATGGCAACAATCAGTGATGAGTACGCTCCAGAACACTTAGAAGTTCAAACTGAAAACTTAGAATGGTTTCATAAAAGACTAAAAAACTACGGATCACTATTTATTGGTGAAGAAACAACTGTAGCGTATGGAGATAAATGCTCAGGAACAAACCATATATTACCTACTAAAGGTGCAGGTCGTTACACTGGTGGTTTATTTGTTGGTAAGTTTATTAAAACATTAAGTTTCCAAAGAATGACAAAAGAATCTACAAAAACTGTAGGAGCTGCTTGTGCTAGAATATCAAGATATGAAGGTATGGAAGCTCATGCAAGAACTGCTGATGAGAGACTTAGAAAATATGGTTTTTCTAATTAATTATCTCAAATAAAACAAACAAAGCTAATAGACTCATAAAAAATATTATCAATAGATTAATCTTTCTCCATATTTTATCACTTTGAAGATGTTTAGATAAAAATTTTGAAAGATATCCTATTGTAAAAAAGAAAAAAAATGATGCTATTGAAGCCCCAATTCCAAAATAGTATTTATCAATAATTAATAAATTTTTAGAAAAATTTCCTAAAAAGAATACTGTATCTGAATAGACGTGTGGATTGAGATATGTAAAAGCTAGAGTTTTAGTTATTATCCCTGTTAATGAGATGCTTTTTAATTCTTGATTAAAATTAATCTTATTTTTTTGAATAGTTATCTTTCCATAAATAAAATGTGCTAAAAATATAAATAAGAGAATATTTAAAATAAGCTCTATTGAAGAATTAAAAAAATTACCAAAATATTGAAATAAAAAAATACCTAGAAATATTAATAACAAGTCGGATATTGAGCAAATTATACAAACAAGAAATATATATTGTTTTTTTAATCCCTGCTCTATTACAAAAATATTTTGGGCGCCAATTGCTAAGATTAAACTAAGCCCTGTAATAAAACCTAATAATAAGTATTCCATTAAGTCTTATTAAACTCTTTTTTTACCCTGAACAACTCTATCAAGTATTAATGCTACAAATAAAGTGGCTATACCTGCAAGAATCCCTTATCCCACGTTAGCATACTGTAATGCTTCAAGAACATCTTGACCTAAACCTTTTTCACAAAACTAATAGCAGCACCAATGGTCGTCAAAAATCCAGCTAACGGCAAGATTGCAACTGCGTATTTCTTTGGCATATAATTATCTTTGAACTCAATACCTTGGAAACTAATTTCAAAATACCACATTTCCCAATACTTTCCACGCATACCCTCTACAAGTTCAACTCCATAAATTATCAGGACTATACCAATTGCCATAATCATAAGCTTCCAGAACTGCCGTATATACAGCGACAGTCTATTTGGTAATTTTTCATAAATTAAATTTAAAGCTATGTGCTCGTTATCTCTGGCTGTCAGAGAAAGTGCTATAAACATCAACCAAATATTACTTAATACTGTTAGCAGATCGCCCCAAACAGGAGGGTTGTTAAAAACATATCGCATGATTACGTTATAAAGGGTGAAACCAACCATCGCAGCCAAAAGGAGTGAGCACATAGCTTCCAATGTACGATGGATAAAACGGTCAATGTTTTTAAAAAAATTTAACATACCCCTAATTACTCAATAGGTTTGGAAGAAACATGGTCAACTCTGGAATAACGAGGATAAAAAATAAAAGTAAAAACAGCCCAACTAGATAAGGAATTAACGCAACAGCAACCTTTTCTAGACGCACTTGTGCTATTGTTGCAGCGGTAAAGAACGCGACGCCAACAGGTGGTGTTACTGATCCTATTAAGAAGCCAACTATTACAACAATAGCCGCTTGTATCTCAGGAAAGCCAGCTTGAGCCATAACATTAACTAGTACTGGGCCAACTATAATAATGTTTACTGCGGAGTCCATTACCGTTCCAAGAAGAAAAATAAATAGAATCACGGCTAAAATAAAAATAATGGGAGATCCCGTAAGGCTTAGAAGCCAGTTTTCAAGATCACCGATTGCACCTAGAGAGGTAAGTAACCAACTGAAGGGTCCCGACGCAGCTATGATAATAAAAACCATTGCCGAATTACGGAATGCTCGACGAAAAGCACCGGTGCAATCTTTCCATTTAATAGTTCGATAAACGAATACACCTGTAAATAACGCAACCATTGCTGTGATAGCACCAGCCTCAACAACCGATGCCACACCACCCATTACTGAACCCACTAAAACTACAGGTATCAGAAGGGCGAACGAGGATCGATATAATTCTTTACCGGCTCGACGTATCGAAAATGGTTCATCACTGCGCTCAAAGTTATATTTGATTGCGAAGTAATGATTGATTATCATGATCACAACTCCTATCAATATGCCTGGAATAATCCCAGCCGCAAATAGTGATGCAATCGAAAGCTCAGTCGAGTTAGCAAGTACAATCATCATGATACTGGGTGGAATTATCCCTCCTATGGTGGAGCTTACGCCTGTAACCGCAGCCGAAAACGCAGGAGGATAGCCAGCTTTTTTCATAGCTGGTAATACTAATGCTCCCACTGTAGCTGTATCTGCTACCACGGAACCATTCATCCCCGCAAAAAACATACTCACAAGAACATTAACTTGGGCTAACCCCCCTCGTACACGTCCAATTAATGACTTGCTCAAAGCTACTAACCGGTCAGTAATCGTGGCACTTGTCATTAACTCACCTGTCAGCATAAAGAACGCAATTGCAGTTAATGGAACTGAATCAATAGCATTAAACATTTGACTAGGGATTAAAATAAGGGGTACAGCGTCGGTAAATAGAATATAAACAATTGGTATGAGTATTAATATGAAACCAATGGGAGCACCTAATAGGATTAGAAAAAGGAGTACTCCAAGTAGAATGATACTTTCCATAGTTACTTAAATGTTATGATTTATTTTAAGTAAAGATCATCTAGTTCTAAAAATTGAGCTAAATGATCTTTACACAGTTTTTGTTGAACGATTTACAGAGCCCCAGCTTTCTCTAACTGAGCTACAAATCCATCCATTCCTTGTTCTAGAAGTACTCTTTTAGCTACCTCTGGTTCAAAAGTACCCTTGGCATCTAACCAGGCACCGATTGCACCTGATCTCCATTTAGTCATTTCCGCATCAGATGGAACATACCATTCTTTCACAGATGCTTTAATTGCATCTTCTCCATTCTTAATCCAAGCATTATCTAACTGGTTTACTTTTTCTCCATAAGCATCAGCTGCCTTGTGTAACCATTTCTTCTCTTGAGAAGATAAAGCATTATACTGCTTTGCATCCATTGCTAGAATATTTCCAGACCACATGCCGCCAATCTCAGTGAAGTATTTTGCAACTTCATGAAGTTTTGCTACATGTTGCCAAGGACTAGCAACATACTGACCTTCTACTACACCCGACTGTAGGCCTGAGTATAACTGACTCCAATCATAAGGTGTTGGAGTTGCGCCCCAATTTTTAACTAGCATGAACTCAATTGGACTCTTAGTAGTACGCCATTTCAGTCCCTTCATATCACCAGGAACGTGGACTGGTTTAGTCGCATTTCCAAGCTGCCTGAATCCACCACTTGAATATACCGAAAGGCAAATGTGGCCTGAATTCTCAAGCGCTAGTTTACACTGTCTTTCTGCAAGCCATTCGTTTGATATTCTTTTCGCATCTTCAAGTGATTTGAAAATAAAAGGCAAATCAAAAATTGCTAACTCTGATCCAAAATTACCATAGTTTGCCGTAGAACTAGTCCAAAGGGATATAAGTCCTTGATTGGCCTGTTCACCACATTTCTGTTCAGCACATAAGCTTTTTTGATAATATGGTTCGATTTTCATCTTGCCACCAGAGGCTTTTGCTAAGGCCGGCATCAATGCTTGATCTATGGCGTCACCAATTGGCATACCCAATCTACCAGTAGTTCCGAGTTTAAGAGTTGTCTCTGCAACGGCGGCTTGAGCAAACAAAGCAATTGCAAACCCCGTGAGTAGTGTCTTGTTTATAGTTTTGATTATTTTCATTATATTCCTCTCTATTAATTTAAAAAATGAAGCATAACTTAAAACTTTTGAGCGAGTCAAAGAAAATGGACATCCATTTTGAGGTAAATACTACTGTTAAATTAGATTATATTAACTCATTAAATTATTTTAAGAATGACTAATCCAAATAGTCTTAGTTTGAAGGTATTGATCTAGAGCTTCTGTACCCTGATCTCTGCTTAATGAACCTGATTGTTTGTATCCACCAAATGGTGTTTTAATATCTCCCTCTGAGAAAGTGTTAACCGAAACAGTTCCACAAGGAAGACTTTTAGCCATGTGAAAAGCTCTATCAATGTCTTGAGTAAACACACTTGCATGCAAGCCATATTTTGAATTACTTGCTATTTTTAATGCTTCTTCATCACTATTGATTGTAAGCACTCCCAACACTGGACCAAAAATTTCTTCCTGAGCAATTGTCATATTTTCTTTTAAACCATCAAATAAAGTTGGTTTTGCATAAAATCCTTTTTGCTCTCCACTTGAGACACCACCAAATAAAAGTTTAGCCCCTTCATCAATACCTTTTTGAATATAACCATCTACTGTTGCTAAATGTTTTTTAGAAATCATTGATCCCATATTACTCTCTGGATCTAGCGGGTCTCCAGCTTTAAGAGCTTTTACTTTTTTTGAAACTTTATCTAAAAATTCGTCTTTAACTTTACTGTGAATTATTTGTCTCATATTTGCTGAACAATTCTGCCCACCATTCCAAAAAGCAGAGTTAATTGCATTATCAATTAAATCATCTGTAATCTTTGCATCTTCTAAAACTATGAATGGGCTTTTTCCACCCATCTCTAAACCAATTGTTTTTAAATTACTTTCACCTGAATATTTCATAAATAAACCACCAACTTCTGTTGAGCCAGTAAATGAAACTGCATCAACATCTTTATGTCTTCCAAGAGCTTCGCCAACATCTCCAAAACCTGGGACTATATTTAAGACACCATCAGGTATTCCTGCTTCTTTGGCAATTTGCGCAACTCTAATTGCAGTTAATGGTGTATCTTCTGCTGGTTTAATTATAACTGAACAACCTGCTGCTAATGCTGGAGCCATTTTCCATACTGCCATCATTAAAGGGAAATTCCATGGAACAACACCTGCAACAACACCAATTGGTTCTTTAACAATTAAACTAGTCAGCGATGGCTCAGTTGGTCCAACTTTACCAAATACTTTATCTATTAATTCTCCATACCATTGAAAATGCATTGGAGCATCATTTGCAACTTCATTAATACAATCACCAATTAATTTTCCAGTATCCACACATTCAAGAACTGAATTCTCTTCACCTGTTTGTCTTAATAATTCTGCAAACTTTAGTAATATATCTTTTCTAAATTCTGGAGATGTTCTTGACCAAACACCACTGTTAAAAGCTTTTCTTGAAACTTTAACTGCTAAATCAACATCTTTCTGATTACATTTTGCTACAGAACAAAGGGTTTCACCAGTTGCAGGATTAATATTTATAAACTTTTCACCATCAATAGCATCAACATACTTACCATCAATAAAGGCTCTACCTTCAAATTTTAATTTAGCAGCAATTGATTTGTAATCTGGATTCATTTTATAAGTGAAAAAGTATTCTAAAAACTCTTTATAGTAAAGATACTAATCTGGATTAGCTGTAAGTGTTTTGATCTCTAGAACATTATTATTTGGATCTTGAACGAACATCGTCTCTTGTTCATATTCGGTTCCTTTAAATCTTAGGTAAGGTTCATCATGATACTTAACATTTTTTTCTTTAAGTCTATTTTTAAGATCATTAAAATTTTTTCTCGATAAATGCACACCAAAATGAGGCACGGAAACATTACCCATATCCACATCATGTCTCTCATTTTCAAGCTTATGTTCACTTGCGTGAAGAGTTAACTCATTTCCCCAAAAATCTACATCCGCCCATTCCTGAGCTGAATTATCTAATCTACAGCCTAAAACCTCATTATAAAAATGTTTAGCTTTTTCTAAATCACCACATGGTATTGCTAAATGGAAGCAGTTAGTATTTTTGTACATTAATTTTTTTCCTTTAAATTACACATTTAATCATTATATAAATCATAACTAATTATTAATCAATAGGTCAACCTAGACACACTATGAGTGATTTTTTACAATCTATAATTGATAGAGACCCTGCTGCTAAGTCTAAGTTAAGTTTAATTTTAACTTATCCAGGTGTTAAGTCAGTTTTTTTTCATAGAATAGCTAACTTTTTTTATTTGGCAAAGTTTGATCTTATTGCGAGATTTATTTCTCAACTATCCAGATTTTTAACAGGTATAGAAATTCATCCGGGTGCAAAAATTGGTAAAAATTTATTCATTGATCATGGTATGGGTGTTGTGATTGGTGAAACTTCTGAAATTGGAGATAACGTAACTATCTACCATATGGCAACACTAGGTGGGATTGCACCAAGTATTAATTCAAACCAACAAAGAATGGTTAAAAGACATCCAACACTAAAAGATTGTGTTGTAGTTGGTTCTGGTGCGCAAATATTGGGACCAGTAATAATTGGAGCTAATGCTAAAGTTGGAGCAAATGCTGTAGTGACTAAAGATGTTCCAGAGAATGCAGTAATGGTTGGAATACCTGCAAAGAATGTTGGAACAGCTACAAAAGAATTTAAACCTTATGCTGTTGAGGAGGCAGATAAAGATACTTCTAATTAATGAAAAATTCTCATGACAATTTTATTTCAGGTATTGGTAATACACCTCTCATTAGATTAAGAGCAGCTTCAGAAATTACCGGTTGTAATATTTATGGTAAAGCTGAATTTATGAATCCTGGTGGCTCCGTTAAAGATAGAGCTGCACTTGCTTTAATTAAAGACGCTGAAAGTAAAAAATTAATTTCAAAAGGTGGAACTATTGTTGAAGGGACGGCTGGTAATACTGGTATAGGATTATGTCTGCTTGGTAATTCACTTGGTTATAAAACAATAATTGTAATGAATGATAATCAAACTCAAGAAAAGAAAGAACTACTTAAAAATATGGGTGCTGACTTACGTCTGGTTCCAGCAAAACCATATAAAGATGATGCTAATTTTGTAAAAGTTGCAGCAAAACTTGCTGATGAACTAAGACCATCAAATAATCATGGTGTTGTTTGGGCTAATCAATTTGACAATATTGCAAATGCCAAAGGTCATTATGAAGGTACAGGACAAGAAATTTGGAAACAAACCGAAGGTAAAGTGGATGGTTTTGTATGTTCATCTGGAACTGGTGGAACAATTTCTGGAGTAAGCAATGCTCTTAAAGAAAAAAACAAAGATGTGAAGATCTTTCTATCAGACCCTAAGGGTTCTGCTCTTTATAACTATATAAAGAATGGTGAGTTAAAATCTGAAGGTGGCTCGATTACAGAAGGTATAGGCTCAAGTCGGATTACTAAAAACTTTGAAGATGCTAAAATTGATGA
>CAJQRS010000044.1 GCA_905612375.1 uncultured Candidatus Pelagibacter sp.
AATTTTTGATGTCCAGCATGAACGCCATCAAAATTCCCAATCAAAATTATTGATTTTTTATGATTTTTTGAAATATTAAAATTTTTATAGAGTTTCATTTTTTACCACTTAAGCTCAGTTTGAACAAAGTTGACAATAGCTTCATATTTTTTTGAGACTATATCTATTCCTTCTTTTTTAATTTCATCTTTATGAACACCATTTGATATTAATAATGAATCAAAATTTAAAAGATTTGCTCCTTTTATATCTGTGTTTAAATTATCACCAATTGACAAAACTCTTTGTTCTTTATTGTCAATTGATTGATTGTAAACTTCAGGAAAAGGTTTTCCAAAATACACAACTTTTCCTCCCATTTTTTCAAAAACTAATGCTACTGATCCTGCACACAATTCTCTTTTGTCACCTCTATCAACAATTAAATCTGGATTAGTACATATCATTTTTTTGTTAGTATGATCTTTGAATAATTTTTTATAATAATCTAAATCCTCACCCTGTGTTTCAAATAAACCTGTGCATAATAAATAGGAGCTTTCTTTAATTTCTGTTACCTTATTTTTTTTAAAATCTAAAAATAAATCAAAATCTCTAGTAGGTCCTATGTGAAAAAATTTATCATTTAAAAAGTTTTTTTTTAAGTAACTCAAAGCTGCTTCTCCCGATGAATAAACTTTTTCCCTAATTCCTTCATTCATGTCCATTTCTTTCAAGTATAGCTGAACACTTTTTTTAGGTCTTGGTGCATTAGTTAAAAGAACATATTCTTTATTCATTTTAGTAATTTCCTCTAAAGCCTCAATTGCATTCTTATGAAGGTTTATTCCGTTGTGAATAACACCCCATAAGTCGATATAGAAAATATCATAATTCTCAACAATTGATCTTAATCCCTTATTATCTAAATTTTCACTCATTGTGGGAGGTATAACTTATAAAAAACACAATTTCTCTGGTTTTTTGGCTTACATATTTTTTTTACTTAACCTTGAAATAGTGAGGCTAATAGCTATATGAGTCGCATATTAAAAGGAGAATTTATGAAATTTAAACCGTTACACGATAGAGTTTTAATACAAGTTTTAGACAGTAGTGAAAAAACTGCTGGAGGAATAATAATCCCTGATACAGCTCAAGAAAAACCTCAAGAGGGTAAGGTCATTGCTGTTGGTGGTGGAGCGAAAACTGAAGATGGAAAACTAATTCCAATGGATGTAAAAGTTGGAGATAAGGTTCTTTTTGGCAAATGGTCAGGAACAGAAATCAAAGTCGATGGTAAAGAATACAACATAATGAAAGAGTCTGACATTATGGGTATTTCAGGAAAATAATTTAATCAAAAGGAGAAAAAAACATGGCAAAAGTTATAAAATTTGACTCTGAAGCAAGAGCAGCAATGATAAGAGGTGTTGATATCCTTGCGAACACTGTAAAAGTTACACTTGGACCCAAAGGTAGAAATGTTGTTATTGATAAATCTTATGGTGCACCAAGAATTACTAAAGACGGTGTTTCAGTTGCTAAAGAAATAGATTTAGAAGATAAATTTGAAAACATGGGTGCTCAAATGGTTAAGGAAGTTGCTAGTAAAACTAATGAGGAAGCTGGTGATGGAACAACTACAGCAACTATATTAGCACAAGCGATTGTTAAAGAAGGTGTTAAATATGTGACTGCAGGCATGAATCCTATGGACGTTAAAAGAGGAATCGATGCAGCAGTAGAACATGTTAAAGAAAGTCTAATTTCTTCAGCTAAAAAAGTAAAAGATAGTGATGAGATTGCTCAAGTTGGTACTATTTCATCTAATGGTGATAAAGAAATTGGTAACATGATTGCAAAAGCTATGCAAAAAGTTGGTAACGAAGGTGTTATTACTGTTGAAGAAGCAAAAGGAATAGAAACTGAGTTAGATGTTGTTGAGGGTATGCAGTTTGATAGAGGATATTTATCACCATACTTTATCACTAATGCTGATAAAATGACTACTGAGTTAGAAAATCCTTTTATTCTATTGCATGAAAAGAAATTAACTAATCTACAGCCAATGGTTCCACTTTTAGAAGCTGTTGTTCAAGCTGGAAGACCGCTAATGATTATTTCAGAAGATGTTGAGGGTGAAGCTCTTGCAACTCTTGTTGTAAACAAACTTAGAGGTGGTTTAAAAGTTGTTGCTGTTAAAGCCCCTGGTTTTGGTGATAGAAGAAAATCAATGCTTGATGATATTGCAATCTTAACTGGTGGCCAGGTTATCTCTGAAGACATCGGAGTTAAACTTGAAAATGTTAAACTTACTGACCTTGGTTCTTGTAAGAGAGTAAAGGTTGACAAAGATAACAGTACTATCATTAGTGGAAGTGGTAAAAAATCCGAGATTGAAGCTAGATGTGCTCAAATTAAACAACAGGTTGGTGAAACGACTTCTGATTATGATAGAGAAAAACTTCAAGAAAGACTGGCAAAACTTGCTGGTGGAGTTGCTATAATCAAAGTTGGTGGTGCAACTGAAGTAGAAGTTAAAGAAAGAAAAGATAGAGTGGAAGATGCTCTTAACGCAACTAGAGCTGCTGTTGAAGAAGGAATAGTAGTTGGTGGTGGTTGTGCTCTTTTATATGCCTCACAAAGCCTAAGCTCACTTAAAGTTAAGGGAGACGATCAAAAAGCTGGTGTTGCATTAGTTGCTAAAGCTTTACAAGCTCCTATTAGACAAATAACTTTAAATGCTGGAGTTGATGGTTCAGTTGTAGTTGGAAAATTACTTGAGCAAAGCAAAAAGAATCAAGGTTTTGATGCTCAGAATGAAGAGTATGTTGACATGTTTGCAAAAGGTATCATAGATCCTGTTAAAGTTGTGAGAACAGCTTTACAAGATGCTGCTTCAATTGCTGGATTGCTTGTAACTACTGAAGCCATGATTGCTGATAAGCCAGATGATAAAGATGCTGGTGCAGGTGGAATGCCTGGTGGAATGCCTGGTGGAATGGGCGGCATGGGCGGCATGGG
>CAJQRS010000045.1 GCA_905612375.1 uncultured Candidatus Pelagibacter sp.
TAAAATTTTATTTTTTCTTCCATCTTTTATTAACTGATAAGTAATTGGGTATTCATAATCACCATGCTTTAAGTTAATAATCCCTTTTTTTATGGTTTCCTCCTTCATTTCTTTAGTAAATTTTTTCCACATCAGATTTTCTAAAAATTCTGGTGCAGAACCTATTCCTAGAAAACCTTTTATTTGTTTTTTAAAATTTTTAAATTGATTAAGTGATAACCACGCACCCATACTTGAACCCACTAAAATAAAGTTATTTTTTTTGACTATCTTGTTAATTAAGATCTCAACATCTTTGGTCCATTTGCTAATATTTCCATTAGTAAATTTTCCTGATGATTTTCCGTGGCCAGAGTATTCAAGAGCAAGAAAGCCAAGTTTGTTTTTTTTTGCATATTTGAGAATCGCTGTTGGTTTTTCTCCTTCAATATCCGACATAAATCCATGAAGAAAAACTATATAAAGATTATTTTTAAAATCGTTACTTAAATATCTAATTTTCTTATAATTTGAGATTTTTAGGTATTTAAATTTACTCATAAAAGTTTATTAGGATATATTCTTAATATATAGTTCTATCAAATGTCTTCAAAATTAAAAGTTTTACAGGTAATTCCAAAGCTTGGATATGGGGGTGCAGAAACAGGCTGTTACGATCTTGCTCATTATTTACCAGAAAATAATTGCTTCTCTTATATTGTTACCAGTGGAGGAGAACTATTAAAATTTGTTGACAAAAAAAAAGTGAAATTAATTAAACTACCAGTTCATAGTAAAAATCCAATTTTAATACTTTTTAATTCGATAGCTTTAATTTTTATTATCTTATTTCACAATATTTCGATTGTTCATGCGCGAAGTCGGGCTCCAGCTTGGTCTTGTTTACTTGCAACAAAGATTACAAGAAGAAAATTTGTTACAACTTTTCATGGTACCTATAATTTTAAAAACACAATTAAAAAATTTTACAATTCTGTAATGGTTAGGTCTAACTTAACAATAGCAGGATCAAATTTTATTTTTTCACATATTAAAGAAAACTATTCAAAATACCTAAATCTAAGAAAAAAATTTTTAGTAATTTTTAGAGGGATTAATGTTGACTATTTTGATCCATCAACCACATTAGAAACTGAAGAAGATAACCTTCGTTTAAGTTGGGGGGTATCTATAGATAAAAAATTAATTCTAATGCCTGGTCGATTGACCACATGGAAAGGCCAAGAAATATTTATTGAAGCTTTAAACCTTGTTACTAAAGAGCTAGGCCATCAATCTTTTTATGCTGTTATTTTGGGAAGTGATCAAGGTAGAGATGTTTATACCAAAAAAATAAAAAGGTTAGCTGAACAATATAGATTAACAGCTCAGTTAAAATTTGTAGATCACTGCAAGAATATGCCCTTAGCTTACAAGCTTTCTAGTTTAGTTATTTCAGCTTCAATAGAGCCAGAGGCTTTTGGAAGGGTAGCTATAGAAGCTCAATCAATGGAAAAACCAATAATAGCAAGTGATATTGGAGGATCTAATGAAACAATAGTAAATAATAAGACTGGTTTTTTATTTAAGTCAGGTAATCCAGAGTCTTTAAGTAAAAAAATAATAGAGGTTTTAAATTCAGATCAATCTAGATTGAATTTAATGGGTATTGAAGGTAGAAAAAATATAATTAAGAAATTTAATGTTGAAAAAATGTGTTTTTCTACATATTCAGAGTACAAAAAATTATTAAATTAAATGCCATTAATTACATTACCAGATGGAAATAGTATTGCATTTCCAAAAAAAATAACAGGCTTAGAGATTGCAGAAAAGATAAGTAAATCTTTATCAAAGCAAGCTATAGTTATTGGTGTTGATGAAGAACTTAAAGATTTAAGCTATGTTATAGATAAAGACTGTTCTATTAAAATTTTTACCTCTAGGGATAAAGAAGGTCTAGAAACTATTCGTCATGACACAGCGCACATAACGGCAATGGCGGTACAAGAGCTTTTTCCAGGAACGCAAGTAACCATTGGTCCAATTATAGAAAATGGATTTTACTATGATTTCTCACGAAAAGAACCTTTCACTGAAGAAGACTTAAATAAAATTGAAACTAAAATGAAAGAAATTGTTGATAGAGATGTTCCAACCACAAGGGAGGTTTGGAATAGAGAAAAGGCAATATCCCATTTTAAAGAAAAAGGGGAAATATATAAAGCTGAAATTATTGAAGGCATTCCTCGGGGAGAGGATGTTTCTATATATTTTCATGGAGACTGGCATGACCTATGCAAAGGTCCGCACTTATCTTCTACAGGAAAAATTGGTAAATATTTTAAATTAACAAAAGTATCAGGTGCTTATTGGAGAGGAGACTCTAATAATGAAATGTTACAGAGAATCTATGGAACAAGTTGGGCTTCACAAAAAGATTTAGATGAATATTTAAAAAGAATAGAAGAAGCTGAAAAAAGAGATCATAGAAAACTTGGGAAAGAAATGGATTTATTTCATTTTAGAGAAGAAAGTCCGGGGTCAGTTTTTTGGCATGAAAAAGGCTGGAAATTATTTCAAAAGCTAGTCGCTTATATGAGGGGTAGACAAGATAGGGCAGGCTACAAGGAGGTAAACACTCCTGAAATTTTAGATAGAGCTTTATGGGAGAAGTCTGGTCACTGGGAAAAATATGGTGAGCATATGTATACATCTCAAACACCTGATGAAAAAATATTTGCAATTAAACCAATGAATTGTCCAGGTCATATTCAGGTATTTAACCAAGGTTTAAAAAGTTATCGAGATCTTCCACTAAGAATTTCTGAATTTGGAAAAGTCCATAGATATGAGCCTTCAGGAGCGCTGCATGGATTGTTAAGAGTTAGGGCTTTCACACAGGATGATGCTCATATTTTTTGTACAGAGGATCAAATTACCGAAGAGTGTTTAATCGTTACAAATTTAATTTTAGATATTTATAAAGATCTTGGGTTTGAAAATATAATATTGAAATATTCCGATAGACCAGATTTAAGAGTTGGTGATGATAATGTTTGGGATAAGGCAGAAAAAGCTTTATTAGATGCTGTTAAAGAGTCAAAACTTGAGTACACAATTAATAAAGGTGAAGGAGCCTTTTACGGTCCAAAAATTGAATTTGTTCTAAGAGATGCTATTGGCAGAGATTGGCAATGTGGAACTTTACAAGTAGATTTAAATTTACCAGGAAGATTAGAGGCATCTTTTGTTGACAATGATGGAACTAAAAAAGTTCCAGTAATGCTTCATAGAGCATTGTTTGGCTCACTAGAAAGATTCATAGGAATACTTATAGAAAACTATGCAGGAAAATTTCCATTCTGGATTGCGCCCTTACAAGTAGTTGTAATTCCCATTTCAGAAGAATTTGATACTTATGCAAAAGAAGTTAATAAAAAAATTAATAATACTGGGATGAGCTGTGAAGTGGATTTAAAAAATCATAATTTGAATTATAAAATTAGAGAACATTCTTTATCCAAAGTACCACTTTTGTTGATTTGTGGTAAAAAAGAAGTTGACAGTAACTCAGTAACGATTAGAAGATTAGATACTAACAAACAAGAAAATATGGAATTAAACTTATTCTTAAAAAAATTCTCAGCTTTAAACAAAGCACCCTCAAACTAAGTGGCAGATTTTAAACAAAATTACTTTCAAAGAAGGACTAAAGATAGAGGCCCCAAGTCTAATAACAGGATTACTGCACCAGAGGTGCAGGTTATTGGAAGTGATGGTGAAAATATAGGAATACTAAATACTAATGAAGCTATATCAATGGCTAAAGAACAAGGCCTAGATTTAATTGAGATATCTCCAAATGCAAAACCACCGGTATGCAAAATTATTGATATGGGTAAATTTAAGTATGATGCTCAAAAAAAAGCAAATGTTGCAAAAAAAAAAACAAAAAATAGTTTTATTAAAAGAAATTAAAATGAGACCAGTTACAGAAACTCATGATTATGATTTTAAAGTTAAAAACGCTAAAAAATTTATTGGAAAAGGTGATAAAGTAAAATTTACCATAAGGTTTAAAGGTAGAGAATTACAGCACTCTCACTTAGGTAGAGAGTTGATGGATAAAATAAAAGCTGATATGCAAGATATTGGTAAAGTAGAACTGCACCCAAAGTTTGATGGGAAACAAATGATCATGGTTATTCAGCCTTTATAAGGCTTAATAGAGGTTGTAAATCCATTCCAATATTTGTATAAGTCCCCAGAATTATGCCAAAATTAAAAACTAAAAGTTCAGCAAAAAAAAGATTTAAAATCTCAGCTACGGGTAAAGTCATGATGGCTCAAGCTGGAAAGAGACATGGCATGATTAAAAGAACAAATTCGCAAATCAGAAAATTAAGAGGCACGACTGCTATGTCAAAACAAGATGGCAAAATAGTGAAATCATATATGCCTTACAGTTTAAGAGGATAAAATGGCAAGAGTAAAAAGAGGCGTAACAAGTCACGCTAAACATAAAAAAGTTTTAAAAGCTGTCAAAGGACAATGGGGCAGAAGAAAAAATACTATTAGAGTTGCAAAGCAGGCTATGGAAAAGGCTATGCAATACGCTTACAGGGATCGTAGAACTAAAAAAAGAGAATTTAAGTCGTTATGGATACAAAGAATTAATGCAGGCGTTAGATCTGAAGGATTAACTTATTCAAAATTTATTAATGGCCTAACAAAGTGTGGAATTAAACTAGATAGAAAAATATTAGCTGAAATAGCATACGATAGTCCAGAAGCCTTTAAAACGATCGTTCAAAAAGCACAATCGGCACTAAATTAATCTTCACTATTGTTTTTCTTTGGTGAAGAAATAATCTCTCAGCATGCTTGATATTAAAAAAATAAAAAGTGAATTTATTTTAAAGTTAAAAGAAAATTTAAACTTAAATCAAGTCAATCAAATCAAAACAGATCTATTTGGTAAAAATGGATTGATTAGTTCTCAATTTAAACAACTTGGGAAAGTAGCAGAAGAAGAAAGAAAGAAATTTGCATCAGACTTAAATTTAGCAAAAGAGGAGCTTCAAAATTTAATTACGAAAAATATTGATAGTATTGAAATTAATGAAATTAATCAAAAATTAGAAAAAGAAAAAATAGACGTAACTTTACCTGAGAGACCTTTTGTTCAAGGAAAAATTCATCCAGTGTCTCAAGTTATAGATGAAATTTCTTCAATTTTTTCAGAAATTGGATTTAGTGTGGAAGAAGGTCCTGATATTGAAAATGAATATAATAATTTTACAGCGTTAAATACACCTGACAATCACCCTGCAAGAGATATGCATGACACATTTTATCTTGATGAAAAAAAAGAACTATTATTAAGAACGCATACTTCTCCAGTTCAAATTAGAACTATGCTTAATGATAAACCACCTTTTAAAATAATTGCCCCAGGCAGAACATATCGTTCAGATAGTGATCCAACTCATACCCCCATGTTTCATCAAGTCGAAGGTTTACATATTGATAAAAATATAAATATGGGTCACTTAAAGGGCTGTTTAAATTATTTTATTAAAGAGTTTTTTGAAGTTGATAAAATTAAAATGAGATTTAGACCAAGTCATTTCCCATTTACTGAACCATCAGCTGAGGTTGATATTGGCTATGAAATTAAAGATGGAAAAATAATAATCGGTGGAGGAGATAAGTGGCTTGAAGTTTTAGGCTGTGGAATGGTTCATCCAAATGTTTTAAAAAATGTCAAAGTAAACCCAGATGAATTCCAAGGATATGCATTTGGCATAGGGATAGACCGGTTGGCCATGCTTAAATATGGTATAAATGACTTAAGAGCATTTTTTGATTGTGATTATAGATGGTTAAATCACTTTGGTTTTGATCCTATAGACGTACCTACAAACTATAGAGGCTTAAGTAGATGAAGATTACAATAAATTGGCTAAAAGAACATCTGGATACTAATCTTAATGAAAATCAAATTATTGATAAACTTACAGATGTTGGATTGGAAGTAGAGGGTGTTGAGAGTCAATCTGGAGAGTTAGATAATTTTTTAATTGCTAAAATTTTAAAAGCAGAAAAGCATCCTGATGCAGATAAGCTTAGAGTTTGCGATATAGATATTGGAAAAGATGATCCTGTTAAAGTTGTTTGTGGTGCACAAAATGCAAAAGAAGGATTGTTTACAATTTATGCTCCTCCTGGCGCTGTGGTACCAAAAAATCAAATCAAACTAGCGGTAAGCAAAATAAGAGGTGTCACTTCATACGGAATGCTTTGTTCTGAATCTGAGTTAAACCTATCAAATGAAAGTGATGGTATTATAGAACTTTTACCAGAAAAATATAATAAAAAAATAGGTAAAAATTATTTTCCAAAAAAAAGTTTAAATATAATTGATATTTCTGTCACACCAAATAGAGCAGATTGTTTAGGTGTTAGAGGAATTGCAAGAGATCTAGCAGCAGCAGGCGCGGGAACATTAAAGAATAAAAAAGAAAAAAAATTAGATAAAAAAAATAAACAAACTGTTAGTGTAAAAATTGAAAATGAAAAAAATCAGGCATGCACATCATTTGGCAGTTGTTTAATTACAGGTGTAAAAAATACCGAAAGTCCAGAATGGTTAAAAGAAAAAATAATTTCTCTAGGCCAAAAGCCTATTTCTGCAATAGTTGATATTACAAATTATGTAATGTTTGATTTAAATAGACCACTTCATGCATACGATGTTGATAAAATAGACAAAGGAATAATTGTAAGAAATTCTAAAAAAAATGAAACATTCGAGGCATTAGATAATAAAGAATACAAATTAGATAATGAGATGTGTGTCATATCGGATGCGTCAGGTGTATTGGGTCTTGGTGGTATAATAGGAGGTACAAGAACTGGAACTGAGCTAGATACAAAAAATGTATTAATTGAGTCTGCTTATTTTAGTCCACGATCAATCAGAAAGTCTTCTAAAAAGCTTAATATAGATACTGATGCAAAATTTAGATTTGAAAGAGGTATTGACCCACTGTCAATTGAACAGGGACTTGAAAGAGCTGCTAACTTAATACAAGAAATATGTGGTGGCATAGTAAGTGAATTTGATATTCAAAAAATTGAGGATGTTAAAAAAAAATCATTAAAATTTAATCCTTCTTTATTTGAAAAAATTACTGGATTTAATATTAGTAAAAAAGAAATGATCATAATCCTAAATAATCTAGGATTTGAAACAAAAGAGGATAAAGAGTTACTAAATATCACCGTACCATCTTGGAGACCTGATATTTTCCAAGAAGTTGATCTGGTAGAAGAGCTTGTAAGAATTAAAGGTTACGATCAAATTAAAATGATTGAACCTGAAAAAGTCAGAAATAAACCGACATTAAATTTAAAACAAAAGTTATTTCATTTTTTACAAAGATCTATTGCTTCCAAGGGTTATCTTGAAGCTATCACATGGTCTTTTACTGATAGCAAAATTAACAAGTTATTCATTGAGGATAACAAAGAAGTTAAAATAGTTAACCCTATAAGTTCCGATTTGGATGTATTGAGAAGTTCAATTTTTTCTAATCTGATTATTCATTTTAATAATAATTTAGGAAGAGGGTTTAAAGATTTATTGGTATTTGAAATAGGTCCAACTTTTTCAGGATTACAACCAGGAGAACAACAAACAGTAGCTGGAGGATTAAGATCAGGAAAATTGGCTAGGCAGAGTTGGCTAGAAAAAGAAAGACTAGTTGATGTATTTGACGTTAAAAGTGATGTTATTAAAAGTTTGGTCGAAGCAGGCTACAATAAAGATAAACTCTATATTGATGATGAAACGCCAAGCTATTATCACCCAGGAAAATCAGGAAGAATATTTCTAAATAAAGGTAAGGAAAAAGTAGTAGCTTTTTTTGGTGATATTCATCCAGCTATATTAAAAAAATTACACATTAAAGTTGAAGCGCTAGTAGGATTTGAGATGTTTTTAGATAATTTAAAACAACCAAAAAAGTCTTTAAAAGATCAAAAAACTCAATACAAATATTCAGATTTTCAAAAATCGGAAAGAGATTTTGCTTTTGTTTTAGATAGAAATTTTAAAGTTCAAGAATTAATCGAGATTATTTCTAATGTAGACAAAGAATTAGTAAGATCTGTAAAAGTATTTGACGTTTATGAAGGAACGAATATTCCTGAAGGTAAAAAATCAATTGCATTAAATGTAACTATACAATCTTTAGAAAAAACATTAATAGAGGATGATTTAAATAAAATTAATCAACTTATTATTTCAGCTGTAGAATCGAAAACTGGTGCAAAGATTAGATCATAATCATGACAAAAATTGATCATATTAGAAACTTTGCAATTATTGCTCATATAGACCATGGCAAATCAACTATTGCCGATAGAATAATTCATAGTTGTGGTGGACTTACTGAAAGAGAGATGAAAGCTCAAGTGTTGGACTCCATGGATATTGAGCGAGAAAGAGGAATAACGATTAAAGCTCAAACTGTTAAACTTAATTATAAAGCCAAAAATGGTAAAGAGTACATTCTAAACATTATTGATACTCCGGGACATGTAGATTTTAGCTATGAGGTTAGTAGATCTCTATATGCATGTGAAGGATCTATTTTAATTGTTGATAGCACCCAAGGTGTAGAGGCACAAACATTAGCCAATGTTTATCAAGCTTTAGATACTAAACATGAAATAGTTCCTGTTTTAAATAAAGTAGATTTACCAGCGTCAGATTTAGAAAAAACAAAAACCCAAATAGAGGATGTAATTGGTATTGACACGGAAAATGCCATTCCTTGTTCTGGAAAAACAGGTGAAGGAATTGACAATATCTTAGAACAAATTATTGTATCTTTACCAGCTCCAGAAGGAGAAAAGGATGCAGATTTAAAATGTTTATTAGTGGATAGTTGGTATGATACTTATTTAGGAGTGGTTATTTTAGTTAGGGTTATTGATGGAAAAATTTCTAAAAATATGAAGATTAAAATGATGTCTACAAACCAAGAATATATAATTGAAAAAGTAGGTGTATTTACTCCAAAAGCAACTGATGTTAATGAATTAAATGCTGGAGAGATTGGTTTTATAACAACAGGAATAAAAATTTTATCAGAAACAAAAGTTGGAGATACCATTTGTGATGCAAGCAAACCACTACAAGAAGCATTACCAGGATTTAAACCAAGCAAGCCAGTTGTATTTTGTGGATTGTTTCCTGTGGATAGCTCAGAATATCAAAAATTAAAAGATGGCTTAGGTAAACTTCAATTAAATGATGCTAGTTTTTCATATGAAGCAGAATCTTCTTCTGCCTTAGGATTAGGATTTAGATGTGGGTTTTTAGGTTTACTCCACTTAGAAATTATTACAGAAAGATTAGAGAGAGAATTCGATATAAATTTATTAACAACAACACCTGGTGTAGTTTATAAAGTTCACATGAACAAAGGTGAAGTAATAGAGTTACAGAACCCTTCAAGTTTACCAGAACCAACATTCATTAAATATATTGAAGAACCGTGGATTAAAGCAACAATCATCACACCCGATGAGTACTTGGGAGCAATTATAAAAGTTTGCCAAGATAAAAGAGGATTACAAACTAATTTAAGTTATTCTGGAAATAGAGCAGTTTTAAACTACGAAATTCCTCTAAATGAAGTCGTATTTGATTTTAACGACAGACTAAAGTCGATGACGAGTGGGTATGCTAGTTTTGACTATGAGATCATTGGTCATAGAGAAGGAGACTTAGTAAAACTAGGAATACTTGTAAATGCTGAACCAGTAGATGCTTTATCAATGATGGTGCATAAAGATTTTGCACAAACAGTTGGAAGAGAAGTTTGTGAAAAATTAAGAGACTTAATTCCTCGACACAACTTTATGATACCTGTTCAAGCTGCTATTGGGGGAAAAATTATAGCAAGAGAAACTATTAAAGGTTTCAAAAAAGATGTATTAACTAAAATTCATGGTGGTGGCGCTAGAGATAGAAAAAGAAAATTATTAGATAAACAGAAAAAAGGAAAAGCCAGAGGTAAGCAGTTTGGAAAAGTAGAAATACCACAAGAAGCATTTATTGGTGTATTAAAAATAAGTAAAGATAAATAATTTTATGAAATATTTAAGAAAATTAATAAGAACACTTAGATATAAAGCAAAATTTATAAGTAAGGATAAAAATACAAGGTTAAACTATGTAGTTAATTCATCAACTAATTTAAAGCTAACAGAATTAATGAATCATTATGGAAGTGATAAAGGTGGGAAAAACAATCATCATAACTATAGTGATTATTATTCGGAAATATTTTTTCATAAAAGAAAAGAAGTAAAAAATTTTTTAGAAATTGGTCTAGGTACAAATAATGTTGATATGGCAAGCAACATGGGAGCAGAAGGGGTGCCTCTTGCATCATTGAGAGCTTGGAGGGACTATTTTGAAAATTCAAACATTTATGGAGCCGATATTGACAAAGATATATTAATAAATGAAGAAAAGATTAAAACTTTTTTTGTAGACCAAACAAGCCCAGAAACAATAAGTTTGATGTTTAAGAATATTGGGGTAAGTAAAT
>CAJQRS010000046.1 GCA_905612375.1 uncultured Candidatus Pelagibacter sp.
AAGCTTAGGCATTTTTTATTATAACAGTTTAAATTTAAAAAAGAATTATCTTTTCGAGAATTGGAAGCTTCTTCTAGCTTTTCTACGACCAGGTTTTTTTCTCTCTACAGATCTAGAATCTCTAGTATTAAGCTTTTCAGTCTTAAGAACAGCTCTATTCTCTGAATCAAATAGAATTAGAGCTTTGGCAATACCATGTACCATTGCACCTGCCTGTCCAGTGTGACCACCACCTGCTACGCTACACCTAACATCATAATCAGTTGCCTGATTTATAATTTCAAATGGTCTTGTAATTTGCATTTTATGACTACCACTAGAGAAATACTCATCCATAGTTCTTCCATTAACATAAATTTTACCAGTACCTTTTTTTACCCAAATTTTAGCAATAGATTTTTTCCTTCTACCCGTTGCATACTTGCTGTTTTTAAAGTCTAGCTTTATTTTAGGTTTTTTTGATACTACTTTAGTAGTTGCAGTTGCTGTTTCCATGTTAATTTCTAATTAAATTTTTACTGTTTAATTTACCTAAGTCTATAAGTGTAGGATTTTGCGCTGCATGAGGATGCTCTTCACCAGCGTAAATTTTGACTTTAGTTAATTGTTTTCTACCAAGCACTCCACCAGGTAACATTCTCTTAACTGCTAATTTTAATGACTCACCAGGTTTATCTTTCTCTAGTAATTTTTCTGGTGTTATCTCTTTAATTCCACCTGGGTGACCAGTGTGTCTATAATATTTTTTATCTTTAAATTTTTTTCCAGTGAATTTTGCTTGTTCAACATTTTTAACCACAACAAAATCACCATCATCCATATGTGGGGTAAAAGTGGTTTTATTTTTTCCTCTAACAATCATTGCTATAATAGATGCTAGTCTTCCAACCACAGCATTTTTCGCATCTATTTCAAACCAGTTGCTGGTTAATTCACTTTGTTTTAGAAATTTTGTCATTGTGCGTGGATTAATACTATTATTAGATATAAAGTCAATTTTATATTTAGCTTGCAATATTAAGCTAAAATGCTATTTTGATTAGGCCGATTTGTTCCTATTGCAGGCTAAGTTTTGCTAAACAGGATTATTTACTCGCATTTTCGGTAGGCATTTGAACTATATTGTACGCCTTGCACTAGCTTAAGTACTAAAAAGGAGCATAAGATGAGTACAAAAAGACAGAACCCCGAAACTATCGTTATTCATGGTGGTGATTACAGGAGCGACCCAACAACTAAAGCTGTAGCAGTTCCAATTTACAGAACAACTTCATACTTATTTGATAGTACTGAACATGCTGCGAATCTATTTAGTTTGAAGGAGTTTGGAAATATTTACACAAGAATAATGAATCCTACTAATGACGCTCTAGAAAAAAGAGTGGCTGCATTAGAAGGCGGTTTAGCTTGTTTAACAGTGTCTTCTGGACAAACTGCTTCAACGTTTGCAATTTTAAATGTTGCCCAAGCAGGGGATAATATTATTAGTTCAACTGATCTTTATGGTGGAACTATTTCTTTGTTTACACATACATTAAGCAAACTTGGCATTGAAGTTAGGTATGCAGATCCTGCTGATCCTAAAAACTTTGAAAAAGCCATAGATGATAAGACTAGAGCTTTTTATGGAGAAACTTTACCTAACCCATATTTAAGAGTTTTTCCTATTCAAGAAGTTTCTGATATTGGAAGAAAATATAATATACCATTAATAATGGATAATACCGCCTCCCCTATACTCTGTAAACCTTTAGAGCATGGTGCTGCAGTAGTTGTGCACTCACTGACTAAATATATTGCTGGTCATGGCACTGTTGTAGGTGGATGTTTGGTTGATGGTGGTAATTTTGATTGGACAGCAGACCCTAAGAGACAACCTTTATTTAATGAACCTGACGCAAGTTATGGTGGGGTTATTTGGGGTAAAGCTGTTCCAGAACTTACTGGAGCCAATGTATCATTTGTCGTCAGAGCAAGAGTTACTCTTTTGAGAGACCTTGGTTCAGCTCTAGCGCCAGATAATGCTTTTGGAATTATACAAGGACTTGAAACAGTAGCTTTAAGAATGAAACAACATTGTTCAAATGCTGAAAAAACTGTCGAATATTTATCCAAACACAAGAATATTGCTAGAGTAATCTATCCAACAAAATATGATGGGGAAATAGGAAAAAGAGCTAAAAAATATCTTAAAGGTGGATATGGTGGTTTAGTTGGCATAGAGCTAAAAGGTGGTATTGAAGCTGGTAAGAAATTTATAGAAGCTTTAAAAATGTTCTATCATGTTGCTAATATAGGTGATGCAAGAAGTTTAGCAATTCATCCAGGTTCAACAACTCACAGTCAATTAAATGAAAAAGAATTATTGGCTGCTGGTGTTACACCAGGGTATGTAAGACTAGCGATAGGTATAGAACATATAGATGATATTATTGAGGACTTAGAACAAGCACTCAATAGAACTTCAGATAATATTGAAAGTATTAAAAAAGCTAAAGCCGTTGGTTAGAATTTTTATATAAAATTATAAGATAAGTAGTTAAAACAAAAATTGAACCGAGCTGGTGTAGTGATGCATACTTAATCTCTACACCTGACACTAAGGTTATAATTCCTAAAACAATCTGAATTAGTATAGCCACATCAAAAAATATAATATTTTTGATAGCAAAACTATCTTTTATAAGAGTATAATTTAAAATAATAACAAACAATAAAAGTAAATATGCCGTAAAT
>CAJQRS010000047.1 GCA_905612375.1 uncultured Candidatus Pelagibacter sp.
TTTCAAGATCTAAATTCAAGAGTTAATATTAGGTTGAAAAAAACCTATATAGATGAAGTTAATTATATAAATAACCTTTATGGGAGTATAAATTTTGATAATAATAAGATAAATGATTTAAAACTTGAGTCCACTTTTCCAAATAAAAAAAAAATTAATTTATCAATTAAAAACAATAATAATTTAGAAACTACAACAAGATTATTTACTGCTTACCCGAAACCTTTAATTAAAAGATATGGTTTTATTAAAGGATTTGACGAAGGGTACCTAGATTTTTTTTCCACCAAAAAAAATGGGGTATCTAATTCAGTGCTAATTATTGATAACTTTAAAGTTAAGGAAGTGCCCATTTTTGCTAAACTTTTAAGTTTGGCCTCATTACAAGGAATAGCCGATCTTTTAACTGGTGAAGGCATAAGGTTTACTGATTTTGAAATGAATTTTTCAAATCAAAAAGGTCTTACAACAATCGAAGAAATGTATGCAATTGGACCTGCAGTTTCAATACTAATGAATGGATATGTAGAGACTAATAACCTTGTTAGTTTGAGAGGAACATTGGTGCCTGCTACCACAATAAATAGATCTATAGCTTCAATACCCTTATTAGGAAAAATATTAATTGGAGATAAAACTGGAGAAGGTGTCTTTGGTGTTAGCTTCAAAATTAAAGGATCACCAAAAAAATTAAAAACAACAGTAAATCCTATTAAATCTTTAACACCAAGATTTATAACTAGAACTTTAGAAAAGATTCAAAAGAATTAATTTAATTCAACTTTAATATGTTTTTTTTTACCTAAAGAGAGTTTGATTAAATTATTTTCAAATAAGTTTTTGGTAACAATGAATTTTTCATCAGAGATAACCTGATTATTTATTTTAATTCCATTACCTTTAATCAATCTTCTAATCTCACTTTTTGAACTTTCTAACTTAGATAAAACTATCAAATCTACAATAGTCATTTTTTTATTAAGTTCTTTTTCACTTACTGAAATAGACGGTAGGTTTTCTCCAATCAAATTATTGGTAAAAGTTATTTTTGCTGTTTCTTCACTAATTTTAGCATCTTGTTCACCGTGTAACATTTCAGTCGCTTTATTAGCTAGCAAAATTTTTAATTCATTAATATTATTATCTTTAATTATTTCGATTTGATCAACATTAATATCGGTAAAAATTTTAATAAATTTCAAAACATCCCTGTCATCAACGTTTCTCCAAAATTGCCAATAATCATAAGAAGAAAGAAACCTCTTATCTAACCAAACCGCACCAGATTCAGTTTTCCCCATTTTAGCACCTGACGCTAATGTAATTAATGGCGTGGTTAAACCATAAACATGTTTATTGGAATGTCTTTTTATTAAGTCTACTCCATTTACAATATTACCCCATTGATCTGATCCACCAATTTGAAGCATACAATTTTTTGTATTATTTAATTCTAAAAAATCATAAGCCTGCAATATCATATAGTTGAATTCCATATAGCTTAATGACTGTTCTCTTTCTAGTCTTGTTTTTACACTATCAAAACTTAGCATTTTATTAATTGTAAAATGTTTTCCAATGTCTTGTAAAAAAGAAATGTAATTTAAATTTTTGAGCCAAGAATAATTATTTACAAAAATAGGTTTAGTTTTTGGATTTTCATCGTCTAGAAAATTCTTCAATATCTTTTCTATATTATTGATATTCTTTTTGATTTCGCTTTCTGTTAAAATTGTTCTTGTCTTATCTTTACCAGAAGGATCACCTATTCTAGTTGTTCCTCCACCTAGCAATACAATCGGACGATGACCATGTTTTTGTAATAAACGCAGACACATAATTTGTAGTAAACTACCAACATGAAGGCTCTCTGCCGTGCAATCAAATCCAATATAAGCATTAATTTTTTCTTTATCCAGTAACTTGGATAAATCCTCTTCACCTGTACATTGGTAGAAGAAACCTCTTTCTTTAAATTCTTTTAAAAATTTATTCATAAATATGTTAACTACAATATACAATATTTATTAAAAAAATAAGAATGGAAAAAATTTATACATCCTTAGGGCTAATGAGTGGAACTTCAATGGATGGAATTGATGCTTCTATTATCAGATCGAATGGAGAAGATAAATATGAAGCGGTATATGATCGATATTTTAAATATGATGAGCAGATATATGAAGAATTAGTAAATATTAGAAGTAAGATTAACTCTTCTAGAGATCTAAAGGTTAATTCACTTGAGCTAATAGATCTTGAGAAAAAAATTACATTATTTCATGTCTCTGCATGTAAAGAGATTATTAGTAATTATTCCTCTGATATAGACTTAATTGGATTCCATGGACAAACTATATTTCATAACGCAAATGAAAAAATTTCAAAACAACTTGGTGATGCCAACTTACTATCAGGACTATTAAAGAAAAAAGTTATTTATAATTTTAGAGAAAATGACATGATTTGTGGTGGGCAAGGAGCACCATTAGCACCTATTTTTCACCAACTATTAGTAAACCAAAATCAAATTAAATTACCTGTTTGTATTTTAAATATTGGAGGCATAGCGAATATAACAATAATTTCTTCTAAGGATTTTAATGATTTAAAAAGTTATGACATTGGACCAGGTAATTGTTTACTCGACGAATGGACAAGAAAATATAGTCAAGAAAGATTTGATAGAAATGGAGAATTAGCTCAAATTGGAAAAACAAATAAGATTATTTTAAGTCAAGCAATTGATAATTTTGAAAGTATAAAAAAAAATAAGAACCTCTCTTTTGATGTGAAAGATTTTGATTTAAATTTTGTACGTGGGCTTTCGTTGCAAGATGGTCTTTCAACGTTAACAGACTATACTGCCTCCATAATTTATCAGTCAATATTTAATTCATTTAATTTAAATAAAGATTTAAATTTAAATATACTTGTTTGTGGAGGAGGTAGAAAAAACTTATCTTTGATTAATAATATTAAAAATAAACTTCCATATAATATCAAGCTTTCTCTAATAGATGATTATGAAATTGATGGTGACTTTGTAGAATCGCAAGCATTTGCTTATCTTGCAATAAGGTCTTACTTTAAAAAAAAAATTTCATTCCCCAAAACAACCAATGTTAAGAATTCTTGCTCAGGTGGAGTTTTGGTGGAAAATTATTAAAATAAAGCAGATTCTTTTTTAATATATTTATCTAAACTTTTCACTAAAACATCCTCAGTTTTAGAGAAAAAATGATTAGCATCATTTATAGCTTGAAAATCTACTTTAATACCTTTTTGTGCACTCAATTTATTATCTAAATCTGTAATATGCTCTAGAGGAACAAGCTCATCTTTTTTTCCATAAATCATTAAACCTGATGTTGGACAAGGAGATAAAAATGAAAAATCATATACATTAGGTTGAGGTGATATTGCAATAAATCTATTTATTTCAGGTCTTCTCATAAGTAATTGCATAGCTATTAATGAACCAAAAGAGAATCCTGAAACCCAACATTGTGAGTTATCAAAATTTTCTCTTTCAAGCCAATCTAAAGCTGCAGCTGCATCAGCTAGTTCGCCTTGACCATTATCAAACTCACCATCACTTTTCCCAACACCTCTAAAATTTACTCTACAAACTGAAAATTCATTTTCCATAAATGTATGAAAAGTGTCCACAACTACTTTATTGTTCATTGTTCCTCCGTATTGAGGATGAGGTTGTAATACCAATGCAATGGGTGATGTAATTTTATCACTCTTATAATATTTGGCTTCCATACGTCCAGCAGGGCCAGGAATAAAAACTTCTACAATTTTGTTATCCATAAATGTTATTGATTGTTATTCTCAAAAAAAAATACATCTATCATAACTTAGCGACAATTTGTTAATTTTTTTAAGCAATCTATACTTGACTAATTTAGTCAAGTTTGTATAAAAAACCTCTATTAATAAGGGTAAATATGAAATTAACGTCAAAAGGTAGATATGCAGTTATGGCATTGGCTGATTTAGCCAACTTCAATAGTGTGAATCCTGTATCTTTAAGAGATATATCTTTAAGGCAAGGCATATCACTACATTTTTTAGAACAAATATTTTCAAAGCTAAAAAAACACAACATAGTTAAAAGTATTAGAGGTACTAATGGTGGGTACATTTTAAACAAAGATCCTATTCAAATTAAACTAGCAAATATACTCAATGCTGTAGATGAAGAAGTAAAAACTGTTCAATGTAAAAAAGAGTCAAAAAAAGGATGCAATAGCAAAACATCAAAATGTATTACTCATAATTTATGGGACGAACTTGAGATGCATATTAATTATTTCTTTGAACAAAAAAATTTAAAAGATCTTATAAAGATTAACACAGAAAGTATAAATTAAAATGGATGCAAGAGAAAAAGAAATAGAAAAATTAAAAGATTATAAATATGGTTTTTCAACTGATATTGAAAATACGAGAGCACCGAAAGGATTAAATGAAGAGGTTATCAAGTTTATTTCAAATATAAAAAAAGAACCTAAATGGATGCTTGATTGGAGACTAAAAGCTTTTGAGAGATTAAAACAATTGAAAGAACCAAATTGGCAAAAACCAAAATATCCTAAAATAGATTATCAAGGTCTTTATTATTATTCTGCACCAAAAAGTATGGATGATAAGCCTAAAAGTTTAGATGAGCTGGATCCAAAATTGCTTGAAACATATAAAAAATTAGGAATACCACTACAAGAGCAAGCAAGATTAAATGGTATAGCTGTAGATGCTGTATTTGATTCAGTCTCTGTTGCAACTACGTTTAAAGGTGAGTTAAATAAAAAAGGAATAATTTTTTGTTCAATGTCAGAAGCAATTCGAGAACATCCAGAACTTGTAAAAAAATATCTAGGATCAGTAATTCCACTAACAGATCATTACTTTGCAACATTAAATTCTGCTGTATTTACAGATGGTTCATTTGTTTACATTCCAGAAGGTGTTAGGTGTCCGATGGAGTTATCAACTTATTTTAGAATTAACGCTACTGAAACAGGTCAATTTGAAAGAACACTAATCATCGCTGACAAAGGAAGTTATGTCAGTTATTTGGAAGGATGTACGGCACCAATGAGAGACGAAAATCAATTACATGCTGCTAACGTAGAATTAATTGCATTAGATGATGCTGAAATTAAATATTCAACGGTTCAAAATTGGTACCCTGGAGACAAAGATGGTGTAGGTGGTATATATAATTTTGTTACTAAGAGAGGACTATGTAAGGGAAAAAATTCAAAAATTTCATGGACACAAGTTGAGACAGGTTCAGCAATTACATGGAAGTATCCAAGTTGTATTTTAAAAGGAGATAATTCTGTTGGAGAATTTTATTCAATAGCTATCACCAATAATCACCAGAAAGCAGACACTGGCACAAAGATGATTCATCTTGGAAAAAATACAAAAAGTAAGATAATTTCTAAAGGTATATCGGCTGGTTTTGCTGATAATACATACAGAGGGTTAGTTGATATCGCTAGAAATGCAGATAACGCTAGAAATTTCACTCAATGTGACTCATTGTTGATGGGGAATAAATGTGGTGCGCACACAGTACCTTATATAAAAAATAAAAACTCTAGTTCAAATATAGAACATGAAGCAACCACTTCAAAAATTAGTGAAGAACAATTATTTTATTGTAATCAAAGGGGCTTAAATCAAGAAGAGGCTGTTAGTTTAATTGTTAATGGTTTTTGTAAAGAAGTGTTACAGCAGCTTCCAATGGAATTTGCCGTAGAGGCACAAAAATTAGTTGGTATTAGTTTAGAAGGGAGTGTTGGGTAAATGTTACAAATTAAAGATCTTAAAGCAAAAATAGATAATAAAGAAATATTAAAAGGGTTAAATTTAGAAATTAAACCAGGGGAAGTGCATGCAATAATGGGGCCGAATGGATCTGGTAAAAGCACTCTATCAAATGTTCTTTCTGGGAAAAAAGGCTACACTGTAAGTGGAGATGTTACATATTTTAATGAAAACTTATTAGAACTAGAGATTGAAGAGAGGGCACACAAGGGAATATTTTTAGCGTTCCAATACCCTTTAGAAATTCCAGGTGTGAATACCAATATATTTTTAAAAACATCCCTAAATGCAGTTAAAAAAGCAAATGGTGAAAAAGAATTAGATGCGATCGAATTTTTAAAGTTAGTTAAAAAAAAAGCGTCTGAGTTAAAATTTGATGAAAATATTTTAAGTAGACAGTTAAATGTTGGTTTTTCTGGTGGAGAAAAAAAAAAGAATGAAATTTTACAAATGTCTATTTTAAATCCAAAATTATCTATTCTGGATGAAACAGACTCAGGCCTTGATATTGATGCTTTAAAAATCGTTTCAGATGGTGTCAATGCATCAAGAAGTAAAGAAAGTTCTTTTTTAATTATTACTCATTATCAAAGGTTATTAGAGTATATAAAACCAGATTTTGTACATGTTTTAATTAATGGACAAATAGTTAAATCAGGTGGGTCAGAACTTGCATTAGAACTTGAAAATAAAGGATACGAAAGTTTAAGTTAGATTATGGAACAGCTAAAAGTAGATTTTGATAAAGTTATAGAAAGTTTAAAACTTTCAAGGGAAAGTATAAATTTTCGAAAAAAAAATTTTAATCAATTTATAAATAATGGTTTTCCAAATAAAAGAGTAGAAGATTGGAAATTTTCAGATTTAAATCAGATAATTTCTTCTAATATTGAAAATTTAAGATTCTATACTGACTTAGAACTAGGTGAGACTGACGAAAGTACCTTTATTGATAAATTTGCACATAATAAAATAATTTTTCTTAACGGAATAATTTCAAAAGTTGATTTTAGCTTTGAAGATGACAGTAAAGTTTTGATAACAAATGATTTAAATCAAAATGAAACCTCTAAAGAAGTTAATCCATTGGTTTCATTGAATAATGCTCTTGTTGCTAGCTATATTAGAGTAACGGTTAAAGAGAACTATTCATTAAATAAGCCTCTAATTATATACAATATTACAACCAAGAAACTTAAGTCAACAACGATTAATTTAAAAACGGATATTGTTCTTGAAAAAAATAGTAGTTTGAAACTTATAAATTTGTGTGGTGACAATTCTGAAAATAATTTTATAAATATAGTTCAAAATTTTGATATTTCACAAGATGCTATTCTTAAAAATTATAAAATTGATCATAAAAAAAATTCTAATATTAAATACTCCTATAATAATATTAATTTAGAAAAAAATAGTATTTCAGAAAACTTTATTTTTTCGACTGGGTCTAAATTTATGAAAAATGAAATCAATTGTAATTTAAATGATAAGTATAGTTCAGCATTTATTAATGGAATAATAAATTTAACAAATTCACAACATCATGAAATTAAAACTAATATTAATCATCTGGCAGAAAACACAAAAAGCTATCAATTAATTAAAAGTGTTTTAAATGACAATGCAAAAGGTATTTACCAGGGCAAAATTTATGTAGATTCAAAAGCCCAAAAAACAAATGGGTATCAACTTAGTAAAGCTCTATTATTAAGTGAGAATACAGAATTTGATGGAAAACCAGAGCTTGAGATTTATGCTGACGATGTGAAGTGCTCTCATGGAGCAACATCTGGAAATTTAGATGAGGATGCAATATTTTATTTGATGTCTCGTGGTTTGAGCAATCAACAATCAAAAGAATTATTAATTAATGGTTTTTTATTGGATGCAGTAGAAAAAATTACAGATATAGAAATTAAAGATCTAATCAAAAAGATGATAGGAATTGTAGAATGAGTATGTCAGACATAAAAAAAGAATTTCCAATATTTAGTAACAAGATTCATAACAATGATCTTGTATATCTTGATAGTGCTAACTCATCTCAAAAACCACAATCTGTAATTGATAGAATAAATGAATTTTATACTAATGAATTTTCAAATACAGGTAGAAGTGTTCACTACTTAGCTGTAACAGCAACTAATCTTTATGAAAACACACGATCTTCTGTTCAAAAATATATTAATGCTAAAGATAAAAATGAAATTGTATTCACTAAAGGTGCTACTGAAGCAATTAACCTTGTAGCCAATACTTTTGGCCAAAAGTATTTAGAGCAAGGAGATGAAATTCTTATAACGGAACTTGAGCATCACTCCAATTATGTACCATGGCATTTTTTAAGACAATCAAAAGGAATTAAAATTGAATTTGCAGAAATCAATCATGATGGTGAAATTACTCTTGAAAGTATTGAAAAAAAAATAAATTCAAAAACAAAATTAATTGCTATTACTCATTTATCTAATGTGACTGGAGCTGTTTTGCCAGTTAAAGAAATAACGGAATTAGCTCATTCAAAAGGTATTGCAGTTTTAGTTGATGGTTGTCAGGGAGCACCTCATTTAAAATTAGATATGCAAGACATAGACTGTGATTTTTATGCTATTTCATGTCATAAAATGTATGGCCCAACTGGTCTTGGAGTGCTTTATGCCAAAAAAAAATGGTTAGAACAATTACCTCCCTATCAAGGAGGAGGTGGTATGATTAACGATGTTAAAAAAGACAGTATTACTTACGGTGATTTGCCAAACAAGTATGAAGCAGGAACAATGGCAACAGCACAAGTTATTGCTTTTGATCAATCTATAAAATTCCTAGAAAAAGTTGGAATAGAAAGCATGATCAAACATGAACAAGAGTTAATTGAATATGGACAAGAAATCTTAAAAAGAAACAACTCTGTTAAGTTAATAGGTAATCCTAAAAATAGAGCTGCAGTTTTATCTTTTACAATAGAAGGAGTGCATCCACACGACATAGCCACTATATTAGATGAAGATGGTGTTGCTATAAGAGCTGGACATCACTGCTGTCAAATCTTACATGATAAATTAGGAATTTCAGCAAGCGCACGTGCTTCTTTAGGTATTTATAATACAAAGGAAGATCTAGACCAATTGAATAACTCAATAAATAATTGCAAAAAAATTTTTAATTTATAATGAATATTAAAGAACTTTATCAAGAAATTATTTTAGAACATGGAAAAAATCCACGCAATCTAAGGAAGACAGAAAATTTTAACAAAGATGCAAAAGGTAATAACCCTCTATGTGGTGACAATGTGCATATATTTCTAAAATTGGATGAAGATAAAAAAGTACAAGATGTATCATTTGAGGGAAGTGGCTGTGCAATTTCAATGGCATCAGCATCAATTATGACTGATTTAATGAAGGGAAAAGAAGAAGCTCAAGTCAAAGAAATTGTAAAGGATTTTTTGGGTATGATTAAAGAAAACCCTGAATTAAAATCAAAAAATTTGCAAGAAGATGAAAAAACTAAGTTAATGTGTTTATCTGGAGTAAAACAATATCCAATGAGAGTAAAATGTGCAACATTATCATGGCACACTTTAATTTCTGCAATTGACAAAACTCAAGAAGAAAACAATACTAAAACTAGATAAAATTATGGATTTAAGAGAACAAGTGATAGCTGAAATAAGAAAAATTTATGACCCAGAGATACCAGTTAATATTTATGAATTAGGTTTAATTTATAATGTTAAGGTAGAAGAGGGTAAGGCTAAAATTATAATGACTTTAACCTCTCCAAATTGTCCTGTAGCAGAAAGCTTACCTCAAGAAGTTAAAGACAGTGCAATGCAAGTTGAAGGCATTAAAGAGGTCGATCTAGATTTAGTTTTTGAGCCACCTTGGGAAAAGTCAATGATGTCTGAAGCGGCTAAATTGGAGTTAAACTTATAATGAATCCTATAATTAGATTAAGTGATAATGCTGCAAGTCGTATTAAAGAAATTATGTCTGGAATTGAACCAAGTTCAATTGGTGTTAGAGTTGCGGTTAAATCTGGTGGCTGTGCAGGCATGTCATATGTTATGGAGTATGCTAAAGAAGTTAATCCTACTGATGAAATTATCGAAGATAAAGGTGTAAAGGTTTTTGTTGATGCTGCAGCTGTAATGTATCTGCTTGGAACTGAGATGGATTACAAAAAAGAGGAGTTTTCCTCATCATTTGTGTTCAACAATCCCAATGAATCTGAGCGTTGTGGCTGTGGTGAGTCCTTTAAAGTCTAATATATCAAAAACGCACACCAGCATTGCAAGTTATGCATATCTAGTATATAAAATATAAATGAACAAATTTGAATTTAAAAATCTTGTTAAATCTTTGGAAAAATCACTGAAAGAAAGAACATTCTTCAAGACTCTTCGAACAGAAGTAAACACTGGTGCAAATGGCACGCAGGATTATGTTGTCAAAAAAGGAATTAACAAAGATAAGATTGCAACTACTAGACAGTAATAATCTTAACTGCTGTAATACATCTCAAACTCAACAGGATGAGGCGCATGTTCAAATTTATGTATCTCCTCAAATTTCAATGCAATATAAGCATCAATTTGATCATCTGTAAATACATCACCTTCAGTTAAAAAATCTCTATCTTTATCTAAACTTTCCATAGCTTCTCTTAGGGAGCCACAAACAGTTGGAATATTTCTAACCTCTTCTGGAGGTAAGTCATAAAGATCTTTATCAAAAGATTCGCCTGGATGAATTTTATTTTTAATACCATCTAAGCCAGCCATAAGCATAGCAGCAAAAGTTAAGTAAGGGTTTCCTGATGCATCAGGAAATCTTATCTCACATCTAGCACCATTTTTATTTAAACTAATCGGTATTCTACAAGATGCAGATCTATTTCTTGCAGAGTAAGCTAATAGAACGGGTGCTTCAAATCCTGGAATTAATCTTTTGTAGCTATTTGTTGTAGAATTTGAAAAAGCATTAATAGCTTTTGCATGTTTTAAAATACCACCAATATAATGTAATGCTGTTTCTGATAATCCAGCATAAGCTTCACCAGAAAAAACAGGCTTATCATTTTTCCAAATTGATTGATGAATATGCATTCCAGAACCATTGTCACCAGCAACAGGCTTTGGCATAAACGTTGCTGTTTTTCCAAATGAGTGAGAAACCATTTGAACTACATACTTATAAAGCTGAACATTATCTGCTGTTTCAACTAAAGTTCCAAAAACCATACCTAGTTCATGTTGACTTGGAGCAACTTCATGGTGATGTTTTTCAACTTTAACACCTACCTCTTTTAAACTTTTTAAGTATTCACCTCTCATGTCTTGTTCACTATCAACTGGAGGTACTGGAAAATATCCACCTTTAACTGGAGGTCTATGACCCATGTTTCCACTGGCATATGAGGTTCCAGAATTATAAGGACCTTCTTTACTATCTATTTTGAACCCAGTGTTATTTGGATCATTATTAATTCTAACATCATCAAAAACAAAAAATTCCGGTTCAGGACCAAAAAATGCTTTATCACCAACTCCAGATTTTTTTAAATATTCTTCTGCTTTTTTAGCTGTTCCTCTTGGGTCTCTTTCGTAAGGAGATTTTTTAACAGCATCTAAAATATCACAAAAAAGTATTAAGGTGTTATGAGAAGTAAAAGGATCCATAACAAGTCTTGATGTGTCGGGTTTTAAAATCATGTCAGATTCATTAATAGCTTTCCAACCAGCAATGGACGAGCCATCAAAAAATACACCTTCATTAAGCATTTCTTCGTCAACAATCGTATGGTCCATAGTCAAATGTTGAAGCTTTCCTCTAGGGTCTGTAAATCTTAAATCAATAAATTCCACTTCTTTATCTTTGATAAATTTTAATACATTTTTAGCAGTCATAGTTTCTCCTTTTTAAATTTTGTATCACATTATTAACAAATCATTTCTAAACAATATTGCTTGATTAATAAATATCACCTATGCGTTTTTTACATATGAATTACAACATTATTTACTGTATTATCAATCAATTATTAGTTGAAATATGACCTTATTAGACAAAGAACCAGTTAAAAGAGCAGAAAAATTTCTTAAAGATTTTGACCCATCTTTAGAGGTTATTGTTCTAAAGGATACAGCAAGAACAGCACAAGATGCAGCTGCAGCTTTAGGTTGTGACGTGGGTGCAATTGTTAAGAGCTTGCTATTTAAGACTGAAGATAGTTTTATTTTGTGTTTAGTATCAGGTGACAAGAGATGCTCTTTAAATAAATTAAAAGAAATAAACAATAAAAAAGACGTTTCAATGGCATCACCAAAGGATGTTAAAACTCAAACTGGATATACAATAGGTGGCGTTTCACCAGTAGGACATTTAAACAAAGTTGAAATTTTCATAGATGAGTCTTTACAAAAATTTAATGATCTTTTTGCAGCTGCAGGAAATCCTAAATGTGTATTTAAGATTGATTTTACGAATATTCAAAAGATAACTAATGGAAAAATTAAAGATATAGTAGAATGAGAGAACCAAAATTAATTGATTATACTTTGTTAGTTGTTTTAGCTTTAATATGGGCTTCAGCATTTTTTAACATTAAAATTGCAACAGAATCCTTCGGACCAATTACAATTGCTTTCTTGAGAGTTTTTTTTGGCTCTATTCCAGTTTTATTATTATGTTTTTATAAAAAGATTAAAATTGAAGCGTTTTCAAAAGATTGGTATTGGTTTGCCATAATAGGTTTTGTTAACCTTGTTGCTCCCTTTTTCTTAATAGCTTATGGAGTTAAATCTGTGCAAAGCAATTTAGCTGCAATTTTGATGTCCACTACACCTCTAAGCTCAACTGTATTAGGGCATTTTTTTACTAAAAATGAAAAATTTGATTTTATTAAGACATTTGGGATATTGATTGGATTTTCTGGCATCATTTATTTATTTTCAGATAATTTTTTAATTAATGACAATAATTATACTTCAGCTTTATTAATTTTAGTTGGATCAACCTGCTATGTAGTGGGTGGAGTTCTAACTTTAAAAATCAGCGAGAAAAAAAATGAAAATGTAACAGGTTCTATATTAATTTGGGCTATAATAATCTTAATACCATTAGTTTCCATTATAGAAAAACCTTGGGAAACAACACCTTCAGTTGAGTCAAGTATTTCAGTTATTTATCTGGGTTTTGTTTCAACAGGATTGGCTTGGCTACTTAGATTTAGAATCTTAAAAAATAATGGATTAATCTTTCAATCC
>CAJQRS010000048.1 GCA_905612375.1 uncultured Candidatus Pelagibacter sp.
TTCAAGCACTATGGAGCCTTTATTATTTTTTTTATTTTTAATTAAGATATTAAGACCAATCTTCTCTCGGACTGAGGATTCTAGTGCTTCTAAATTAACATCCTTTGATCTCCTAAATGATTGTTTTTTTATCTTAAAAATTTTTACAAAATTTTCTGCTTGTCTAACAGAAAGATTCTTTTCAACTATCTTATTTGCAACAAATGATGCATTCTCTAATCCACCTAAAATTTTTGCATGTCCTGGCGTTAACTTTTTGGTTTCAATTAGTTTTAAAACTATTTCCGGTAAACTCAACAATCTTAAAAAATTAGCTATATGGCTTCGACTTTTCCCAATAAATTTTGCAACTTTTTCTTGATCATAAGAAAATTCTTCTATCAAGCGTTGATAGCCTCGTGCTTCTTCGATTGCATTAAGATCATTTCTTTGGACATTTTCAATAATAGCAAATTCTAGAGATTTTAAGTCACTTACGTCGGTGATAACAACTGGGACTTCATGAAGTCCTGCTTTTTGTGCGGCTAGCCACCTTCTCTCACCTGCGATTATTTCATATTTTAAATTGTCAACATTTGATCTTCTCACAATAATTGGTTGGATAATTCCTCTTTCTTTTATTGAGCTCGTTAAATCTTGTAAATTATCTTCATCAAATACTTTTCTTGGTTGAAATTTATTACTCACTAAATCACTTATGAGTAATTTATTAATATTAATTTCTGTTTTTTTTTCACCAATTAGAGACGATAACCCTCTGCCTAAACCTTTTTTTATTTTAGTTGCATCCATTATGCTGCACTCCCTGTCATTTGCTCTTGATTAATAAACTCATCTGTAAAACTAAAATATGATTTACTTCCAGGACATAACTTATCATAAATTAAAACTGGCATACCATGTGATGGCGCTTCAGATAGTCTCACATTTCTTGGTATGATAGTAAGATAAACTTTTTCCTTAAAATAATCTCTCGCTTCTTTTTCGACTTGAGCTGAAAGTCTGTTTCTCTTATCATACATTGTTAAAAGAATTCCTCTGATTTTTAATTCTGGGTTTAGGTTAGCTTTTATTCTATCTATAGTTTTCATTAGTTGTGTTAAACCCTCAAGTGCAAAGAATTCTGTTTGCAAGGGTACTACAAGCGAGTGAGAGGACACTAAAGCCATAACAGTAAGCAGACTTAATGATGGCGGACAGTCTATAAGTATATAGTCATAGCTCCCTCTAGAATCATTTAAATAAGCGGTCAATTCGCGTTTTAAAATGAATGCTCTCAGTTTATCATCAGCTGTTTCAACCTCGAGTCCAGATAAATCTACATTGGAAGTTATAATATCTAAATTTTTGAATTCTGTTTTTCTAATTACCTCTGTAATTGTCTTTGTTCCATTCAACACACCATAAATTGTGTTACTAGAGTTTTCTAAGTTAGATAAACCAAGTCCAGTAGTAGCATTTCCCTGTGGATCTAAATCAATTACTAAAACCTTTTTTTCTTGTTGAGCTAGACCAGCTGCAAGGTTGATAACTGTTGTTGTTTTTCCAACCCCACCCTTTTGATTTATTATAGAAATTATTTGCATTTTAATTCTTAAGTTTTTTTTTAATATTTTTTATATTTAACAAAAATGAATTTTCGCTTGTAATACTTTTTTTCTTTTCAAAGTCAAAGTCCCAAATTTTTAAAGTATCTTCTAAAATCTTTTCACCATTTTTACCCATGAATAAAATTAAATTTTTATAATTATTAAAATTTCTATAAACTAATTCTAAAACTATTGGCAAAGGCTTAAATGCTCTTGCCATTATAGTACCCGACTCTAGATTTCGTGTCTCAAAAATATTTTCCTGAATAATTTCAGTATTTAGTTTCATGTCTCTAGATACTCTTCTGAGAAATGAGCTCTTATGGTGACTTTTTTCATATAAATTCACTTTTATTGATTTTTTTAAGTTTTTGATCATAATTGATATAATTACGCCAGGCATTCCTCCTCCTGAACCTATATCTGTTATTATAGTACTATTTAAATCAACAAAATCAATAATTTGCGCAGAATCTACTATATGGCGCTCTCTAATAACATCATTTTTTGCAGTTTCTTTGCTTATAATATTTATTTCTTCATTTCCTTTTTGAAGCATAGCAATAAAGCTCTCAAACTCTATAAATGTTTCACGTGGAACATTTTGATCTTTTAGTAGTGGATATTTTTTTAAAAATTCTTCCATTAAGCTATAAGCTTAATAGACTTTCTTTTTACATGTGACAACAAAATATAAACAGCCGCCGGTGTTATACCGTCTATTCTAAGTGCTTGGCCCATAGTTTTTGGTTTTATTTGTTTGAATTTGGCTTTTACCTCATTTGAAAGCCCTGAAAGATCGTTATAGTTAATTCCATCTGGTATAATTAGATTTTCATCTCTTTTAAAAGCTAATATATCTGCCTTCTGTTTCTTAAGATATCCTCTATAGTGGGCATTTATTTCTATCTGTTCATCTATTTTTTTATCAAAAAAGGGTATGTCAGGCCAAATTTCTCTAATTTTTTTCATATCAACTCCTTTTTGGGTTAATATTTCATTTGATTTTCTTAAAACACCATCTTTTGCAATTTTTATATCAAATTCTTTAATTTTTGTTGGTGTTATTGATGATTCGGACATTTTTTTTGTTATTATCTTTAATTTAGATTCTTTATCTTTATATAAATTCTCTCTTTCTTTTGAGATTAGTCCAATCTCAATACCCTTATTTGTTAGTCTTTGATCGGCATTATCAGCTCTTAAACTCAATCTATATTCGGCTCTTGAAGTAAACATTCTATAAGGTTCAGCAACACCTTTCGTGACTAAATCATCTATCATAACACCGATGTAAGCATCTGACCTATCTAAAATAAAAGGCTCTTCTCTCTTAAAAGATAAAGCGGCATTTATCCCCGCAATCAATCCTTGAGCTGCAGCTTCCTCATAACCCGTAGTCCCATTTATTTGCCCTGCTAGATATAAATTTTGTATTTTTTTTGTTTCAAGAGTTAAAAATAGCTCCCTAGGATCTATATAGTCATATTCTATAGCATATCCTGGTCTAATTATCTTAACATTTTCTAAACCTATGATATTATTACATATTTCTTGTTGAACTTCCTGTGGAAGTGAGGTTGATATACCATTCGGGTATATAGTATGGTCATTTAGTCCTTCGGGCTCTAAGTATATTTGATGCCGGTCCTTATCTGCAAATTTTACTATTTTATCCTCTATCGAGGGACAATATCTTGGTCCAACTCCTTGAATGCTCCCAGAGTACATGGCACTTCTATTTAAATTTTTTTGAATTATTTTATGAACCTTTTCATTCGTGTAAGTCATTCGACATGAAACTTGTTTGTTCAAAGATTTTTTAGTTAGAAAAGAAAAGAAGTAGGGATCCTCATCTGCAAACTGTTCTTCTAAGTTCTCATACTTGATTGTTCTTGCATCCAACCTTGGGGGTGTTCCAGTCTTAAGCCTTCCTACCTTGAAGTCATATTTTTCAAGTTGTTCACTTAAACCCGTAGAGGGCTTCTCATCAAATCTTCCAGCTGGCGTTCTCTTATCACCAATATGAATTAGGCCATTTAAAAAAGTGCCTGTTGTTAGAATTAACTTGCCACATAAAACTTTTTTACCCGACTTCGTTTCAAAACCACTTATAGTGTTTTTATCAAAAATAAATCTTATTACTGAATCAGCAAAAATGCTTAAATTACAGTAGTTTAATAGTTTTTGTTGCATATATTTACGATACAGTGATCTATCTGATTGAGTTCTAGGTCCTTGAACAGCGGGGCCTCTACTTCTATTTAGTAGTCTAAATTGTATACCTGACTTATCTGCAACCTCTCCCATTACACCATCTAGAGCATCGATTTCTCTAACTAGGTGACCTTTACCAAGACCTCCTATTGCAGGGTTACAAGACATCTCACCTATGGTTTCAATTTTGTGGGTGAACAAAGCTGTGCTAACTCCAAGACGTGCAGAAGCTGCTGCGGATTCACAACCTGCATGACCTCCGCCAATAACAACTACATCAAACGATAAATCATTTTTCATAACTTAAATTTATAACCGATATGAATATTTACAAGCAGACAGTATTTTTTTAATAGATATATTTTATCCAATTTGAAGTATCTTTTTTTTATAAAAACTAGTTAATAAACTATATGTACCAACGATAGTGCTAAAAAAGAGTCAAAAAATGGCGTAAAACTATAATTATTTACCGATACAAAAATCATTGAAAATACTAGCTAATATCTCCTCAACATCTACTTTTCCAACTATAATTCCTAAATGTCTAGTCGCCAAACGAAGATCTTCGGCTGCTTTATCAAAATCTTCTGCATCATTCTTTTCTTCAAAATGTTTTAAATAATTCAAACTTTGTTCAAGATGTTGTCTGTGTCTTTCACGAGTGATCAAAGTATCTTCACTTGTTATAAATTTATTTTTTAATTTATTTTTAATCTTTGAAATTAAATCTTCTAAGTTAAGATTATTTTTTACTGAAATTAAAACGTGATCAAAATTTTTTATTTCTGAATTTAAACCATCGATTAAAAGGTCGGATTTATTAATTACAAGAATAGTATTTTTATCCATCTGTTCTTTCAAAATCCCTTTAAAATTAAGGTTTTTTGCATCTATAACGATAAGTTTTAAGTCAGCATCTTCTGCTTTTTCAAGTGCTAGCTTTATTCCTTTTTTTTCTATTTCATTTTTAGACTCTCTAATTCCTGCGGTATCAGAAACTACAACTGGATAGCCATCAATATTTAGATGTGTTTCAATTACGTCTCTAGTCGTCCCAGCTATTTCAGAAACTATTGCAACATCTCGATTTGAAAGATGATTTAACAAGCTAGATTTTCCAGCATTCGTTGGTCCTATGATTGCAATTTTAAAACCTTCTCGAATTCTTTCTCCAACTTTTTGATCATCTAAAATTTTTTTTATGTCTAAAAAAACTTCATTGGATTTCTTTTTAATGTTTTTTAAAATATCTTTTGGCAAATCTTCATCTGGAAAATCTATCTTAGCTTCAACGTACGATAAAATTTTTAAAAGTTTTTCTCTTAACTCATTAAACTTGTCAGCAGATTTTCCATTCATTATTTTTATTGCTTGCTGTCTTTGAATTTCAGTTTCTGCTGAAATTAAGTCTGCAATACTCTCTGCTTTGAGTAAATTTATTTTTCCATTTTGAAATGCTAACTTTGTAAATTCACCTGGTTCAGCTAATCTACAATTCTCTACTTTTGAAATAGAGGTGTGTAGGGCATCAACTACTGCTTTGCTTCCATGTATATGGAATTCGACCATATCTTCACCTGTGTAGCTCTCAGGGCCAGGAAACCACAATATTATACCTTCATCAATAAGCTCAGAAGTGTTGATTTTATTGATCTTTCGTAGAGTAGCAACTCTTGGTTCTGGAACTGTTGTGTTGGTTAGTAATTTAATTACCTTTTTGGTATCTGCTCCTGAAACTCTAACAATTGCTATTCCAGAAATTCCGGGACCAGTCGATAAGGCATAAATTGTCATACCAATATTATAACTTCTATTTTACTGTTCTGTAAAACTTTAAATTAATAGGTGAGGGGTAGTCGGTGTTAAGCTGGTTTATTCATCGAACTAAAGAAATCTGCATTGCTTTTTGTTTCTTTTAGTTTTGAATTAATAAACTCAATTGCATCCATAGTTCCCATGGGACTGATAATTCTTCTTAACACATTCATTTTTGAAAGATCATCTTTATCAAAAAGTAACTCTTCTCTTCTTGTTCCAGATTTTGTTATATCGATTGCTGGGTAAATTCTTTTTTCTGCGATCTTTCTATCAAGAACAGTTTCGCTATTTCCTGTTCCTTTAAATTCTTCAAAAATAACTTCATCCATTCTTGATCCCGTATCAATCAACGCAGTTGAAATGATTGTTAAAGATCCGCCTTCTTCAATATTTCTTGCGGCACCAAAAAATCTTTTGGGTCTTTGTAGTGCATTTGCATCAACACCACCTGTTAAAACTTTTCCAGAACTTGGTATCACAGCATTATAAGCTCTTCCTAATCTTGTTATTGAGTCTAATAAAATTACTACATCTTTTTTGTGCTCAGTTAATCTTTTTGCTTTTTCGATTACCATTTCAGCAACAGCAACGTGTCTTGAAGCGGGCTCATCAAATGTAGAACTGATAACTTCTCCTTTAACCGTTCTTTTCATGTCCGTTACTTCTTCCGGTCTTTCGTCAATTAATAAAACCATCAAATAACTTTCTGGATAATTTTTGGCAATTGAGTTTGCAATGCTTTGTAAAATCATTGTCTTACCAGCTTTGGGAGGTGAGATAATTATTGATCTTTGACCCTTTCCAATTGGGCTCACAAGATCAATTAATCTTGGAGTTAAATCTGGTTTTTTTTCAATCTTAGTTGTCTCAACTTCCATGACCATTTGTTTGTCTGGGTAAAGTGGAGTTAAATTGTCAAACGCAATTTTGTGACGAGCTTTTTCTGGTTCTTCAAAGTTTATTTTTTCAACTTGTAATAATGCAAAATATCTTTCTCCTTCTTTCGGTGCTCTTACGGGGCCTTCTACCGTGTCTCCTGTTCTCAAACCAAATTTTCTAATCTGACTTGGACTAATATAGATATCGTCTGGTCCAGCTAAATAGTTTGATTCCATTGCTCTTAAAAAACCAAATCCATCTTGTAATAATTGTAAAACTCCAGCTCCAGTTATCTCTTCTTTCTCTGCAACTTTTTTTAATATAGCAAATAAAATTTCTTGTTTTCTAAGTGTGCTAGCATTTTCAATACCAAGCTCTTCTGCTTGCGTAATTAATTGTTCGGATGATTTTAATTTAAGTTCTTGTATATTCATGAATAGGGGGAGGTTAAATTTTTTGTAAGATGAGATAAATATATATACTCTTTAAACTATTACAAGCTTAGATGGGCTTAAAAACAACAATAAAAACAATCAAAATAAGCAATATTGTTGGTACTTCATTGATTATTCTAAAAAACTTAGAAGATTTAGTATTCTGATCCAAATTAAAATCACTAAGAAGTTTGGATAAATAGAAATGATATAAGGTTAATAAAATCACTAACAACAATTTTAGTTTAATCCAAGTTGCAGAAAGAACTTCGAAGCCTAAAGAAGAAATTAAAATTAATCCAAACACCCAAGTTAAAATCATTGCTGGTGTCATGATGTAAAAATATAATTTTCTTTCCATTGTTTTAAATACTGAAGAAGTGTTTTTATCTTTTAAATTTTCTACGTGGTATACGAAAATCCTAGGTAAATATAAAAGTCCTGCCATCCATGAGATTACCGCTATTAAATGTAGGCTCTTAAATAATAAATAACTATTCATAATTTAAACAGGGACATTTTTTAAAATTAGATGGACACTGTATCTTTGGTGGATAAAGATCTTCATTAATTTTATATTCGTTTTTCTTAATTATTAATTCTGACATTGCTTTAATAAAATCCTCATTAATTCCAAGTGCTGGAACTCTTGTATAATTTTTACATCCATTAGCATCTGCTATTTCTTTATATTCTATATCAAGCTCAACGAGAGTTTCTGAATGTTCAGAAACAAATGCGATAGGGACTAAAACGATATGCTTGCCAAGCTTGGAATTTTCAATGATTATAGTTTCTGTAGATGGTCCTATCCACTTTAGTGGACCAACACGACTTTGATAACTCAGTATCCAATCAAGATTCTCATCATTTAAATTTTCAACTATTTTTTTAACCGATTGTTCTACTTGCCACTGATAGGGGTCCCCCTTTTTAATATTTTTTTCTGGTAGGCCGTGTGCAGAAAATATTAATTTAAAATTTTTAAGATCTTTAATTTTTTTTATTATCTCTTTTGTATGGGCGTTAATAAAATTTTGGTCTGTTGGATAACAGCATATTGTGCTTGTTTTAACATGATAGTTATTTTTTCTACAAACGTCTTTCCATTCTTTAATTGAAGACCCTGATGTTGCGGCGGAGTATTGGGGATACAGGGGCATTAAAACAACTTCGTCTGGGCCATATAATTGAACATCTTTAATCACATCTTTGGCTCTTGGATTCCAGCATCTCATTATGATGAAGCACTTGTATTCGTCTTCCTCTTGCGTTTGATTTAGTTTTATTTCTAGAGTATCGGATTGTTCTTTGGTTAATTTTAATATGGGTGATGAGCCACCTAGTTCTGCATAAATTTTTTTGGCAACAGGTGCTCTCCTATTAGAGATTAACTTTGCTAATGGATATCTTAAAAGGGTTGGTAGATCTAAAATTGCTGGGTCATTAAATAAATTAAATAAAAAGGGTTCAACATTTTCTAATTTATCTGGACCCCCAAGATTAAATAAAATAATTGCTTTTTTCATTTAATAATCTTTTACCATCTTCACCAAATAATCCACCATGTTAGGATCTGTTTGGGGCAATACGCCATGCCCTAAATTAAAGATATACGGATGATCTTTGAATACATCTAGATATCTTCCCGCTTCTTTTTTTAAATTTTCTTTATCCGTCAATAATATCTTTGGATCAAGTCCCCCTTGAACGGGTATATTAATTTCTTTACATATAGAAACAGGATTTACATCGT
>CAJQRS010000049.1 GCA_905612375.1 uncultured Candidatus Pelagibacter sp.
ATAATAAATTTGATATGGTTTTTATTGATGCTGATAAAATGAATTATAAAAAATATTACGAAAGGTCTTTAAACCTAATGAGTAAAGGTGGATTGATTATTATAGACAATGTTTTGTGGCATGGGGAAGTTGCAGATGAGGATAATTTAGATAAAGAAAATAATAATTTAAGAAATATATCTATACCAAAAGGTGTTACTTTTGATAGTATTGACCTTGATAGAGCAAAATTTCTGTGCTCTCTACCTAAAATCTTAGGTATTAACCCTGAAAATAAAAAAAATATAATTTTAAACTCTGGAAAATTTGGACCTTATTTAAAATGTGAAAATAAATCTGCTAAAATTGAAAATGTTGAGGAAATTTTTTCAATTGGTCTAAATAGAGCTATAACTCTAATAGCCGAAGCTAAACAAGGCAGAATGTCTGCATCAATTATTAAAGATCTTGGTGAACATCCTGATGATAAGAAACCAGTCAGGGTAATGAAGGGCAAATATGGCCCTTATATCAAATATAAGTCTCTTGTGGCAACAATACCAAAGGGGAAAGACCCACTAGAACTCAATATGGAGGGAGCTTTAATTTTGATTGAGAAAAGAAAAGAATACGATAAAAATAAAAAATAAAAAATAAAAAATAAAATTAATAAAAAAAAGGAAAAAAATGATTAAAAAAATATTGATAGTACTTACAGCAGTAACATTAGCATCTTGTGCATCTATAAAAGATAAAATTCCAGAAAGACAAGCTTGTACAGGCAATGAAACAAATAAAACTTTAGCAGAAGTGCTTTGTAAAAAATAGTCATGACTTTTGAAGATAAACTTAAAGAATTAAATTTAAAACTACCAGATGCAAGGGATCCTGTTGGATCCTATCTTGCTTCAAAAATTGTTGGAAAAATGCTTTTTATATCAGGTCAAATATCAATAGCATCAAATGGAGATTTGATAAAAGGAAAAGTAGGTAGAGAGTTGAAAACTGAAGATGGGTATGAAGCTGCAAAAAGATGTGGTTTGAATATAATTTCACAAGTTAAAAAAGCTTGCAATAACGATTTATCAAAAATTAAATCTTGTATAAAATTAACTGGCTTTGTTAATTCAACTGAGGACTTCATAGAACAACCAAAGGTTATAAATGGAGCATCTGATTTAATTGTTTCAGTTTTTGGAGATGCGGGTATGCATACAAGAGCTGCAGTAAGCGCAAACAGTTTGCCGCTTGGTGTTTCTGTAGAGGTTGATGCTATTTTTGAACTAAATTAACAACCAACGCCAAAGTATTTTATTTTTAAATCTTTCATTTCAATGGGAGAATAAATATTTCTCATATCAAAAATTATAAACTTATTATTTTTAATTTCTTTTTTAAAATTTATTGATTTAAAATCATTCCATTCTGTATGAATAATTATTAGGTTTGAGTTTTTTATTGCAGAACTAATAGTACTAGAAAAAGTAACATTTTTTAATTTTTTAAATTCTACTTTTTCACCAGTAGGATCAAAATAATTTACTTTTGCACCTTTTTTAATTAAAGAGGGGATCATTGATAAACTAGATGAGTCTCTCATATCATCTGTATTTGCTTTAAAGGTAACACCCAAAAAACATATTTTTTTATTCTTAACTTTGCCCTCTAATATATCAAAAACTCGTTTTAATAACAATGAAGATCTATTTTCGTTAGACTTGATCACACTTTTAATAACGGATAAATTAGTTTTAAACGTGTCAGCCGTTGCGGCTATAGCCCGTGTATCCTTCGGGAAACATGAACCACCATACGCAGGACCTGCTCTCAAAAAACGCCCTCCAATTCTTTTGTCAAGACCCATACCAATAGAAATATCTTCAATATTGACGTCTATTTTTTCACATAAATTTGCAATTTCATTAATGAAAGTAATTTTTGTAGCTAAAAAAGCGTTAGACGCATACTTGATTAATTCAGCTGCTCTTCTAGAAGTATTAATATATTTTGCTCCTCTTGATATTAAGGGTGAATAAAGATTTTTTAATAAATTATTTGATTTTTTATTATTTGTTCCTATTACAATTCTATCTGGTTTATAAAAATCTCTGAGAGCTTCTCCTTCTCTTAAAAACTCAGGATTTGAAACAACTGAAAAAAGTTTTTTAGATACTTTTTGTGAAATTATTTTTTCAATTTCATCACCCGTTGTGACAGAAACAGTAGATTTAGTAATTATAATTTTAAATTTAGAAATTGAATTTCTTATTTCTTTAGCAACACTATAGATTTGACTTAAATCAGCACCATGGCCATTTTTTTTTGAAGGCGTACCAACACAAATAAATACAATGTCTGATTTTGACACTGAGTCTTTTAAATTTGTTG
>CAJQRS010000050.1 GCA_905612375.1 uncultured Candidatus Pelagibacter sp.
ACGTGACCAACAACCTAAAGTTCAAGCAGAAAAAAAAGGTCAAGCTACTGAGGGTTTAAGAATTTCACAAAATGAAAAAATTGAGAATGAAAAGATAATTGAAGAGACGGATAAAAAAATTAACTCTTTAAGACTTGAATTAAATGATGTTCAAGAAAAATCTATCCAAATAAGAGAAAGAAAAGCAAGTTCAGGTGCGACTGTCGAAGGATTAAAAAAACGTAAAGATGACTTGTTAGAGAGAGTTATTTCTGAACTTAAACTTGAAGAAAATGATATTCTTGAAAATTCTAATTTAAACGGTGTTGAGGAGCTACCAGACTCGGTTGATCAAGAAGATGCCTTAGATGAAAAGAAGAGAGAAAGAGAAAAGCTTGGTTCAGTTAATTTAAGAGCGGATGAAGAAACAAGTAAATATGAAATTGAAATTAAGAAAATGGAGCAAGATAGGGAAGATCTCGTATCTGCAATCATTAAATTAAAAGAAAGTATTAATGAATTAAATCAAAAAGGAAGAGAGAGACTTTTAGAAGCTTTTGAGAAGGTTAATAGAAAGTTCAATGAAGTTTACACAAAATTATTTAATGGAGGAAATGCAAAATTAGAATTAGTTGATTCTGATGATCCGCTTGAAGCTGGACTAGAAATGCTAGTAAGCCCTCCAGGTAAAAGACTTCAATCCATAACTTTACTATCTGGTGGCGAACAAGCTTTGACCGCTTTATCACTTATCTTTGCTGTGTTCCTTACCAATCCATCGCCAATCTGTGTGCTGGATGAAGTTGATGCTCCACTAGATGATGCCAACGTAACAAGATTCTGCGGCCTACTAGATGACTTAACAAAAATAACTAATACTAAATTTATTATAGTAACTCACCATGCTCTAACGATGTCTAAAATGAATAGACTTTATGGAGTAACTATGCCTGAAAAAGGTATTAGCCAGCTAGTAGCTGTTGATTTACAAAAAGCTGAGAGTATGGTTGCTTAATAGACAAATGCCAAAAGATTCGCTTAAAACTCGCCTAGAGATTGCAAAGTCTAAGATTGCTAAGAGAAATCTTTATAAAGATGAGGAACCACCCTCTTCTATTGGGACTGCCTTTAAACTAAGCACAGAATTAGTGTCTGCGGTAGCAGTTGGGACAATTATAGGGTTTATTTTAGACACGACCTTTGGTACTAAGCCTTGGTTAATATTAATATTTTTTTTTGTAGGTGTGGTTGCTGGTATTGTAAATGTATTCAGATCTGCAAAAAAAATGCAAGAATAGATTTAAAAAATTATGGCAACAAATCCAATGCACCAATTCGAGGTTTATAGAATTGGACCAGAAATAAAATTAGGCGCAATAGATATATCATTTACGAATGCAAGTTTGTTTATGGTCATTAGTTCTTTAGCAATACTATTAATTTTTAACCTTGGATCAAAAAAAAATTCATTACTACCTAGTAAAGTTCAACTTCTAGCAGAATTAAGTTACAGCTTTGTTTCAAAAATGATTAGTGATACCGCTGGATCTAAAGCAAAACCATATTTTGCATTCATCTTTTCTTTATTTATGTTTGTACTTTTTTGTAACATGTTTGGAATGATTCCTTATGCATTTACAGTAACTAGTCATATCATTGTCACTTTTATCTTAGCTTCATTTATTTTTGTTGGAGTAACAATAATTGGTTTTATGAAGCATGGCTTAGGTTATTTAAAATTATTTGTACCAAGCGGAGTGCCAGTAGTTCTTCTACCATTAATCGTTGTTATAGAGATTATTTCTTATTTAAGTAGACCTGTAAGTCTTTCTGTTCGTTTATTTGCTAACATGATGGCTGGTCATACTATGATGAAAGTTTTCGGTGGCTTTGTAATAAGCCTCGGGATAGTTGGTGGATGGCTTCCACTGAGTTTTTCGGTTGCACTAACTGGTTTGGAAATACTGGTTGCTTTTCTTCAAGCATATGTTTTTGCAATCTTAACCTGCATCTATTTAAACGATGCATTAAATTTACACCATTAACTAACATAAGGAGGATATAATGGAATTAGAAGCAGCAAAAATGATCGGAGCAGGACTAGCAGCAATAGCTCTAGCCGGTGCCGGTATTGGAATTGGAATTATCTTTGGTAATTACCTTTCTGCCGCGATGAGAAACCCATCCGCAGCACAAAAACAATTTCCTAATCTTTTATTAGGATTTGCTTTAGCTGAGGCTACTGGTCTATTTGGATTAGTGGTTGCGTTAATTATTTTATTTGCATTTTAAATTTAATGATTAAAAAAATATTTTTTCAGTCGATATTTTTAAGCTTCCTATTTTCTATGGAAGCTTTTGCAGCTGAAAGTGGAGGTATGCCTCAATTAAATCCTGAGTTTTGGATTTCTCAAATTTTCTGGCTAACCATAACTTTTGGAATATTATATGTTGTTCTTTCTAAACTTATACTTCCAAAAATTAGTGCAAACCTTGAGATAAGAAAATTACAGATCGTAGAGAATATTGAGGCGGCGGAAAAACAAAGAGAGCAAAGTGAACTAAATATAGCAGAATATGAAAAAATAGTTCAAAACAGTAAAGACGAAGCCAAAAGTTACTTCAAACAAGCTAGAGAAAAACTATTAAAAGGTATTAATCTAAAAAAAGATGCCTTAGATAAAGAACTGAATGAAGAAATTCAAAAAGCTGAGTCTGAAATACAAGAGCTTAAAGATAAGGCTCCAGAAAAAATTAATAAGATAGCTGTAGAAACATCTGCAGATTTGCTACATCAGTTAATAGGTGCAGAAGTTAATAATAGTAGCATCTCAGCAATTGTTGATGATCTATCAAGAAGAAAGATGGGTGAATATTATGGCAATTGATGCAACTTTTTGGGTAGCAATATCCTTTATAATTTTTATTGGAGGATTAATTTATCTAAAAATACCTCAAAAAATTAATGAAGTTTTAAACAAACTTATTTTAGATATTAAAAATGAAATTGATGAAAGTGAAAAATTAAGATCTGAAGCAAAAATTCTATTAGATAATGCACAAAGTAAATTAGATACGGCTCAAACAGTTAGTAATGAAATTTTAGAGCAAGCAAAGAAAGATAGTGACCATTTGGTTATAGAGATGAATGATAAATTTCACAAATCTTCTGAAATTAAAAAAAATTTAGCTGAAAACAAAATCACACAAATGAAGGATGCGGCACTTAAGGAGATAAAAGATGTATCAATAAGGATTGCTGTCGAATCTGTTAAAAAAATTATAAGTACATCTGTTGATAAATCAAAACTTGACAGTTTGTTTGATAAAAACCTAGAAGAAACAAAAGTTGCTTTAAAGAAAATCAACTCATAATTCCCTTACAATTTTTAAAAAAAACTATAAATTAACCAAATGAAATCTATAGTCATTGGTTCTGGTTTTGGTGGGATAGCTGCTGCCCTTAGATTAAAAGCCAAAAATCATAGTGTTACATTAATTGAAAAACACCCTGATCTTGGGGGTAGAGCTAGAGTGTTCAAAAAGAATGGCTTTACATTTGATGCTGGACCTACTGTGATTACAGCACCTTATTTAATTGAAGAGCTATTTGAACTTTTTAATAAAAAAGCAGAGGATTATATAAAACTTACACCTCTTAATATTTGGTATCGATTTATTTTTGAAGATGGGAATAAGTTTGACTATTCTGGTAACGAAGAAAAAATGAAAAAACAGATTAGAGAAATAAATGAAGATGATGTTAAAGGATATGAAGAGCTTGTAAAATTTACTAAAAAAATATTTGATAAAGGATTTACAGAACTTGCAGATGTACCCTTTGATAAACCTTTAGTTATGATGAAACAATTACCTGCTCTATTAAAGCTTAAAAGTTATAAATCAGTATATTCGCTAGTGTCTTCCTACATTAAAAATGAAAAATTAAGGCGTATGTTAAGTATGCATCCACTTTTAGTTGGAGGGAACCCTTTTACAACAACATCAATTTATGGATTGATACTATATCTAGAAAAAAAATGGGGCATTCATTACTCAATGGGTGGTACTGGAAATATAATCAAAGGCTTAGAAACGCTAATGACCGAAGAAGGAATAGAGATAATTAAAGGTCAAGAGGTCACAAAAATTATTTCATTAAATAATAAAATTGAAGGAGTAAAATTAAATAATCAAAAAGAAATAAATGCAAATAATGTAATATGTAACGCTGATCCACCAGCAGTCTATGAAAAGCTTCTCAATCAAACTAAAACTAATTCTTTATTTGAATGGAAACAAAAAAGAATGGAATATTCTATGGGGTTATTTGTGTATTATTTTGGTACTAAAAAAACGTACCCTGATGTTGAGCACCATACAATTAAGTTTGGGGACAAATATAAAGAACATCTAAATGATATATTTGATAAAAAAAAATTAAATAATGATATAAGTTATTATCTACATAGACCTTCTGCTACTGATAAATCTATGGCACCAGAAGGAAATGACTGTTTCTACGTACTAGTTCCAGTCCCAAACAATCAATCTAAATTAGATTGGACAATTGAAGGTGAAAAGATGAAAAACCTAGTAATAGATAAAATGGAAAAGGCACTCTTACCTAATCTTAGAGAAAACATAATTGAGGACTTCTACTTGACACCTGATTATTTTGAAAAAGAGTTAAATACTAAATTTGGATCTGGGTTTTCTATACAGCCCAAGTTTACTCAGTCAGCTTATTTTAGATTTCACAATAAATCAGAAATTTGTGAAGGATTATACTTTGTTGGCGCTGGAACACATCCTGGTGCAGGCGTACCCGGCGTACTATCCTCAGCAAAAGTTTTAGATAAGATTATTTAATGTCTGATAAAAACTATCTGTCTATTTATGCAAAGTCTTTTAACTGGGCTGGTTTTTTCTTGCCAAAAAAAACATATCAAAAATGCTCCTCATTATATGATTTCTGTAGAACAGTTGATGATATTGCAGATGATCAAAATGAATTGGGTATTAAAAAAAAAAATTTATTTATTTTTAAGAATGATTTTATTAATAAAAATTTTAATAATTTAATAATTAAGAACATGTGGGATCTTATGATTGATCATGAGATTGCTATAAAAATTATTGAAGATTTATTTGATGGTGTTGAATCAGATTTAAATAAAAAAGTTCAATTAAATAATAAAAAAGATTTGTTAATTTATTCTTACAGAGTTGCTGGTACAGTAGGTCTGATGATGGCAAAAATTTTAAATGTTAAAGGTGACAATTCAATGAAAGCTGCCATAGATTTAGGTATTGCAATGCAACTAACAAATATATCTAGAGATGTTGTAGAGGACTCAAAGATTAATAGATTTTATATTAAGAATGATTTTAAGACAATAAGTGACACCTTGGCTTTAGCTGATTTGTTTTATAAAAGCTCTTTTATAGCAATTAAGGAAATACCCTTTAAGTTTAGATTTGCAATACTTGTAGCAAGAAGAGTTTACAAGAAAATAGGTGATAAAATTTTAAGAACAAAGAATATAGAGAATTATAATAAAGCAGGTAAGATTTATGTAAATAATATTACAAAAATCTATCAGACCATTTTTTCTATATTTGACTTAGTAACACTTTTTGTAACAAAACAAAAAAGTGGTTACATGAATAATGAACACTTTTTAATTAGTGAGGAAATAGATTTAAATGAAAGAATTTGATTATATAATTATTGGTGGTGGTTGTGCTGGGTTATCTTTAGCATACGAATTAGAAACTCATAATAAACTCAAAAATAAAACATTAGCAATTATTGAGCCTAGATTAGAGTACAAAAGAGATAAGACTTGGTCTTTCTGGAAAACAACAAGTCATAATTTTGAAGATTGTGTTAAGAAAAGTTGGGATAATTTTTCTATAAATATACCCAATAGAACTAAATTTTTAGAATGTAATAAGCTACCTTATCAATCAATTGATAGTGGACTATTCTATAAAAAAATAAACTCCATACTGAAACAAAATCCGAATATTAAATTTTATAAAAATATTAATGAATTAAACTTAAATAACTCACTTGTTTTCAATAGTGTACCTTCAATAGAATCTAATGAAAATCAGCTTTGGCAACACTTTAAGGGTATTGAGATCGAGACTACTAAAGATGTTTTTGATGAAAAGATCATGAATTTAATGGACTTTGATTGCCCACAATATGAAAGTGTTCATTTCTTTTACACACTGCCTTTTAGTAAAAATAAGGCTATGGTTGAAACTACGTGGTTATCTAAAATGAATAATAATCTGGAAATGGATTATGATCGGCAATTAAAAAATTACATTGAAAATCATCTAAATATTAAAAATTACAAAATTAATTATAAAGAAAATGGCGCTATACCACTTTTTTATCCATCAAATATTAATGGAAAAAAAAAAATAAATATAGGTACCGCGGGACATATGACTAGATTAAGTACTGGGTACACTTTTTTGAATATTCAAGAACACAGCAGATTCATAAGAGAAAATATTGATAATATTGATAAAATAAGAAGATATGAAATTAAAAAAAAATATCAATTTCTAGATAAGATATTTTTAAGAGTTTTAAATAATCATGCCAACCAAATGCCAAATATATTTTTCAAAATGTTTGATAACTCTCCTGAAACTGTAATTAAATTTCTATCTAATAAGAGTAATATTTTTCAAGATTTATTAATAATTCTTAAAACAGCTAAAAAATGGTTATTTATTAAAGCCCTTTTAAAATAAAATGCATAGTCTGATAAATAAAATTAATTTCTATCATTCAATAATTTTTTTTCTTTTTTCATGCTTCATTGCTTTGGCTGTTAATCAATTCGAAAACTTAATTATCTCTCCAGTAGTATGTTTATTTCTTATTCTTACAATTGGAATTTCACATGGTGCGCTAGACAATCAAAAAGGTAAAAAAATTAGCCAATTATATAATGTAAAAAAATCTTATTTTTTTTATTTAATATATTCTCTTATTGGAATTAGTATCATCATATTTTGGTTATTTTTTCCAACTGTGTCTCTTATTTTGTTTTTAATAATTGCCTCATATCACTTTGGGAAAGAAGATACGGAATTTTTGATAAATAATAAAAATGTATCAAATCTAATTCTTTATTTCTTTAAAGGATCTCTAATAATAATTGCACCATTAATGTTTCATTTCATTGAAACAATTAATATTTTTAAATTACTTTTAATAGAAAATGAAAAATTTTATTTATTCTTAAACTTTATTGAAGATAACAACATATTACTTTTTGCTTTATCTATTTCTTTACTTTCTAGTATTTATTATTTTTTGAAAGATTTTAAAATTATAAATATTTTGATATTTTCAGATTTTTTTTCTATTATTGTTCTAAATTATTTTCTAACTCCACTAATTGCCTTTACAATATACTTTTGCTTCCTACATTCATTCCGACATTCAATTTCGTTGATAACAGAGCTTAATGAAAAAAGTTTGAAAATTGGTACTATAACATTTATTAAAAAAGCTATGCCTCTTACGGTTTTAACTGCAATTTTATATGTTGTAAGCTTATATTTCCTTTCTAATTTCTATCAATTAAATGATGCAATATTAAAAGTGATATTTATTGGTTTGGCGTCTTTAACCTTTCCTCATATATTGCTTGAGTATCTTTTAGAAAAAAATGAAAAATAAAGAAATTAAAGTATTGTTATCTGCTCCAAGAGGTTTTTGTGCTGGGGTAGAAAGAGCAATAGAAATAGTTAAAAAAAGTATTAAAAAATATGGTGCACCAGTTTATGTGCGACATGAAATAGTACACAATAAACATGTAGTGGATAGTCTTAAAGCAATAGGTGCAATTTTTGTTGAAGAGTTAGAGGAGGTTAAAGATAAAACAAGACCAGTAATTTTTTCTGCACACGGTGTACCAAAATCAGTACCTCTAGAAGCTGATGGCTATAATATGGAATATGTAGATGCTACCTGTCCTCTTGTCTCAAAAGTTCATAGAGAAGCAGAGAACCTTCACAAAGCTGGCTATCATATTATTCTTATAGGACATAACAACCATCCAGAGGTTATTGGTACTATGGGACAATTACCAGAAGATACGATTGATTTAATTCAAGATGAGCATGATGTTGAATTATACGAATTAGAGAATAATAAAAAAATTGCATATGTTACTCAAACGACTCTGTCTGTTGATGACACTAAAAATATAATAAAAGCTCTTAAAAAAAAGTTTCCACAGATTAAAGAACCATTTAAAGAGGATATTTGCTATGCAACTACCAATCGTCAATCAGCTGTTAAAAATATTGCCAAACAATGTGATATGTTTTTTGTTTTAGGAAGTAGAAATTCCTCTAATTCAGTTCGTTTAGTTGAGGTGGCAGAACAAGCTGGCTGCCAACATGCTGAACTAATTCATTCAGAGAGTATAATTCCTTTTGAAAAAATACAAAATTGTAAAACAGTTGGTGTTTCTTCTGGCGCATCTGCACCTGAAGTTTTAGTTGAAAACTTTATTAAAAAATTGAAAAAAAATTTTAAAATAAAAATTGAGGAAGTTGAAATTATCAAAGAAAATATTGTTTTTAAAGTTCCTGCAAAATTAAATTAGATGGCTGTATACACTAAAATAAATAGTAAAGACCTTCTATCGCTAAGTAGAGATTACAAATTAGGAAAAATAATCAAATCTGAAGGAATTAAAAAAGGAATAGAAAATACAAACTATCTATTAAAAACAAGTAAAAAAAAATTTATTTTAACAATTTTTGAAAAAAGAGTTCAAAAAAAAGATTTACCTTTTTTTATGAACTTAATGGAAAAACTAAATCAAAAAAAAATCATTTGTCCAAAACCATTAAAGAATTTTGATGGTAAGCACTTAAGTAAAATTCAAAATAAACCTGCGAGTATTGTGACTTTTTTAAAGGGAAAAGATAAGGCGACTCTTAGTTATAAAAATTGTTTTGATATTGGTAAAAATATTGCAAAATTTCACAAAGCAGGAACTAAAATAAAGTTATATAGACAAAACTCTATGTCTATTAATAAATTAGGTGGTTTATTAAAAAGTATAAAATTTACGTCCAATAAAATAACTCCAAAACTAAAATCTACTCTTAATGTATGCTTAAAAGATATTAAAAATCAATGGCCAAAAAAATTACCAAGTGGAATTATTCATGGAGATTTATTTATAGATAATATCTTCTTTAATAAAAATAAATTTTCTGGATTTATTGATTTTTATTTTTCAAGCAACGATTACTTGATGTATGAGATTGCAATTTGTATAAACGCTTTATGTTTTGATAAAAAAAGAGATTCTTTTGTAATGAATAATAAAAAAATTAAACACTTAATTGATGGATATGAAGCTATAAGAAGTATTTCCAAAAAAGAGAAGAGCTCATTAAATATATTATGTAGAGGGGCAGCTTTAAGATACCTGCTAACTAGAATTTATGATTATTTTAATACTCCTAAAACTGCTCTAATTCAGATCAAAGAACCTAACGAATATTTTCAAAAACTAATCATCCATAACAATCTGAATACCTATAAAGATTATTATAAATAATGATAAAAATTTATACTGATGGTTCTTGCCTTAATAACCCTGGTAATGGAGGTTGGGCCGCTATCATCAATATTAACAATGAAATTAAAAAAATCAGTGGAAGCGTTAAAGACACAACTAATAATAAGATGGAGCTAATGGCACCAATTAAAGCGCTTCAGGAAATAAAAGAACAGCAACCTATTGAAATTTATACAGACTCCCAATATGTGAAATTAGGTATTACTGATTGGGTGCATAAATGGATTAAAAACAATTGGTTAACTTCTAAAAAGGAACCAGTAAAAAACAAAGAACTTTGGACTCAGCTTTATAAATTAAATCAATCTCATAAAATTAAATGGATATGGGTTAAGGCTCATGCTGGAAATATTCTAAATGAAGAAGTTGATTTATTAGCTAAACAAGCTGCCGAATTAAACTAAATTTAAAAAATTTTGGGCAGCCGAAACTTCACATGCACCAGCATCTTCTTCTTCTTGTAATTTAATTACTTTAAGATTCTCTATTAACATTGTGTATCTATTTGATCTTACACCTAAGCCTCGGGCACTTTTATCAACATCGGCACCTATTGCTTTCGTAAAACTCAAAAATGGATCTGCCATCATTAAAACTTTATCTCCAACATTTTGGCTTTTACCCCAAGCTTCCATTACAAATGGATCATTTACTGAGATACAGACTATTAAATCTACACCTTTTGCTTGGTATTTATCATGGCTATCAACGTATCCAGGTAAATGTTTAGCTGAACAAACCGAAGTATAAGCACCTGGTAAACCAAATAAAACAAGTTTCTTATTCTTAAAGAATTCTAAAGTATTTTTTTTAACTGGGCTTCCATTTTCCATAATAAAAAACTCAGAATTAGGTATGTTGTCATTTTCTTTTAATTTCATTGTATTTTTTCCTTAATATATTGTTTAGTTTTACTTAGATTGTTCGCAATAATATCGTAGTTTTCTTTTTCATCCATCACATACTTTAATTCTTCAGGTAAGCTTGGTCTAGTACCAATTGATTTATCTATAGCCTCTGGAAACTTACATGGGTGTGCTGTTGCTAAAACAATATTGTTACCCTCTATATTAACTTTTTTTAAAGCTCCAAAACCTATGGCACTATGAGGATCTAATACAATGTTATGCATAGTGTGAACTTCTTTAATAATGTTCAAAACCTCATTCTCATTTATGCTTGCTGATAAAAAGTCTTTATCAATTTTTTTCATCTTATCTTCTGGGATAATATATTTACCCTCTTCTTTAATTCCACTCATAACTTTTTGTGTTTCATGATCATCAAAGTCATTCAAATCATAAATTAATCTTTCAAAATTACTCGCAATTTGAATATCCATACTTGGTGAATTTGTTTCTAAAACTGCTTCTGCTTCATATTTTCCACTAGAAATTGCTCTGTGTAAAATATCATTCTGATTTGTTGCAACGATAAGTTTATTGATTGGTAAACCCATTTTTTTGGATAGGTACCCAGCATACACATCACCAAAATTTCCCGTAGGTACTGAAAAGTTAATTGGCCTATCATCTTTAACCTGAAAATATGTATAAAAATAATAGACTGATTGTGCAATAATTCTTGCCCAATTTATCGAGTTAACTCCAGACATATTAATTGAGTTAGAAAACTCTTTATCTGCAAACATTGATTTAACTAAGTTTTGACAATCATCAAAGTTGCCTTCTATTGCTACATTAAAGACATTTTTTTCTTTAACAGTCGACATTAGTTTTCTTTGAACTAATGAAACTTTGTTGTGTGGGTGGAGAACAAATATATTCATATTCTTTTTCCCTTTAATCGCATCTATTGCTGCAGCACCTGTGTCTCCAGATGTTGCAACGATAACGTTTATATTTTTATTAGTTTTTTTTAAATAATATTCATAGAAATTTCCAAGCAATTGCATTGCTATATCTTTAAAAGCAAGTGTGGGGCCATGGAATAACTCTAGAAGCGTCACATCACCTACTTTAATTAAATCTACTGTGTTATCTTTTCTGAATACTGAATATGATTTATCAACAATATCTGATAATTCATTTTTTGACATAAAGTCTCCAATAAAAGGATAAATTATTTTTTTTGCTAAGTTTTGATAGCTTAAACTACTTAAGGATTTAAGTTCTCCTGTACTGTATTTTTTTATTTCACTTGGAATAAATAGACCACCATCATCAGCTAGTCCCTTGATGAAAACTTCCTCAAAACTGTATTCTTTTGAGTTATCTCTAGTACTTATGTATTTCATGTAATAATTTTTTTCTAAAATAAAAATATATTAATTGTGAAAAAATGACTAATAAAAATGAACTTACAAATACAAACTAGTTAAGAATATAATTGTACATAATGACTTATTATCTTTTAACTTAATGATTTATTATATACCATTTATTAACAAAGATATAGGGGGGGTAAATTGAGTATAATTGGACTGATTACAATGTATCTAATTATTCAGTTAGTGGTATTTTTTTCTATATTACCAATAGATGTTAATCGAAAAAGAAAATTTTTAATCCCAGCAAATGAGGTTGGAGCACCTGAAAATCCTAAAATTCTTAAAAAGGCTTTTTATTCCATTGGTATTACAACTATTATTTTCACAATAATTTGCTTATTGATAAAATATGAATATTTAGATTTAAGAAATATAATTAGTTAAAACAATACTCTGTCACAATATTTAAATTAAGCTATCCATTAAAAATAATACAAATATTAAAAATAAATATAAAATTGAATAACCAAAGACTTTTTTGGCTTTCTTCAAGTCAAATTTATTTTTTTTATATTGATATAAATCAAAACAAATAAAATTATAATAAATTGTAAGGATTAATGCTGGTAACAAGTAGATTAAACCTGAAAAATTAATCCAATATGGGAAAATAATAACAGGTAACATTAATAAAGAGTAAATTAGAATGTATACCTTTGTTTTTTCTATACCATCGGTTAAAGGTAGCATTGGAATTTTTGCTTTTTTATAATCATCAGCTTTATATAGGCTCAAAGCCCAAAAGTGTGATGGCGTCCAAAAAAAAATTATTAAAAATAAACTTAGTGGCTCTAAACTAATTGTATTAGTGGCTATAGTCCATCCTATAACTGGCGGTAATGCTCCTGCAGCTCCACCTATGACAATGTTTTGAGGCGTTTTTCTTTTTAACCATATTGTGTAAATAAAAAGATAAAAAAATATTGTAAAAAATAACAAAGATGCTGATAAAAAATTTGTGAAATAATTTAATGCTCCAACTGAAATAACTGACAACGATATGCCAAATGTAAGAGCTTGTTTTCTGTTAATTTTACCAGTTGGAATTGGTCTCAAACATGTTCTTGTCATGAGTGCATCTAAGTCTGATTCGTACCACATATTTAAACATCCAGCAGCTCCTGCACCTAGGGCAACTAAAGTTATACCTATCATAGCATCAATAGTGCTTATATTCGAATTAGAGGTTAAAAGACCGACTGCACATGTAAATATAACAAGAGACATAACTCTTGGCTTCATTAGCAAATATAAAGATTTAATATAAATATTTATATTTAGTGGAGCAGTTTTTTTTATAATCATATTGGATAAATCTATTCTACACTTAATCTATATTTATTAAAATAAATATAAGTGATAACACCATTCCAATAATTAAAATATGATTACCTAAATCAAAAAATCCAACTTGCTTATTTTTTTTATCAATAAATCTTCTGCTGAGAGGCAAATTGTCATACGGATTAATTTTAATTGACGCACTCTTTTCTTTTTGAGCTTCTATTCTTAATTGAGTGCCAAACCATGTTGCATAAATAAAAAGTACAAAAAATATTAACACTCCAGCAAGTACAGTATAACCCGTCATATAAATTACCCTCCTATAAAAAAATATAATAATCTTGTAAAAACAGTGTATTTTGCTTCTGCCGCCATGAGTATAATAAAACCAGCTATTGCTGTCATTGGCCACAAAAGAACATTAACTAAGGCATATCGCTCCCAATATAGATGCATAAAGAAAGCCATTATTAAACCGGCTTTAAGAAACATAAATATTAAGATTAAAGTCCACCTTAAAAACCCTTGAAATGCAAACCAGTCAACCATGTAAGAGAAAAAACTAAGCACAAATAATAACCCCCAAATCCACAGATAAATTCCTATCTTGTGTGTTGAAGTAGACTGTTCTTTGTTTTGTATCTCATCCATAGTTTATTTTACCATAAGTAAAAAAAAGCAAATATAAATACCCATACCAAATCTACAAAATGCCAATAGAGACCTAAAATTTCTATTGCAACATAATCTGATTTCATAGTCGTAAAAAAACCCCTTTTACCATTATCAAAATCACCTCTAAAAACTTTTCTTGCATAAATAAATAGAAATATCACCCCAATCGATACATGTGTTCCATGAAAACCTGTGATCATAAAAAAGAAAGATCCAAATTGTTTAGCTCCAAATGGATTTTCCCATGGTCTAACACCTTCGTGTATTAATTTTGACCATTCGAATATCTGCATACCAACAAAAGTAAGGCCACCTATGGCTGTAGCTAATATCAGCCAACCACACATTTTTCTATTTTTTTCATATCCATATTTAACTGCAAGTGCCATGGTTCCACTGCTTGTGATTAAAACAAATGTCATAATTGCAATTAATAACAATGGAACAGGTACCCCACCTACATGTAAGGAGAAAACCTCACTTGTATTTGGCCAATCCACCACAGTAGACGTTCTTCCTTTCATGTATGAAATTAAAAAACAGCTAAATATAAAAGTGTCACTTAATAAAAAAATCCACATCATAACTTTACCCCACTGAACACCTTTAAACGCAGTTTGATCTGACCCCATATCATGGGACATGCCCTTAAAACCTCCAGGTAAATTGTTTAATGAATTATCTGACATATAAATTGATTATGTTTTTTCAACCTCCGCACTTATAACTTCACTTGGTGGGGTTGTTTGAGTTATATAATCTTCTTTTGCTCCTGGTACATTAAAGTCATAAGGCCATCTATGAATAACTGGTAATTTTTCTCCCCAATTACCATGAGCCGGGGGCACTTCTGGAGTTAACCACTCTAAAGAATTTGCTTTCCAGGGATTTTTCCCAGCTGGCTTTCCAATACTCAAACTTGATACTATATTATAAATAAATATAAGCTGTGAGAAACCAACAATTAAAGCAGCCAAAGTTATAAATTCATTCAACCCTGTCGCAGAGGCTACATAAGGACTATCATACATTTCAAAATACCTTCTTGGTACTCCAATAAAACCAAGATAGTGCATGGGAAAATAAATAGAATAAGCTCCTAAAAAAGTGAACCAGAAGTGCCACTTACCTAATTTTTCACTTAACATTCTTCCTGTAACTAAAGGAAACCAATGATAAACAGCTCCCATAATTACCATAAGCGGGGCAATACCCATCACCATATGAAAGTGTGCTATCACAAAATAAGTATCAGATAGTGGAATATCTACAGCAACGTTACCTAAAAAAATTCCAGTAATTCCCCCATTTACAAAGGTAACAATAAAGCCTAAACAAAAAAGCATCACAGTGTTCATTCTTATATTGGCTCGAAATAGTGTTATTATCCAGTTATAAACTTTTAATGCAGTTGGCACTGCAATAATGAGTGTAGTTGTTGCAAAGAAAAACCCAAACCATGGATTCATTCCACTAACATACATGTGATGAGCCCAAACAAAGAAACTTAAGCCACCAATACCAACAATAGCCCAAACCATCATTCTATATCCAAAAATATTTTTTCTAGCATGAACAGATATTAAATCTGAAACTATTCCAAAAGCAGGAAGAGCAACAATATAAACTTCAGGGTGGCCAAAAAACCAAAACAAATGCTGGAAGAGAACAGGACTTCCTCCTCCATAATCTAATACTTCTCCTGCTTGGACAATTGTTGGCATAAAGAAGCTAGTTTCAAGCATCTTATCTAAAGTCATCATAATACAACTAACCAGTAGTGCTGGAAATGCTAACATCGCTAAAGCAGTTGCTGTAAAAATTCCCCATATTGTTAGGGGCATTCTCATTAAAGTCATTCCTCTAGTACGAGCTTGTAAAATTGTAATTATGTAATTTAATCCACCCATAGTAAATCCAATTACAAATAAAGATAAAGAAACAAGCATCAAAATAATTCCCATGTTTGAACCTGGGGTTCCTGGTAAAATTGCTTGAGGAGGATAGAGTGTCCACCCTGCTCCTGTTGGTCCACCTGGAACAAAAAAACTAGCCATCAAAACACAAACTGCAATAAAGAACATCCAAAAACTAACCATATTTACATATGGAAAAACCATATCTCTCGCACCAACCATCAATGGAATTAAATAATTTCCAAAGCCTCCCAAAAATAATGCTGTTAAAAAATAAACTACCATTATCATTCCATGCATAGTTACAAACTGATAATAGTGTTCAGCAGTAATGAATGGAACCAGATCTGGATAACCTAGCTGTAAACGCATTAACCATGAAAGTACTAAACCAACAATTCCTGTAAACACTGCAGTAAGAAAATATTGTACTCCAATAATTTTTGCATCCTGACAAAAAATCCACTTAGTAATAAAGCTATGACCATGATATAGATCTTGTTCTGGGAGCTCCGCAGGTCTTACGTAATCAATATCTTTTGATGGAGTGCCAGAAGTGCCAGATATGGTGTCTGAAGACTGTGCTTCAAGAGGTACATTTTTCTGGTTATATTCGTCTGACATATTTCTCCTTTACATTATTTAATCATTATTTTTAACAATGAGAATTTTTTTTAATTTATTATTTTCTTGCTTAGCAATTAAATCAGAAAAAGTTTCTTGTTCATTAATCCAACTTTTATAATTATCTTCACTTTCAACTATAACTTTTGCTCTCATAGCATAATGGCCCACTCCACAGTATTCAGCACATAAAACTTCATACTCCCCTATTTTGTTTGGCTCAAACCAATAATAAGTAATTATCCCAGGTATAGCATCCATTTTTGCCCTAAATTGTGGAACATAATAATTGTGTAAGACATCTAATGATCTTAATAAAATTTTTACGGGTCTATTTGTTTTTAAATGAAGCACGTCGTCTTCAATTAAAATATCATCTTTTCCATTTGGGTCATCCAGGTTTATTCCAAAAGGATTGTTGTCACTAATTTTTGCTACATGAGCAGTGCCTAATATTCCATCTTCACCTGGTAATCTATACTGCCATCCCCATTGCCAAGCATTCACTTCAACTTGCAGTGCATTTTTGGGGGTATTAATATAATTATTATAAACAATAAGTCCTGGTGCCAAAAGAGCAATAACTCCTACGGTTGTTGCAATAGTTAATATTTTTTCTAGCTTATGATCCTCTGGTTTGTATTCAACTTTACGGCCTTCTTTATAAGAAAACTTAAAGACGCAATACACCATGAACAAACAAACTAAAATAAATACTCCTCCACCAATCCAAAAAGTTAAATTAATTGTATCATCCATTGCTCCCCAATTTGAAGCTATGTCAGTCCACCACCATGGAGTAAAAATGTGGAACAAAACTGAACCAATAATTACCCCTAAAAATATAATTCCCGGGTGCATATTTGTCTCTCTCCGTAGATAAGAGTAATTGAAATCAAATACAGAATCTATAGAAAAATATATTAATAAATGAGCAAATAAGGCCTTATAATGAGTTAAATTATGTTTGGAAAATTAGGTATTTATATAACTATACTTGTTTTGGTATTTCTTTTTTACCTTGTAATTGCATTAGGTGCGGGGGTTTTTTCAAAGAGAAAAAAAAAACCAGAGGTAAAAAAATACATAAGATCTGTAAATATTTTATTAGTTTTTATAATTATTGTTGGAACTTTTTTAATGCTGTTTCTTTAAAATATTTAACTGAGTAACGCTTGGCACCAAGCAATAACAGTATCATTAAAGACATACATAATTAAAAAAAATACAATCCAAACAATTAATAAAAAAGTCCAATAAAGAGACAAGGCATCAATGCTTTTTTCTTCTTTTATAGTATCTTCTTTACTTATTTTATTAACTTTAGAAAAAACTTTTCCCCAAAAAAATAGTCCTCCTAAAAGATGTAGCCCATGAAGTGCTGTAAAAATATAAAAGGATGAAAAATAATTATTTGTAGAAACATAATTTCCACTTTTCATTAATTGAAACCAAAAAAATATTTGTCCAAATAAAAATAAATAACTTAAAAAACCAACTATAAGTAAATTAATTTTAACCTTATCAAAATTATTTTTTTTAAGATCATTTGTAATTTTATTAAAGAAATAAGTTACAGCTAATAGAACTAAAGTATTTAACCATAATAAATTTGGTTTTAGCAAGTATCCAGTATCTTGGCTTACAGGAATACTATAAAGATAACCAGTAACAACCAAAGTAAATAGAACAGTACTTACTCCAAAAATAACTATGACAGCTGATGTCTGCAATGATATGTCAAAAGTTTTACCTTCGTGATAATTGTCACTTATGATCTGTTCTTTTTCCCAAGGTTTATCAGCAAGCGTGCCAAAAACTTTTTTTAAAAATTTAGACATAATTCTAATATATATTATAATAACTATTAAATTATGAAATTAAAGACCTCAATAACTATTCTAGGAGGGTGTTTATTAATTTTTCTATTTATTATGCTTCCAATTGTATTTTCGATACAAGAAAAGAAAGATAATATAGTTTCATCATATTTTGGCTCATCTTTTATTTTAAAAGATGTAAACAATAAACCTATAACAGAAAATTCTTTTCAAGGCCCGTTAACTGCAATTTTTTTTGGATTTACAAATTGTCCCGATATATGTCCGATGACACTATCTAATCTAGATCAGGTTTTAGAAAAACTAAATAATGATGAGAGGGAAAGATTTAAAGTATATTTTATTAGTATTGATCCTGAAATAGATAGTCCTGAAGTTATGAGAGATTATTTAGATGGATTTAAAAATAAAATTTATGGAATAACTGGAGATTCTCAAAAAATATTTTCACTTTCAAAATCATGGGGAGTGTTAAGTGAAAAAATTTTTAAGACTGATGGTGGTTATTTAATCAATCATAGTTCTTCTATACTTTTATTAAATAAGGGAAAGTATATTGACAGAATTAGTCATCATGAGAAATTAGATGATATATACAAAGTAATTAAAAAATATTTATAGACTTAAAATATTTAGTAATTTTTTCTTCTAAAATATAAATAAAAAACAAGGATGGAAAAAGCTAATGAAAACCAAGTAATTGAATACTTTTTATGATTATTTGAAATTTTTGCAGTAATAGTTTTTACTTTGGGCATGTCTAGGTTGCTATCAAGATAGATAACAAATGGTGAAAAATTTTTTCCCATATATTGATAAATATCTTTTCTATTTAAAGTAAACCAGTAATTATCTTGAATATTATTTTCTGGTTTAAATCTATTTGCTTTTAATTGCTTCTTCAGTGTTCCAGTAATATTTGGTGAAGCTAAAATATTAATTTTATTATTTTCTTTTTCATTAAAGGGAATCCATCCTCTATTTAATAAAAAGTTTTTATTCTCAATGATTATTGGGCTAACAATATCAAATCCTGGCTGTCCTTTTTCATTTAGATTATATAGATAAATCTGTTTATCAAAATCTATAGTTCCAGTAGTTTTTATTCTCAAATAGTTTATGGGAATGTGGTCTAATAGATTTACTGGTTCATTTTTTAATGAATTTTCTATTTGATTTATTAATTCTAGCTTCCAATTTAATCTAATTAATTGCCAGCTTCCTAGAGCAACAAATGTTGAAATAAAAAGAAATACAAAAATTGAAAATATAAATTTATGTCTCAAAGGTTAAAACTTAACTTCCCCAAATGTAGATTGAAGCAAATAAAAATAACCAGACTACATCAACAAAGTGCCAGTACCACGCAGCTGCTTCGAAGCCAAAAAACTCTCCCTTTTTATACTGACCGGTCTTACCTCTCCACCAGCATACTGCTAAAAATATAGTTCCTATGATAACATGAAATCCATGGAAACCTGTTGCCATATAAAATACTGCACCATATATATTTCCTGAAAAATCAAAACTTGCATGATGATATTCATAAATCTGCAATAAAGAAAAGCTAAAACCCAAAACAACTGTAATTGCCAAACCTTGAACAAAACTTTCTCTATCACCTTCTTCTAAGGCATGATGCGCCCAGGTAACCGTGGTTCCTGATAGTAGCAGAACTAATGTATTAATAAGTGGAATATCCCAGGGGTCAAAAGTTACTATACCTTTTGGAGGCCACACACTTCCAATTAATTCTCCAGGAAATAAGCTTGCATTAAAATAAGCCCAAAACCACGCAACAAAAAACATTACTTCGGAAGCGATAAAAAGGGTCATTCCATATCTAAGGTGAATTTTAACAACGGGAGTATGGTGATTATGATCAACCGACTCTATTATTACATCCCTAAACCACATGTATACTCCATAAAATAAAAGAGCAAAACCTAAGTACATTCCCCAGGAAACTTCACTATGCAAATAATAGACCGTCCCTATTGCTAAAAATAAGCTAGAAAATGATACATAAATAGGCCAAGGACTTGGATCTACTAAATGATAATCATGTTTTTTTTCTGCTGACATTTTTATAATTTTGATTGGTTATAGTAATCTGATGAAAAGAAAGTATAGGACATAGTTACATCTTTAATATTTTTAGTATTTGGATCATTTACCATCTCTGGATCTAAATAAAAAGTCATTATGTATGTTGCTTTTTCTCCTGCTTTCAACACTTGCTTTTCAAAGCAAAAACAGCCTAATTTACTGTAATACTTACCAAAAGATGATGGGGATACATTAAAAGCAGCCACACCGTAAGTTGTTTCATCACCATAATTCTCTACTTGAAATTCGATTCGATTCACTTGACCTATGTTCACATCCATAACATTTTTTTTTACTTTAAAATTCCAGGGCAGTTTGTTTACATTTGTATCAAAGCGAACACTTACTTTTTGATCTAAAACTATATCTGGTGCCTCTTTTGATATTTGCGTAGTTCCACCAAACCCAGTCGCTCTACAGAATATATCATATAAAGGTACCGCAGCAAATGAAAGGCCAAGCATGATAAAAAAGATTCCAGCTAAAATTATAGGAGTAAGCGTTTTTTTTTGGATCATAATTGTCTGTCAAAAACTCCCACATTATAGAGAGTAAAAAAAAATAAAAATATCATGAAGGCTATTATTCCAAACGCAGTAAAAATATTTTTTTTTTTAGTTTTTTTGTCTGGTGTCAGCATAATAATATCTTATCTGTTAAAAATAATTTTCTTAAAATTTAATGGGTATTAGATTTTTCAGTATCTTGATCGTCTACAAACTTCGGTAACTCATCAAAGGTATGGAAATTTGGTGGCGATGGTATAGTCCATTCTAAAGTCGTAGCACCTTCACCCCATGGGTTTTGAGCTGCAGCTTTTTTCTTAGAAAAAGAATAAATTAAGTTAACAAAAAATACTAATAAACCACCAACTGCTATGTATGAGCCAACTGATGAAACGTAATTCCATCCAGCAAAAGCATCTGGGTAGTCAGCATATCTTCTTGGCATTCCAGCTAAACCTAAAAAATGTTGAGGGAAAAATACCAGGTTAACTCCAATAAATGTTAACCAAAAATGTATTTTTCCTAAAGTTTCAGAATATTCGTAACCAGACATTTTACCAAACCAATAATAAAATCCTGCAAAGATTGCAAATACCGCTCCTAAAGACAATACATAATGAAAGTGTGCAACCACATAATAAGTATCATGCATTGCAGTATCAACACCTGCATTTGCAAGCACAACGCCTGTTACACCACCCACTGTAAATAAAAATATAAAGCCTAACGCCCACAACATTGGAGTTTTAAATGAAATTGATCCACCCCACATTGTTGCAATCCATGAAAATATTTTAATACCTGTTGGTACTGCAATAATCATTGTCGCTGCTATAAAATAGGCTTTAGTGTCAGTGCTTAAACCAACTGTGTACATGTGATGAGCCCAAACAACAAAACCTACAACACCAATTGAAACCATCGCGTAAGCCATTCCCAAATATCCAAATACAGGTTTTTTAGAAAATGTTGAAACAATATGACTTATCATTCCAAAACCAGGAAGAATTAAAATATAAACTTCTGGATGACCAAAGAACCAAAATAAATGCTGATACAAAACAGGATCTCCACCTGTTTGAGCATCAAAAAATGCAGTTCCAAAATTTCTATCAGTTAAAAGCATTGTAATTGCTCCAGCTAAAACTGGAAGTGATAACAACAATAAGAATGCTGTAACTAAAACAGACCAAGCAAATAAAGGCATTTTATGCAAAGTCATACCTGGTGTTCTCATATTTAAAATTGTCGTAATAAAGTTAACCGCTCCTAAGATTGAAGAAGCCCCAGCTAAGTGTAAACTTAAAATAGCAAAATCCATTGCAGGTCCAGGCTGTCCAGCTTTAGATGATAAAGGTGGATATAAAGTCCATCCTCCACCAACACCTTGTTGACCTGGGGGGCCATCTACAAAAATTGAAAGTAGTAATAAAATAAATGAAGCAGGTAATAACCAAAATGAAATATTATTCATTCTTGGAAAAGCCATATCAGGTGCACCAATCATGATGGGTACAAACCAATTACCAAATCCACCAATCATTGCAGGCATCACCATAAAGAAAATCATAATTAAACCGTGACCAGTTACTAGCACGTTGTATAAATGATAATTTCCACCTAAAATTCCATCACCAGGGTGCATTAATTCAATTCTCATTAATACTGAAAAAGCTGTACCAATAATTCCTGCAAAAATTGCAAAAATTAAATACATCGTTCCAATGTCTTTATGATTAGTTGAATAAGCCCAACGTTTCCAACCTGTGGGTGTATCGTGATCGTCGTGTGATGCTGTTTGTGTATACATTTTTATTTACTCGCTAGTTTTTTATATTCGTTTTCTGTAATTGGCTCTTTCGCAAATTTCATTTGAGCTTCTGCTAACCATTGTGCATATTCTTCATCTGTCACAACTCTAACTGTGATTGGCATAAAAGCATGTTGTATTCCACAAAGCTCTGAACATTGACCATAATAAGTTCCTACTTTTTCAGCTCTAAACCAGGTTTCATTTATTCGTCCTGGTACCGCGTCTCTTTTAACTCCAAATGATGGTAGCGCCCAGGCATGCAACACATCATTTGCAGTAATTAAAACTTTAACAACTTTATTAACCGGAACAACGATTTCATTATCAACAGTTAGTAGTCTTGGTTGATTTTTTTTTAACTCTTCTTCTTTAATCATGTACGATTCAAAAATAATATTTTCGTCAGGATATTCGTATCCCCAGTACCACTGGTAACCAGTAGCTTTAATTGTTACATCAACTTTTGGAATTGTATCTTGCTTGTACAAAAGTTTAAATGATGGGACCGCCATTACGATTAAAATTAAACACGGAATTAATGTCCACAAAACTTCTACTGCAACATTATGAGTAGTTTTTGACGGAACTGGATTTTTTGATTCTCTAAATCTTATACAAGTATAAATCATAAGAAATAAAACAAAGACAGTTATAGCAATAATTATTGGAAGTAGAATATTGTTGTGAAAACTAACGATATCTCTCATTCCATCAGAGGCTGGATTTTGAAATCCTAATTGCCATTCTTTAGGTTGATTGGCAAATGCACTTGTTGCAAAAATAGTAGCTAAAACTGTAAATATAAATTTTTTCATTTGTTACACTCTATATAAAGTGTCTTTTTAAAAATTAAACTTTAGTTTTTGCGACAAAATATCAATTAATTACGTAATTAACAATTGATAACGCTGAAATTACAGCAGTTTCAGATCTTAATATGTTTTCATTTATTTTAATTGGCTGAACGTCCTTAAATCTAAGAATCTCTCCTCTTTCTTCTTCTGAAAAATCACCCTCAGGACCAATAATAACACAAGTTGGATTACCACTTAGTTTTCCTAAATCTAATTTTTTATTTTGAGAATTTAGGTCTGTAAATATTAAGTCCATTTTTTCATTACTTAAAAAATCTTTTAATGATTTGGGATCTTCAATAGATGGAATATTAATCCTATTTGATTGTTCTGCAGCTTCTATAATTACTTTTTCTAATCTTACTTTGTTAATTTTTCTAACTATCGTTCTATCAAATATAATTGGTAAGAATTTAGTTACTCCTAACTCTGTTGCTTTTTGAATCATAAAATTAAAATAATTTGATTTGATAGGTGAAAAAGCTAACCACAATTCTTTAGTATTTTCTTTTTGTCTTAATTGTTTTGTAATATTAAATTCAACAATACTTTTAGATATACTTAAAATTTTTGCTTCCCACTCCCCACTGCTATTAAATAAAGAAAAAACTTCGCTCACTTTAACTCTCATTACTTTGTTTACATAATGTGATTGTGATTTATCAAGTTTAGCAGTTAAATTAAGTGATAAACTTTCTTTAAAAAATAATCTAATATTACTCATAATTATAAGATTAATTTATGAAGAATATTAAAGCAATAATTTTTGATGCATATGGCACTTTATTTGATGTCAATTCTGCAGCTGAAAAATGTAAAGATAAAATTGGTGATAAGTGGGAAGGTTTTGCAAATTACTGGCGTACCACTCAATTAGAATATACTTGGCTTAGAAGTTTAATGAATAGGCATAAAGACTTTTGGAAAATCACAGAGGACAGTTTAGATAAATCAATGAAAGCTTTTAAAATAAATCCTTCAATGAGAAATGAATTATTAAATCTTTATAAGGTGCTCTCACCCTTTAAAGAAGTACCAGAAGTTTTAAAAAAACTTAAAGATAAAAATTATAAACTAGGAATTCTTTCTAATGGGACACCTGCTCTTCTTAATGAATTAGTTAAAAGTAATAATTTAGAAAATATCTTTGATAATATTTTTTCAATTGAAGAGGTTGGAATTTATAAACCAGACTCAAAAGTTTATGACATGCCAATTATAAAATATAAAATACAAAAAGAAGAAGTTGCATTTTTAAGTGCAAATACTTGGGATGTGTCTGGCGGTGGAAATTATGGTTACAGTTCTATTTGGGTAAACAGAAATAATAATATTTTTGATAATCTTGATTATTTACCAAAAATACAAATAACAAATTTAAAACAACTGTTACCCAAAATAGAATCTAAATAAACCTAAGCCTTATCTCCATAATCAGTCATATGTTTAGGAATTCTTTTATTTTTTCCATACATAAAATGATTTTCCATATTTTCTCTATATTTGCTTGCAGGTACTTTTAATCCTACAGATTCAGCAACCTCTCTAATTAACATTGGATTAGCTCCACAGCAGACCCCAAGGTAATTTATACCTAAATCATTTGCTGTTTTTGCAAATTGTCCAATTTCATATCTATTGCAAAAATGTGGATCTAGTGCTGTTGGAAATGTTCTTCCATGTGGAGATGGGCATTCACAATTACTTCTGTCTGGTAAATTAAAGAATGTTGGATAATCTTCGCTTGTTCTATAAGGGATTGGTAGAGCGCCTACATGACACTTCACTACTTTTCTTATTTCCTTTAAAAAAGGAAGCATCGTTGAAGGGCCTCTAAAACAATTTAAACCAACCACATCTGCGCCTAGTTGTTCTAACTTTTTGCAGGTATCTACTACAGATTTTCCATCTCTCATTTTATTTTCACCCATTGGAGAAATTGTTAGAACTGTTGGTAGGCCTGTTTTCTTCATTATTTCTAATGCTTTAAATGCTTCTTCTGCATAATAGAAAGTTTCACCAATCAACATGTCGGCACCTTCCTCAACAGCCCATCCAATCATTTCAGAAAACATAGATTCAACTACTTTTTGAGACTCTTTATCATTGTGCTTCCAAATATTTGAGTTTGAAATATTACCCGCCATTAAATTAGGCCTGCTTCCTTGATTGAAGTGTCTCTTTGGTGCATCTAGCGCAACCTTTTTTGCGATTTTTAACGCTGCACGATTTAAAGGCTCAAGAAGTTCCTCTTTACCAATAACACGCATTTTTTCTCTATGTCCATTATAAGTAAAGGCCTCAACAATATCCGAACCCGCATGTTGAAACTCTCTATGCAAATTCTCTAAGACCTCCGGGTGGTCCAACGAAACCATTGGAACAAATTCTCCAGATGCCATAAAACCACGCCTTTCTATTTCAAATAAAAAACCTTCAGCGCATATAACAGGTCCATTATCTAATCTTTCTTTTAGTCTATTTGTGCTCATTTTTTTTCTCCACGTTTTTTGGAGAAAAAAGGTAACGTTCTAACAAGAGGGTTAAGTTCATAGGCCTCTTTTCTCCTTTTTAGTGCTTAAGCAAAATGCAGGGCGCACAATATGGTTCAACTGCCCGGCTTAATTTTATAAAAGATAAAAAAAAACCACCTATCTAAAGCGGTGGTTAAAGCGTCGCTTTAGCAGGATTTATAAAGCGCTCTGCAATTTAACTTAACTCAGCGCTATACTCTTTAAACACATTTAACAAATGAAAGATACGGTAATTATTGTTGTAACTTAGTTGTTATCTAATTCTATTTTCTTCAAAATTCTTATTTAATTTAACTGAAATTGTACGTGTATTTCTTTTATTCCATTCTGAAAAAGATTTTAATATTGGCATAACCGAAAGACCAAATTCTGTAAGTGAATATTCAACATTTGGTGGCATTATTTGAATAACTTTTCTATTAACTATTCCATCAGCCTCTAACTCTTTAAGCTGTTTAGATAGCATTTGTTGTGTAATGGTTTTCAATGCTTTTTTAAACTCACCAAATCTCATTTTTTTTCTTTGTAGTAAGCCAAACAAGATCCTAATTTTCCATTTACCTCCAAGGAAGTAAACTGCTCTTTCTGCTGGACAATCTATTAAGTTTTTCATGGTATGTTTTTATAGACTAGTATGATTATTATGCGTTATTGCATTATTGATAACAAGGTATTATGTACAAGTCAAATAAATTGAAAGGGTAAATATGACTAAAGGAGAAAGAGCTGGCGATAGTGCAATCGCTGTTGAAGTTGAAAAAGATAAATCTTATTACTGGTGTTCATGTGGAAAGAGTGCAAAGCAACCTTTTTGTGACGGATCACATAAAGGTACAGAGTTTACACCACTGGCATACAAGGCTGAAGAAACTAAAAAAATGTTTTTTTGTGCTTGCAAACAAACTAACAATCCGCCATTTTGTGACGGGTCACATAACAAAAAATAAAGGATAGAATGCAAAATTTAAATAATAAAGTTAATAATTTTTTTTCAAATATAGATGCATTAGCCTCTTTATTTTTTAGATTTGGAATAGGAATAGCTTTTATAATTCATGGTCTAGGTAAATTTCCTTTACCTCCTCAAGGGTTAATTGAATATTTTAACTTATCACCTGCTCTAGCATCTTTAGTTGCTTTATCAGAATTATCAGCAGGGTTAATATTGATCATTGGTGGCTTTATTAAAAATCCTTTTGGCAACTTGCTAACAAGGCTAGCAGGATTAATGATTTTTATTATGATGATTAACATATTTGCTATTGCACACCCAGACTGGTTCATCACAACAAAACTATTTACTAGTGAGCAAATATTTCTTTTAATTGGTGGAGTTTATTTTTTAATTAAAGGTAATCGAACATAAATATGAGTCAAATCGAAGTAGAAAAAATAATAGAACCCGTTGCAGCATCAGATGGGGCCGGAGTTAAACTAAAGAGAAGTATCGGTACTCATCTTATTGATTATCATGATCCTTTTTTAATGTTGGATGAGTTTGGCTCTGAAAATAAAGATGATTACATTGGTGGCTTCCCTCCCCACCCTCACAGAGGAATTGAAACAGTTACTTACATGTTAAGTGGTGAGTTTGAGCATGAAGATAGTACTGGAGCTAAAGGTAGAATGTCTTCAGGGGATGTTCAGTGGATGAAAACTGGTGGTGGAATAATTCATTCAGAAATGCCTGCAATGACAGAAGGTAAACTTCATGGATTTCAATTGTGGGTAAATATGCCTTCTAAATTAAAAATGAACAAACCTGAATACATTTATATTGATGCTGATAAAATGAGTACTCATAAAGATGATGATAAAATAGTTAAAATAATTGCAGGAAAATTTGAAGATGTAGAGGGACCCGTTAAAGGTCATAATGTTGAACCTGTTTACTTTGATGTAGAGATTGAAGAAGGTAAAGAATTTAATTTTGATCTTCCTTCAACACATAATTCTTTAATTTACTTAATTGATGGAGAAATTAAGGTTGGAGATCAAAAGCATGCCCAAGCTAAAAACTCTACTTTAATTATTTTAACTAGAGGTGAAAAATTGAAAGTTTCTAGCTTAACTAAAGCTAAGTTTTTATTGATATCTGGTAAACCGATTGGTGAACCTATTGCCAGAGGTGGCCCATTTGTGATGAATACTAAAGCTGAAATCTTGCAAGCGGTACAAGACTATCATAATGGTACATTTGTAAAATAATGAAAAAAATTGAAATAGAAAAATTTGGTGGTCCTGAGGTTTTAGTAACTAAAGATGTTGAAATCGGCAAACCAAGTGCAAAAGAAGTTCTTATAAAAAATTTATCAATTGGTCTTAACTATATTGATGTTTATCACCGAACAGGCTTGTACCCTATTCCTCTACCAAGTGGAGTTGGTTTAGAAGCATGTGGGATAATTGAAGAAATAGGTTCTGAAGTAGATTTATTCAAAGTTGGTGACAGGGTGGCTCACTCTTCAATGCCAATTGGTAGTTATTCTGAAAAACAATTATTTCCACAAGAAAAATTAGTTTTGGTTCCAGAGGGAATTTCAGATGAAATTGCATCTTGTATTATGCTTAAAGGAATTACTGCTGAATATTTATTGCACAGAGCCTACCCAATTAGAAAAGGTGATAAAGTTTTATACCATGCAGCAGCTGGTGGTGTGGGTCAAATTTTATGTCAGTGGGCTAATGCATTGGGCGCTGAAGTTATTGGAACGGTTGGCTCTAAAGAAAAAGAAGCTATTGCTAAAAAAAATGGCTGTCATCATGTAATAAATTATACTGATACAAACTTTGTTGAAGAAGTAGAAAAAATTGTAGGAAAAAATGGAGTTGATGTCGTCTATGATGGTGTTGGTATAAAAACATTTGATGGATCAATTGAGACGTTAAAAGTCAGAGGCATGATGGTAGCTTTTGGTAATGCATCAGGATATGTTGATACTATAGATGTTAAGAAACATATTAATGCAAAAGGTTTATTTTTTACTCGTCCATCAATTGCACATTATACAATGACAAGAGAAGAATTGGTTGAATCTGCAAAAAAAGTTTTTGATGCTGTATTATCTAGAAAATTTAAAGTTGAAATTTTTAAAAAATATTCTCTTAGTGATGCTAAGAAAGCTCATGAAGAATTAGAGGCAAGATTATTAACTGGTCCTGCTGTAATTATTCCTAATTAATATAAATCAACATCCATATCGGACATATGCAGTTTTAATGCATTTGTTGATACGTGAATTTCTCTCAAAAAAACAATGATAGAAATCATCATTGAAAGACAACAAGAACCAAAAATTATTCTTGCAACAAAAATTTCATTCAAGTAAAGAGCAAAAACAGTCAATAAATTAAACAACAAACCAAAAGCTGCAAACATGATTGTCCATTTCAATAAAACGATTCTTCCACTTAAATTTATAAACTGCTTTTTCCATTCAGGTGGAATATGATTTTCATATACATGTTCATCATGAAGTTGACGAATAAGCTTACTCAGTGAATGAAATCTATTACTATAGATATTCATTAATAGAGGTATTGCTGGAAACATTAATGCTGTAACAGTGTAATCTATATTCATACGAATCAGTTTGATTATGAAACTAGCTTTTGTTATTTACAAGTGAATTATTATGAAACAATTAAGCCTTTTTATTGAATTAACAAGATTAAAAAAGCCAATTGGTTTTATGCTTTTATTTTGGCCTTGTGCATGGGGATTAACGCTTGCATATGATTTTTCAAACAATCTTAATAACTACTTTTTTTATTTAACTTTATTTTTTTTGGGCGCAGTTTTAATGCGCTCTGCAGGATGTATTGTAAATGACATGCTAGATAAGGAATTTGATAAAAAAGTTTTCAGAACAAAAAATAGACCTATAGCATCTGGAAAGGTATCTATAAAACTTGGTTTTACATACACAATTTTCTTATGTCTCATGGCCCTCCTAGTTTTATTAAATTTTAATACTTTTACAATTATATTGGCATTAGGATCCATGCCTTTAGCATTTAGTTATCCGTTAATGAAAAGATATACATATTGGCCACAGTTATTCCTTGGTATTACTTTTAATTATGGTTTAATTCTTGGGTGGGTTTCCACTGCAAATCAAATAGAATTAGTACCTATAATACTTTATATAGGAGCCATATTTTGGACACTAGGTTTCGACACAATATATGGCTATCAAGATATAAAGGATGATGAAATTATAGGAGTTAAATCAACATCAATAAAGTTTAAAAAAAATCCAAAATTATTTTTAATAATATGTTACTCAATCTTCATAATATCTATAATTATAATAAGTTTTATTATGAAATTTAACTCAACGTTCTATCTTTTTCTAATCATTCCAATTTTACATTTATTTTTATACCAAATTTATAATTTTGAATTTAAAGATCCAAAAAACAGTCTGAAAACTTTTAAAACCAACAATCTACTTGGTGCAATTATTCTATTTAATATTTTGATTGGAAAGACTTAAGGTATTAATGAAAAAAATAGATATTTTAAAAAGACTTTATTTTGAATATACAAAAAAACACATAAAAAAAATAATATTATCTTTGTTTTTTGCCCTATTGGTTGCCGGTAGTACCTCATTAATTGCCTATCTTTTAGATCCTGCAATTGAAAAAATATTTATTGAAAAAGATCAAACATTAATACTCATTATTCCAATCTTTATTGTTATTGCTTTTGCCACAAAAGGTTTGTCTTTATATTTTGCAAAAGTTTTAATGATAGGAGTTTCAGAGGAGGTAAGAAAAGATTTACAGTGCGCTATGTTAGGAAACCTAATATCTGCTGATACAGCATTGATAGATGGCAAGCATACTGGAAAATTTATATCAGTTTTAACTAATGATGTTGCTCATATAATAAATTTAATTAGTACTGCAGTTCTTAATGCGTTTAAAGATAGTTTAACCCTAATAGGTCTTCTCACAGTTATGTTTTTTCAAAACTGGCAACTTTCTTTAATAGCAATTATAATGATTCCTTTGGCTTCCCTTGCTGCTAAATCACTGGGAAAAAGAATAGGAAAGGTTTCAACTGAACAAATGCTAAAAGCAGGTTTACTTAATACGTATCTAATAGAATTATTTAAAAATCATAAACTAATCAAAATATTTCAACAAGAAAAACATGAAAATGAAAGAGCTGACAAATTTATAAATGACGTAAAAGAAAAATCTAAAAAAATTGCAACTATATATGTTAGGTCCTCACCAATAATGGAAACTCTAACTGGAATTATGATTGCAGTATTAATTTTTTATTCTGGAAAACTTGTTTTGAGAAATGAGATAGATGTAAATAATTTTTTTTCTTTTCTTGCGGCAATGATGTTGGCATATCAGCCTGTAAGATCACTAGCCACTTTGAATATCACAATTAGTCAAGGTTTATCAGCTGCTACCCGAATATTGCCAATTATTGATGAAAAATCAAAACTAATTGAAAATGAAGATGATGTTGAAATTAAAATCAACAAAGGAAACATAGAATTCAAAAATGTTTTTTTTAAATACGATCAAGAAAGAACAAAAAATACTTTAAATTCTGTTAGTTTAAAGATATTAGGTGGTAAAATGACCTCCATTGTTGGTCATAGTGGTGCTGGAAAATCTACAATATTAAATTTGATCCCCAGATTTTATGATATTAATTCGGGCGATATAGAGATTGATAGTCAATCAATATATAAATCTAGCATAAACTCTTTGAGACAAAATATTTCGCTAGTAAGTCAAGACACAACTTTATTTGATGACACTATTCGGAATAATATCGCCTACGCAAATTTAAATGCGACCCAGAATGAAATAGAAGAAGCAGCTAAGCATTCTTATGCAAGTGAATTTATAGAAAAACTTCCTAATCAATATGAAACAATTATTGGTGAAAATGGAACAAGATTATCCGGAGGTGAAAAACAAAGGTTATCTATAGCCCGTGCAATACTCAAGAAAAGTAAAATCATTCTTCTTGATGAGGCAACTTCTTCACTTGATGCCGATACTGAGAATAAAATTCAAGAGGCTATAAATTTTTTGACTAAAGATAGAACTACAATTGTCATAGCCCATAGATTATCAACAATTCTTAATTCAGATAAAATTTATGTTATAGATTCTGGAAAAGTCGCCAGTGAAGGAACTCACGATGAACTATTGATAAATTCATCAGTTTATAAGAGCTTCTACGAAAAACAAATTAGAAAAGTTTAATGTTTGTTCTATACGGGCTATTAGCTAATTTGATTTTAATTCTTTCTCCAATAATTATTTTTATAAGGTTACTAAAAGGTAAGGAAGATTTAAACAGATTTAAAGAAAAGTTTGCTTTTTATAAAAGAAAAAAAGTTAGTGGAAAATTGATTTGGTTTCATGGTGCAAGTGTTGGTGAAATGCTCAGTGTAATTCCCTTAATTGAAAAATTAGAGAAAGATAAAAAAGTAAAACAAATTTTAATAACGTCAAACACAATCAGTTCATCCAATATATTATCCAATTTAAAGCTAAAAAAAACAATTCATCAATTCTTTCCAATCGATACTAATTATCACAGTCAAAAATTTATAAATTACTGGAAACCATCAGTTGCAATTTTTATAGACTCTGAAATATGGCCCAATATGATTGTAAATATTAAGAAAAAATCCATCCCATTAATACTTCTAAACGCAAGAATTACCGATAAATCTTTTAGAAAATGGAAAATATTCTCCTCAAGTACAAAAAATCTTTTCAAAAAATTTGACCTATGCTTGTCCTCAAGTTTAAAAACTAAAAAATATCTTAAATTATTAGGTGCTAAAAAAATAAAATTTATAGGCAATCTAAAATTTTCAGAAAGTGAAAAAAATGTCAACTCTTTAAGTAATAAGTTAAAAAAAAAGTTTTTATCTAGAAAAATATGGTGTGCATCAAGCACTCATGGTATTGAAGAAAAAATTTGTGCAACTACTCATAAGAGACTTAAAAATAAATATAAAAATTTATTAACAATAATAATACCCAGACATATCAATAGGACGAAGAAAATTATAAATATAATAAAAAAGTTAGACTTAAAAATTCATCTTCATGATTCAAAAAAAGAAATGGATAATAAGACAGACATATACTTAGTAAACTCATTTGGCCAAACAAAGTCATTCTTCAAAATGTGCAAAATAGTTTTCTTGGGAGGGTCAATGATTAAACACGGCGGTCAAAATCCTCTTGAAGCAGCTAGATATGGTTGTAAAATTTTACATGGTACTTATATTTGGAATTTTGATGAAATATATGCACTACTAAAAAAATATAAAATGTCCAATAAAGTTATGAATTCAAATCAATTGACCCATAAAGTGGACGAAATGTTTAACAATAAAAATAATTCTAAAAATTTAGAATTAAAAATTAGAAACCTGGGGGGTATAATTTTAAATTCTACCTTAAAAGAAATAAATTTTTATATTAATAGATAATGAGATTTAAAAAACCTAAATTTTGGGATTCAAAAAAACGTACTCTTCTTTCTTTTCTTTTACAGCCATTAACACTTCCCATAATAATAAATAATTTTTTTTTAGGGTTAAAAAAAAATGATAAAATTAATCATAAGATAAAAAAGATTTGTATCGGCAATATATACTTAGGTGGCACTGCAAAAACACCTCTATCAATAAAAATTAATAAAATTTTAAGTAATCTAAATTTTCGAACGGCAACTATTAAAAAATTTTATAAAGATCAAATTGATGAGCAGAAAATACTTAGTAAACGAACTAAATTGTATTGTTTAAAGAATAGAAAGGAAGCAATTAATGAGGCTATTAAAGATAATATTGATGTCGTTATTTTTGACGATGGTCTTCAAGACAGATCAGTGAGTTATGATCTAAGATTTGTATGTTTTAATAATATAAAATGGATTGGGAATGGACAATTAATACCCGCTGGTCCTTTAAGAGAAAAAATAGAAAGTATCTCGAAATACGATGCTGTGTTTATTAATGGAAATATAAACGATAACAGTGATTTGAAGTTATTAATTAAAAAATATAATAAAGACATACAAATTTTTGAGACTTTTTATAGACCTATCAACATTGAGGAATTTAATGTTAAAGAAAAATATATAATTTTTTCTGGGATTGGTAACCCAGAAAGTTTTAAAGAAACATTAATGCAGAATAAACTAAATATAGTTAAAGAAATTATCTTTCCCGATCATCACAATTATGTTCAAAATGATATTGATTATATAAGATTACAAGCAAAACATTTGGGTGCAATAATATTAACAACAGAAAAAGATTATGTGAAAATTAATTCTAATAAAAATCATGATATTAAATTTTTAGAAATTGAGCTTGATATCAAAGAAGAGGAAAAGTTAATTAACTATTTAAAACTACATCTATGAAAACAATCAAATATTTTATTCAATTCTTGATCATATCAGCTCTTTTTTTAATATTTAAAATTTTAGGTTTACAACTTGCTTCATTTGTATCAAGTAAAATTATATCTTTTGTTGGGCCTCTTTTTAGATCAAAAGATTTAATAATATCCAATATACTAAGAGCACTTCCTGATTTAGATAAAAAAGAAACTAAAAAAATTATAAAAAATATGTGGGTTAATTATGGAAGAATGCTTGCAGAATATATTTTTATAAAAGAATTTAGAGAGTTAAAATTTCAAGATAATATTGAAATTTATGGACAAAATATCCTTGAAAGAATTAGAAAAGATAACGTACCTGTAATATTTGTTTCTGGGCATTTTAATAATTTTGAATTAATGGCTATGCATATAGAAAAGTCAGGTATTAATTTGGCTGCCATCTACAGACCTCTTAATAATAGATTTTTAAATATTATAATGGAAAGAATAAGAAAAAAATATATCTGTAAAAATCAAATTAAAAAAGGTATTTCTGGAACAAAACAATTACTTTACTTTTTTAAAAAAAAAACCTCTATAGCGTTAATGATTGATCAAAGAGTTTCTCAAGGTATCAAGTCTAATTTTTTTAAACATGAGGCGCTCACTACAACTATACCTGCTCAATTTGTAAAAAAATTTAAATGCAAGGTTGTACCTATTTATATCGAGAGAACTCAAGGTGTTAATTTTAAATTAACTATTCATGAACCTTTGGAATACGCAGATAATGAGACAATTGAATCAATTACTTTAGATCTAAATTGTTTTCTTGAAAAACTAATTTTAAAAAATCCTGAGCAATGGATTTGGTCGCACAATCGCTGGAAGTAAAGCTAACTTTTATTTTTTTTCTTTTTTTATTCCCGCTTCTTTGTATGAATAATATGGTTCTTGCAACTCAACATTCCAGTAATTAAGCTCTTCTAAATTAATAATTTTACCTGATATGGCACAAATTACATAATCACCCTCTTCAATAATTTTAAAATTATTTGGTAAATATTTTATTTTTGCTAATTTTTTATTCATTTTTAGTCTATATGTTAATACATGAAAGTTGGAATAATAGGAAGTGGTGGTCGTGAACATGCCATATGTTACTCATTATATGGTCTGATTGAGATTGAAAGACTTTACTGTTTCCCTGGCAATGCTGGAACATCAAGAATTGCTGAAAATATTTCACTAAACCTAGAAAACTTTAATGAATTAAAGGATTTTATAAAAGCTAATAAAATTGATTTAATCGTAGTTGGTCCTGAAAAACCCTTGGTAGATGGCATAGTAGACTTTCTAGAAGCCCATAATATAAAAGTTTTTGGACCAAATAAGCTAGCTTCCCAGCTCGAGGGTTCTAAAATTTTTACAAAAAATCTTTGTAAGAAGCACAACATACCCACAGCAAAATTTGGTATTTTTGATAATATTGATAAAGCAACCTTATTTATAAGTAAAACTGAATATCCAATAGTTGTAAAAGCAGATGGATTGGCTTCTGGAAAAGGTGTTTATATTTGTGAGAATGATAAAGAGGCTAAAACAGCAATAAAAGAAATATTTGAAGGAAAATTTGGAAAAGCTGAAAACTTACTTATTGAAGAATTCCTTAAAGGTGAAGAAATGAGCTACTTCATTATTACAGATGGTAAAACTATAAAAAAATTTGAAACTGCTCAGGATCATAAAAGAGCATTGGAAGGTGATATGGGAAAAAATACTGGTGGTATGGGTGCCTACTCTCCTTCAAGATTAATTAATAAAGAATTAGATAAAAAAATTATGTCTAAAATAATTGAACCGACAATAAAGGGTCTTAGGGAAATTGGAACAAATTATAAAGGATTTTTATATGTGGGATTAATGATCGTTAAAAATGAACCTTATTTAATTGAATATAATGTACGTATGGGAGATCCAGAATGTCAAACAATACTACCCAAACTAAAAAGTAACTTATTAGAAATTTTTTTAGCTTGCTGTAATGAAAAGTTAAATGAGGTGTCTATAAAATGGAAAAATAAAAAAAGCTTATGTATTGTTTTATGCTCCAAGGGATATCCTGATGAATTTAAAACTAATGTATTAATAAATAATATTAATCAAATTAAACTTAACAAAGATGAATATTGTTATCACGCAGGTACAACAAAAAATAAAGAACAAGTTTATTCAAATGGTGGAAGAGTATTGAGTTTTGCTTTTTTGTCAGAAAGCTTTTCTGATGCAAGGATAAGAATAATAAATTCTATTAATACCTTAAATTGGGAAAATGGTTTTTATCGAAAAGATATTGGTTTTAAAGTAATAGATGAATGAGAATAATATCTGGAAAATTAAAAGGGAAGAAAATTCATGAACCTAAAGATATAAATACAAGGCCACTTAAAGACCTAACTAAAGAGTCAGTATTTAATATAATAACACACTCCAATAAACTCAACGTAAAGTTTGAAAATTCAAAAGTTTTAGATTTATTTTCAGGCGTAGGATCCTTTGGTCTAGAATGTTTATCTAGAGGTTCTTCTGACATAACTTTTATAGAAAATTATAAAGGTGTTTTACCTATATTGAAAAAAAATATTCTTAATCTTAACTGTCAAAATAACTCTTCAATTATTGAAATTGATATAATCAATGATTTAAATTTTAAAATTTTTAAAAAAAAATTTGATATTGTTTTTATGGATCCACCCTATAAAGAAAAAAGTTTAACTAGCTTATTGGGTAAGATTGTTGAGTTTAATATCTTAAACGAAGATGGAGTAATTATCATACATAGGCATAAAAACGAACAAGATTCATTTCCGGATAAATTTAAAATTATTGAGCAGAAAAAATATGGAATATCAAAAGTAATTTTTGGAAGTTATCACTAAACTATTATTTTATTTGTTTCTTTTTTTACCAATTCAACAGAAGGTTGATCATATGGATTAATCTTCAATGCCCTACCTATTAATATGGTTTCTAAAATAAAAAAACAAAATAACTCCCCTAAAGTTTTTTCATCCCGTTTGATTAATTCAAAACTTCTAAAAGGGATATTTTTTTTTAAAAAAACTTTTTCAGTAGCTAATTTTTGAGAAAAAATTATTTTATCAAAACTTTTATTTTTTAAATAATTGTGACTAGATAAAATTTTATTTTTGTTTATTTTTTGTGTTTTATTGTCTTTTACGTAAAAAAATGTAAAAAAATTGTTTTTTGGCCCATCTAGATAGAGTTGTAAAACACTGTGATTGTCCTTGGGCATATCAGAAATTATTGGCATAATTCCATTCCCCTTTTTGCCCAAACTTTCTGCCATTAATTGCTGGTACCATTTAAATAAATTATTTGAGCTTTCGTCATAATTGAGAATAATTGAGTTAAATTTTTTTTGTTTTAAAAAATAAAGTGTATTGGCTACATTATTTGTTAATCCATTGATAAATTTTTTGTTTTTAATCAAGTAGTTAAGTTGTTTAAATTTTTTTACATTTAAGCCCATAAGTTCAGATGGCAACATCCCAACTTCAGATAAAACAGAATATCTACCACCTATAAAATTGTTGTGATGAACAATTTCAGCTTTTAGTTTTTCAGCTAACGAATGTAAATAACTTTTTTTATTTTCTGTAATAAAGATATTTTTATCTTTATTTCTTATAATAACATTCGAATTAGATATTGTTTCAAGTGTATTTCCTGACTTTGAAACAATCAAATTAACATAATTTTTTTTTTGATTA
>CAJQRS010000051.1 GCA_905612375.1 uncultured Candidatus Pelagibacter sp.
CCATTTTTTTGGCCAATGCACAAACAAGATGTTTTTAAAAAGCTTAATTTATTTAAAAAAGAAAAATATCCAAATGCCGAATATCTTTCAAATAATGGTTTTTATATTCCAACGGGTATTGACTTAACTAGGAATCAATTAAAATATATAGCAGATACAGTAAATTCTCTTACCAAATAAGCATATAGCCTTTTTTTGAAATATTTAGATTAACAAACTGGTGCCCCCACCAAGAATCGAACTTGAAATTTATCCTTACCATGGACATGTTATACCATTTAACTACAGGGGCTATTTTGGTATTTATTGAGTTATTTCTATAATAAATCATTTTTACAAAATATTGCCTTAATTTTTTTAGTATAATGACTTATATGTAGAAGGGGATATTTTTATGGGAATTCATTACGATTATAAATCTACTAAAGGTAACAAGCTGATGGAGAAGCAAGCTAAGAGAGAGAAGAAGCTTGCAGAGAAAAGAGCAAAGCGTGAAGCGAAAGAAGGTCCTAAAGAACAAGAGGAACCAGAAAAAATTCTAGATGCATCAAAGCCCATCACTTTAGATTTTTTAACTAATCCAGATAAATAATGAGTGATAAAGAAAAAAATGAACGATTGAGTTTAGCACTTAAAAAAAACCTTAAAAAAAGAAAAATTTTTCAAAAAAAAAAGAAAAAGAAAAGTAAATAATGTCAATACTTTCTGATAAATCTATAAGGAAACTAGCGCTCGAGGAGGCAATGATATCTCCTTTTGTAGACAAGCAAGTAAGAGATGGTAAAATTTCGTATGGCCTAAGTTCATTTGGATATGATGCAAGAGTAGCTGATGAGTTTAAAATATTTCACAATGTAAACTCTTCTATTGTTGATCCCAAAAAATTTACTTCAGATAATTTTATTACAAAAAAAAGCTCTGAATACATTATTATTCCACCAAATTCCTTTGCGCTAGGAACTACAATAGAAGTTTTTAAGATTCCAAGAGATATTATGTGTATTGTTGTTGGTAAAAGTACCTATGCAAGAACTGGAATTATAGTTAATGTGACACCAATTGAATCAGAATTCTTTGGAACTGTTACTCTTGAATTTTCAAATACGACTCCTTTACCAGCAAAAATATATGCAAACGAGGGAGTTGCTCAATTCTTGTTTTTAAAAGGAGATCAAGCTCCAGAAATTTCATACGCTGACCGTAAGGGTAAATATATGGGTCAAACTGGGGTAACTTTACCAAAAGTATAATCATGAAAAAATTGGAAGTCTTTGGAGCAGCAAAGCTCAAGGGACAAATTAGAATTTCAGGTTCAAAAAATGCGTCTCTTCCGATATTGGCTGCAACTTTATTGTCAGATAAGAAAATATCTTTAACAAATCTACCCAAGGTAAAAGATATTGAAACAATGATACTATTATTGAAGTCTTTAGGTTCATCTATTGAAAATAATAAAAAAATATTAACTATTAATAATAATAAACAAACTAAAACTTTTGCAGCTTATAAATTGGTTAAAACTATGAGAGCAGGGATATTAGTTTTAGGACCATTACTTGCAAAGTTTGGTAAAGCTAAAGTATCTTTGCCAGGTGGCTGCGCAATTGGTACAAGACCCGTTGATATTCACTTAAAAGCACTATCGAAACTTGGTGTAAAATACAAAATTATTCAAGGTTATGTTCACGCAAATGCTCCCAAAGGGTTAGTTGGAGCAAACATAAAATTCCCAAAAATTTCAGTTGGAGCTACAGAAAATTTAATTATTGCGGCATGTCTAGCTAAAGGAAAAACGACATTATCAAATTGTGCGATAGAACCTGAGATTAAAGATCTAGTTAATTTTTTAACCAAGATGGGAAGCAACATTAGATGGACTGGAAAGAGAATTATTAAGATTGAGGGTGTAAATAATCTCTGTGAAGTAAAATATGAAGTAATGCCAGATAGAATAGAGGCAGGAACCTATTTAATTGCAGCTGCTTTAACAGAGGGAAGTCTAAAGATTATAGGAATGGATCCAAAAATCATTAATACAGAAATTAATATCCTAAAAAAAATAGGAGCAAAAATTATTCAAAAGAAAAATGAAATATTAATTCGAGGCAGTAAGAAAATTAAAAATATAAATATTAAAACATCTCCTTATCCTGGGTTTCCAACAGATTTACAGGCACAAATGATGGTCTTATTATGCAAAGCTAATAAAAAATCTTTTATTAGAGAGGAAATATTTGAAAATAGATTCATGCACGTAGCTGAGTTAAATAGAATGGGAGCAAAAATTTCTATTAATGGAAATAAAGCGACAGTAGAAGGCAATATTAAATTTGAAGCAGCAGAATTAATGGCAACAGATTTAAGAGCGTCTGTGTCTCTAGTACTTGCAGCACTTGTTTCTAAAGGAAAGTCAGTAATTAATAGAATATATCACCTTGATAGAGGGTATGAAAATATAGAAAAAAAACTAAAAAAAATAGGTGCTAAAATTAGGAGAATTAATTAATGGAAAAAAAATATTTATCAAAAATTATTGCAAATGATAATGAGGGATTGCAAATGATTTCAGCTTGTTGTGTCGGTGCTGAAATTAAAGTTAGTAATATTAAATACCTTCAAACGAATAAGGTTTTTTTATTATCTTTAAAACGAACTAAAATTGAAACAGAAAATGAAGACAAAAAGGTAAATAGTATATGTAAATTTGAATTTGTGGATAGCGTAAAATCTAAAAATATAAAGCAAGACGACGTTGATCAAAAACTTGAATTGATCACAATGGATTACTTAAAGAATAATGACAATTATGAGATAAACTTAATCTTTACAAATAATGCATATATAACCTTATCAACAGAAATAATTGAAGTAACCCTAGATGACCAAAGCAAAATTGATTAATGATTAAGATATTAGACAGTAAAATTAAACACTTTGATGCAGCATTAAATAAATTGTTGTTTAAACGAAAAAGTAAAGTCCAGCTTAACTCGGTTTCGGTTACTAAAATTATTAAGGACATAAAAAAAAATGGTGACAAAGCTGTTTTAAAATATGAGAAAAAATTTAATAAAAATAATACTATTATTCCAAATCCTAAACAAATAACTAAAGCCATCAAATCCCTAGACTTAAAAGTAAAAAAAGCAATCGATCTTGCCTATAATAGAATTTATAAATTTCACTCTTTACAAAAATTTAAAGATATTTCTTACAATGATAAATTGCAAAATAAATTAGAATATAAATATATTCCAATTGAATCGGTTGCAATCTATGTACCAGGTTCAACAGCTTCATATCCATCAAGTGTTTTAATGAACGCAATACCTGCTCTTGTTGCAGGTGTTAAAAGATTGGTAATGATTAACCCAGGTCAAAAAGGTAAACAAAATCCAGCAGTATTATATGCTGCAAGAAAATGTAAAATTAAAGAGATCTATTCGATAGGTGGACCATCAGCAATTGCGGCAGTTGCTTATGGTACTCAAAAAATTAAAAAAGTTGATAAAATTGTAGGACCTGGAAATTCTTATGTGGCAACTGCAAAAAAAGAAGTCTTTGGTGATGTGGGAATTGAAGGAATGATTGCCGGACCCTCAGAAGTAGTAATTGTATGTGATAAGTTCTCAAATTCAGAATGGATTGCAAGTGATCTTATAGCACAAGCAGAACACGACAGTCTTGCCCAATGTATTCTAATTTCAAAAGACAGATTGATTATCACTAAAATTAATGAAGAAATTCATAAACAATTGAAAGATTTACCAAGAACAGCAATTGCAAAAAGTAGCTTGATTAATAATGGTATTTTAATTTATATGCCGTCTGATCAAAAAATCATCAATACTGTAAATAAAATCGCACCAGAGCATCTGGAACTTAATATTAAGAACTACAATAACATAGTTGGTAAAATTAAAAATTCAGGGTCTATTTGTTTAGGTAAATATGCTGTAATGGCTATGACAGATTATAACGTTGGCTCTAACCACGTATTACCAACCAATTCTTCAGCAAGATATTCAAGTGGAATTAGTGTTAATGAATTTTATAAAAGAATTTCATATATAAACCTATCAAAAAAAGGGATTGAAACCCTTGGTCCATCAGTTATAACACTTGCAAACTACGAAGGTTTAGTGGGACACGCTAGATCAGTAGAAAAAAGAATTAGGAGAAAATAAATTTGTCAAAACAAGAAATGCTGTCGTTCTCAGGAATTGTTGAGGATTTATTGCCAAATGCAATGTTCAGGGTTAAATTAGAAAACGGGCACATTGTTACAGCGCACGCTGCTGGCAAATTACGTAAGAACAGAATTAGAGTACTCCAAGGTGATAAGGTTAAAGTAGAAATGACGCCTTACGATTTGACCAAAGGTCGTATCACTTTTAGAGGTTAATATGGGGCCCTGTAGCTCAGTTGGTAGAGCATCGGATTGAAAATCCGTGTGTCACTGGTTCGAGTCCAGTTGGGGCCACCACCATCACCCTAAAATTATTATTGAATATTATTTAGAATTGTCTAAAAAGCAGCCAATGATTATATATATTACATACAAAGCTACTTCAAAAAGTACTCACAGAGTTTGTTTGCATAGCCTGTAGGCTATTTATTTATAATATAATTTTAATCCACACAAAAATAATATAAAAACAAGGAATGCCTGCGTAGTATAACGGTTAGTACGATAGTTTGTGGAACTATAGGATTTGGTTCGATTCCAAGCGCGGGTACCAAAAAAATGAATAAAGAAAATAAATTAATTCCTGAGTTACCCTCAGGGTTTGAAGATAGATGGAATAAGAAATTAATTCTCAAGAAAAAGTTAATTAACATTATTGAGAATAATTTTGTAAAGTTTGGTTTTGAACCACTTGAAACTCCATCATTTGAAATTAGTGAAAATATAGGATCATTTCTAGTAGATGATGACGATAACCCTATGTCAGATGTATTCTCATTTAAGGATGGTGAAAAAAGTATTACTCTTAGATATGATTTATCAAGTCCATTAGCTAGATTTGTTGCACAAAATAATCAAAAATTACCGCTACCTTATAAAAGGTATGCAATCCAAAATGTATTTAGAAATGAAAAAGCAGGTAATGCGAGGTATCGTGAGTTCACTCAAGCAGATTGTGATATTGTAGGTAACGTTAACCCAGCACAGGCAAATGCAGAACTATGTAATTTAATTGCAAGCACACTACTTTCTTGTGGATTAAAAAAAGATCAGTTTGTAATTAACATTAGTAATAGAAAAATTGTTCAAGGACTAATCGAAGATCTTAAAATACCTGAAGACAAACAAATAAAAGTTATGAGAGCTATTGATAAGCTGGATAAACCTGGCTTTGGATTAAGAGGAGTTGAAGATTTATTAAAAAAAGAAAGAGTAGATATTAGTGGAGCAGTCACTAAAGGTGCTGACTTAACTGATGATGAAGCTTCACAAATTATTAATTTCTTAAAAGTAAAAAATTTAAAAGAATTAAAAGGCAGTTTAAAAAATTCACTATCTCAAGAGGGAATTAAAGAATTAGAGGATTTATTAGAAGTTGCAAGTTATGGTGATTATCTAGATCAGATTAAGACTAATTTTACCATTGTTAGAGGGCTTGCTTATTATGATGGGTTTTGTGTTGAAACAAATTTGAACTTCAAAGCAACAAACAGCAAAGGTAAAGAGGTTGATATTGGAAGTGTCTGCTCAGGTGGACAATATAACAAATTAATCTCAAGATTTAAGGGAGTTGATATACCAGGAACTGGAATGAGCATTGGAGTTGATCGATTATTATTTGCAATGTTACAATTAGATCAAATAAAAGTAGATGAGAAAAAACCAGTAATTATCTGCGTAATGGATGAAAAGTATTTAAAAAACTATTATGAGATTTTAAAAATTTTACGAGATAACAATATTAATTCTGAAATATTTTTAGATAGTAAAAAAAATCTTGGAAAACAATTAACCTATGCTAATAAAAAAAAGTGTCCCATTGCAGTGATTTGTGGTGAGAATGAATTTAAAGATAATACGATTACTTTAAAAAATCTTTTAGGTGTTAAGGGTGAAAATAATCAAGTTACATTTCCAAAAGAGAACTTAATTGATGAAATCAAAAAATTTATCTGAAAAAATTCTTAGATCAGTAAAATCTAAAGGGTTTAAGTACATTGATTTACCTTCAGTAATTGAGGTTAATCATATTGTACAAAGGTCAGGAGAAAGTTTTAGAAAGTATATTTTCTCATTTATTGATCAAAATGGCAGTGAGCTTTGTCTTAGACCAGATCTAACCATCGCATCATGTTTAAGATATTTAGAAAATAACCTGAGGGGTAAAGAGAAGATATTCTATAGTGGCCAGGCCTACAGAAAATCAAATAATAAGAAAGATTCTATTATTAGAAATCAAATTGGCTTTGAAATAATTGGCTCTAAAGATAAAAAAAATGATGACAAGGAAATCATCAATACTGCTCTAAAATCTTTATCAAATTTAAACTATTCAAGTGGAACTTTAAAGATAGGGAATGTGGAGATTTTTAACTTACTGATTTCAAAGTTGGATATTCCAAAACGATGGAAACTGAGACTTTTGAGACACTTTTGGAGAGAAGATTATTTTAATGATTTATTAAAAAGATTAGAAACCAATTCTGATGTTGATCCAACAATTGTTGAGGTGGATAAAAAAAGATATTTAAAAATGCTAAAAGAAAATCAGCAGATTATAGTTGCAGGACGATCAATTGAAGAAATCTTAAATCGATTTAATAATAAAATTAAAGATCCAAGAAGAGCAAGTAGGGGTAAAAATGTTTCGAAAATTATTAAAGAATTTTTAAAGATTAATTGTCCAATTAATAAAGCTGCTGAGAAACTAAATGCCTTTTTTAAAAAAAATAAGATCAACCTAGTTGTGGATCAAAAATATTTTCCAGCTTCATTAAATAAAATTCAAAAATTAAACGTTGATTTTTCAGCCTCTTTTGGACGTCAGTTAGAATATTATACAGGCATGGTGTTTAAAATTGATATCAAATTAAAATCAAAAAATATTAATGTGATCAATGGTGGACGATATGACAAATTGATTTCAGATCTTGGATCCAAAAAGCAAGTTTCAGCAGTAGGAGCTGCTTTAAATTTAAATTCTTAATAATGAAAAATATAATTAATATTGGAATTCCAAGCAAAGGTAGACTTAGGAGGGATATTTTAAAAATCTTTAAAAAGAATAAATTAAATTTAGTATCTGAAAGAGGAGAAAGAGATTTATTAGGATCCATTAAAAACTTATCTAATGCTAAGATATTATATTTGCATGCAAGGGAGATAGTTGAGAGACTCGGAGATGGGTCTTTGGATCTTGGTTTTTCCGGTTATGATTTATTAAAAGAAAGTGAAATTAATACTCAAAATAAAATTAATGTAGTTAAAAAATATGGATTTGGTAAAGCAACTTTAGTTGTGGCTATTCCCGATCCTTGGATTGATGTTCAAACAGTTGCAGATTTAGAGGAAATTGCTTTTGAGTTTAAAGATAAAAAAAAGAAAAGATTAAGAGTTGCAACAAAATATCCAAATTTAACAAGAGAGTTCTTGTTCTCTAAGGGTGTAACTCAATTTAAACTAGTAAGCAGTTTGGGTGCAACAGAGGCATACCCGTTTACTGGTTCGTCTGAAATTGTAACTGATATTACATCAACCGGAGAAACTTTAAGAGCAAACAATCTTAGAGTACTTAAAGACGGTGAAATATTGAAATCTGAAGCTTGTATGATGATTTCTAAATCAGCCCAAAGGAGTATTGCTATTAAAAAAATAGTTAAATTACTTTCTAAGAATTAAATCTTTAAAATAAACTAAGATAATTTTAATAATATCCAGGTTTCTAAGCACAGCATAAGTTGCAACAAGAGCACCTATAATAAATAATATTTTAAGTATTAAAATTAGTTCCATTTATTCTCTTCTGATTCGGGATCATCAACATTTACTATATTACTTTCTTCAGGCGAAATATCAGATAGTTGTTTTCCAGGGAGTAAACCATGTTCATCTTTTAATTTTTTTATTTGCTTTTCAAGCCCCTGGTTACCATAGGCTGTTATAACAATTTTTTTTAAATGTCCGGCATGAGAATTGTATGAAGAAATTGCTTTTTTAATAGATTCTTTTAAGCTTACATATTTATCAAAAATAATTTCAGCAGATCCAATTACTTTACTAATATTATCTACTTGTTTCTGTTGACTTTTTAATTGTTCAATTATCTTTAATAAAGCCATGAATGAGGATGGGCCAGATAATAAAATATTTGATTTAAATGCTTCATCTAATAGATCTTGATCTTTCTCAAGTGCACTGATGTAACTCGTTTCAAAAGGCATAAACATAATTACGGATTGAAAGGAATTTAAATTATATAATTTATTATAATTTTTGTTAGATAGTTTTTTTATGTGATCTTTTACAGAATCTATATGTTTTGTTAATTGTTTATCCCTCTCTTTTGGGTCTTTTTCATTAATAAATTGAGTCCAGTTGTCCAATGACACTTTACAATCTACAATAATATTTTTACCTTCTGGCAATTGTAAAATAAAATCAGGTTTAACATCTTTAGTTTTATTTTCATCGGCATCGAAAGTACTCTGTTTTTTTCCAACTATAAAATCGATATTTTCTTTAAAGCCATTTTTTTCTAAAAGTCTTTTTAAGATAATTTCATTAAATTTACCCTGATATTTAATATTACCCGTTAGTTTTTCATGAAAATTTTTATACTCTGTCACAACACTTTCATATTTTTGAAAAGAGTTTTGAGTTAACTCTTTATATGCATTTACATCTTGCATCATACTATATGCCTTATCTCTTTCATCTTCAATTTTTTTTAGCTGAGTGTTTAAATCCTCTTTAGCATCTTCTGCTGCTTTAAGTTCAGCATCTCTTGTTGCTAATGTAATTTTAGATTGTGAAATGTCTTCATTTTTAGATTTTAAAAAAAAATACCAGATAATCCCAAAACAAATAAATCCAAAAGAAATGTATATTAAGGGTTCAACCATAATTTTATAATATCATTATAATCAATAATGGGTAATAAGTATTTTAATGAAGTGGAATAATAAATTTACTTATCCAAAATCTATGAGATCAATGGTTAGTGGCTCAAGAATGTATGCTGTAAATCAACAAAAACTTCCATCAGTTACATCCATATTACAAGCAACACAAAGTGAAGAAAAGAAAGCATCATTAGCTAATTGGAGAGCAAGAGTAGGAGCAATTGAAGCCAATAGAATTAAAAATGAGGCTAGCAGTCGTGGAACTTCAATGCACAGCTTTTTAGAAAAATATTTATTAGGTCAGTTAAATCTAGAATTGTTAGAAATGGAAAATAAATCTAAAAAAATGGCTGATGAAATTATTGAGCAAGGTATTAAAAATAAATTATCAGAAATTTGGGGAACAGAGGCAACTTTATATTACCCAGGTAAATACGCAGGAACTTGTGATGCAGTTGGAATTTATGAAGGACAAGAAACTATTATAGATTTTAAACAATCTAATAAGCCTAAAAAAGAGGAGTATGTTGACGAATATTATTGCCAGCTAGCAGCTTATTCTTTGGCTCATAATGTGGTGTATAATTCAAATATCACTCAAGGAATTGTTTTACTTTGCACTGTAGATAATTTATTCCAAGACTTTAGAATTCAAGGCGAAAAATTAAAAGAATATCAAAACAAGTTTTTAGAAAAAGTAGAACAATATTATCACCAAAGGAATATGAATTAATATGAATTTAGCAATATGGGATATAGAATCTAGTAGTGCAAACACTTCATGGGGAAGTATCATTGAAGTAGGTGGTGTCTTAGTAGATGCAAACTTTAAAGAATTAGACAGATTTAATTTTAGATGCAGATTACCTGAGGGTGAAGTACCTCAGGCAATGGCTTTAATAGTTAATAAAACCAGTGTTGATTTATTAACCAAAGGGAACTTAAGTCATTATCAAATGTTGTCGCAGTTGGAAGCGGTATTTAAAAAGTGGAGCCCAGCAATATTCATGGGTTGGTCAAATATTGGGTTTGATGATGAAATGATAAGAAATGAATTTTTTAGAGGAATTAGATACCCTTACATTACAAACGCTACTCCAAATAAAAGACATGATGGATTAAATATAGCAAGAGGAGCTCATGCTGTTGATGAGAATGTTGTAAAAACTGAAATAAATGCAAAAGGTAATGCAGTAATGAAACTAGAGTCGTTAGCAAGAATGAATGGCTTTGAATCTTCTGGTGCTCACTCAGCTTTGTTTGATGCGGAATTAACTGTTAAAGTTTTAGGTCTAATTAAAAAAAATCAACCTCAAACTTGGGACACATTCTTAAGAACAGCAAATAAAAGTGACACAGAAGCAATCTTTAAAACAGAAAAGATGTTTACTCTAGCAGAATACCACTTTGGTAAAAATTATAGATTTGTAGTTGCTCCACTTCACCCTAAGCATTGTATTCATCCAGTTTATCAATGGGGTCAAGCATTTGATCTTAAAATTGATCCGATCCCATTATTTGATATGTCAATTTCAGAACTTAAAAGTGCTATTAAAAAATTAAAATTTTTAAGAACTATACGATCAAACAAAGCTCCTATAATTTTAGATGCAAGTTATGGGTTACAAACTGAACCATATTGTAATCTTGATCTTGATTTAATTAAAAAGCGTGCAAAATTAGTAAACGATAATGAGATATTCTCTCAAAATATTTTAACCGCATTAAGAGAAACTGCTGAAGATAAAGCACAATTTGATTCACAGGTTGATCTGCTTGCTGAAGAGACGATTTATAAAAAATTCACACCTCAAAAGGACACAGCGTTATTTCCAAGATGGCATGAAGCGTCTTGGAAGGATAAATTGATTTTACTAGATAAATTTGAAGATGAGAGAATGGTAAGTTTTGGGAAAAAGATAATTTATCAAGAATCACCAGAAACATTGCCAGCAGATATGTTTAAAACCATAAAAAGAGGGATAGCAGAGAGAATATTAAGTGACGAGAAAGAGAAATGGTGGACATGTAAGGAATTTTATTTTGAATGTGATAATTTAAGAGATAGATACACCAATGATAAAGATGAGAAAAAGCTTAAATTTTTAGATGAAATCAATGAATTCGTTGAAGGTATTCAAAAAAAATATGAACAAGCATAACTTTTCTGTGCATTAAGTAAAAAAAATATTTTTACACATTGAATAATAAATTGAATCTAATATACAATAATTAATATGGCAACAGTGAGTGTAACAGATAACAATTTTGATACAGAGGTTCTAAAATCTTCAAAACCAATTGTGGTAGACTTTTGGGCTGAGTGGTGTGGCCCGTGTAAGCAAATAGGACCAACATTGGAAGAAATTTCTGAAGAAATGAAAGATCAGGTAACGATAGCAAAGCACAATATTGATAATGAACCAAATACTCCAACCAAGTATGGTGTTAGAGGAATTCCTACAATGCTTTTGTTTAAGGACGGAGAATTAAAATCAACTAAAGTTGGTGCGACACCGAAATCTGATATTGTTGCATGGATTAAAGAAAATATCTAATTTAAGTTTAAAACTTCTCCCGCAAGATATAAAGATCCAGTAATTAAGATGATATCATTTTCTTGAAGATTAATCGATGTAATGGCATTTTCAACTGAACTTTTATATTTAATACCTTCAAAGTTTTTAATTTTCTCTTTAAGTTTATTACCCGTAATGGCGTTAAGTTGATTGGGAATATCAATTGTTGTTAATGATTCAATATTCTTAAAGTAACTCATATACTCGTTATGATCTTTATTTGCCATCATGCCTAATATGATATGCTTTTTACAATCTAAACTTTCAAGATATTTATTTAATACTTTTGCTCCAAGTGGATTATGTGACCCATCTACAAATAATAAATTTTTTTTTACTAAATTTTTTAGTTTTCCAAATTTTAACTCTTGTAGGCGTGCAATACTTTCTATTTTAGTAATACCAACCTTGATATGTTCATCAGTTATTTTATAATCTTTTAATTGTCTTGCAGCTACAATAGCAGTAGAAACATTTTCTAATTGAAATTCTCCAGGTAAATTTGGTTTTGGAAGTTTTAAACTACCAAACTCATCTTCAAAATAAAAAAAGTCATTTTCTTTTAAGGTAAAGTTATAGTTCTTATTAAAAATTATTTTTTTTGAAGAATTGTTTTTGATCGTATCTTCAATACCTTTGTTAATTTCTTTTGAGCTTTGTTTTGCAACAATGATTTTGGAATTTAATAAACTTGATGTTTTTTCAAATATAATTTTTTTAACTGTCCGTTCTTCTTCTGGAAGCCAGTCTAAATGATCAAGACCAATAGCCGTCACAATACTTGCTAAATTTTTTTTTAAAATATTAGTTGCATCAAACCTATGAAATAGACCTGACTCTATTAAGTTAATGTTTTCACAGTATTTTTTAGCATAATGAAGATAAGCAACTGTTAAAATTTCAAAGAAAGTAATTTGTGTTCCATTATTTATTTCTTCTATTTCAGTAAAAAGATTAGCTAATTGATCATCTGTTAAAGGCTTATTATTAAAGACAAATCGTTCGTTAATTTTTTGGATATGTGGACTTGTATATATATTGCATTTGTAGTCTGCCTCTTTCAAAATTGAATAAAGAGCCTGGATTGTTGAAAATTTACCATTGGTTCCGACAACTGAAATACAATTAATTTGATCTTGAGGATTACCTAGTTTTTCTAAAAGATTTCTAGTTCGATCTAGGCTTAGATCTATTTCCTTAGGATGCAGCTTTTGTAAGCGTTTTACTATCTTCTGAAGTTTCATTTTCTTCTAAATTTATAGCAGAATTTTTCTTTAACAATATTGATAATAATAAACCTAATTTTTCTCTAAGGTCTTTTCTTTCAACAATTAAATCCACAAATCCTGATTTTTGAACATATTCACTTCTTTGGAAGCCATCGGGTAATTCCTCCCTAACAGTCCCCTGAATTACACGGGCTCCTGCAAAGGCTATCAGAGCACCAGGCTCTGCAATATGGATATCTCCCAGCATTGCATATGATGCTGTGATGCCACCTGCGGTAGGGTCTGTTAATACAACAATATAGGGAAGACTATTCTTTTTTAGTTCATTAATTGCTAGAGTAGTTCTGGTCATCTGTGAAAGTGAGATTAAGGACTCCATCATTCTCATTCCACCACCTGACGTAAAGATTATAAAAGGTTGTTTATTTTCAATAGCATGTTGAATTCCATATAAAAAAGCCTCACCTTCCGCCGCACCAATTGAGCCACCTACAAAATCAAAATCTGATGCAACTGCAGTAATCTTTACAGTTTGAATATTGGTATTGATTACCATCATTCCACAGCTCATACCTGTTTTTTTTCTGGCAGTTTTTAATCTGTCTTTGTAAGATTTAGAGTCACTCCAATTTAAAGGGTCATCATGAGGAGTTGGAGTTTTTAGAACTTCATAATTATTTTTACCAAAAATAACATCAAATCGTTGACGAGGACTTATTCTATGGTGTTTATTACAAGATGAACAAACCCACAAATTATCTTCTAAGTCCTTTTTTAAAATTGGACCTTTACAACAAGAAGTCCAGTCACTATTGGCAATCTCTTCTTTACTTGCACGTTTCTTTATTATTCTTTTTATCTTTTCACCGAAGCGTAGGGTTTTTTTAATCCAATTCATGAAATTTTTCTTCTTAATCTTTTTACAATATTAGTTACATTTGTGACAGGATTTTGTCTCTTTTCAAGTGATTTAGATATTTCTTTACATAAA
>CAJQRS010000052.1 GCA_905612375.1 uncultured Candidatus Pelagibacter sp.
ATGTACAACGGGTGTTATTTTTTTTGTTTTTGCATAGTCAAATACTTCTTTCACCGCATGCATTCCCCCAATAACTGACGCATCTGGTTGAACAAAGTTATAAATATTTAAATTTATTCTTTCGATCATTTCTAAAGGTGTGGTTATAACTTCACCTCCACAAATATCTATATTGAGTGTTTCTTTCAATTTTTTAAACCCCTTTATATCCATAGGGCCAACCGCTTCTTCTAAAAATAAAATTTTTTCTTTAGTAATATTTTTTACAAAATTAACATAGTCTATTACATCATCTGCATTTATTGGTGGGTCAGCAAGATTTTGGCACATATCAATACCTACATCTACATCATATTTTCTAGCTTCTTTGAGTACCCAGGCAGTTCTATTAATATCACTTGGAACTGCTCTAATTTTATATTTCTTTATTCCTAGTGTCTTTAAAAGTTCTAACTCCTCAATAAAATGTTTTTTTGTGTCACAAATTCCTCCACTTCCATAAACTTCTATGTTTTCTTTTAAACTATTTCCAAATAATTTATATGCAGGGCATTTTTGAGTTTTGGATTTTGCGTCAACTAAGGCTGTTTCAATTGCACTTGTAGTGTGTCGTGCTGCACCTTGTAGAGACCAATAATCACAAACACTACATAAATCTTTATATCTTCTTAAAATATCAAAACCATCTTTTCCAATTAGGTATGGTGCACAAAGTTCAACAATGGATTTAAAAACTTGTGGCGCAAAAACTCCTAAGTAACCTTCACCATAACCCTTTACACCATTTTCCAATGTTACCTCAACTAATCCAATGGTTCTTTTTGGTCCATTAGGAAAACACTCTAAAATTTCTGGATGCTTCTCATCTCCATAATCTGCACTTAGTAGCATTGTTCTTATGTTTTCAATTTTACTCATTAAAACTTTAAATGAGGAACCTTGATTTTTTTCATGTAATCAAGAGTTTTTTGTCTATATTTTTCACGCATATCTCTTGTTGGAGGCCTGCATCTACTTGAGGGAAGGCCTACTAATTCCATACAAAGTTTATCTAAATATCCATCACCGGAAGTGTAGTTAGTTTCTATTTCTACCCACAATTTATAAAAAGGCATAGCTTCTTCAATCATCATTCTAGCAACTTCCTCAAAGTTTTTTTTTATTAATTTCAGTAATTAGTTTCGCTCCCCATTCTGGCCAAAAATTACACATATGAACTTCAAAAGCTTTTGCATTTAATGGCTTCATTGCTGAGTAAGGAAAAAATAAATTATTATCAATTATTGTAAACCGGCCAGAATAAGTTGAGGTTACATCTTCAAATTCCATTGCATCAGTTCGCGGTGTTGCCCACTTTAATCCAACAATATTTGGAAGATCTTTTATTTTTTCAATAAGTTGATTGGAAACACTGGTTGAAGTCCAAAACGTATTATATAAAATTATACCAATTCCTTCAGCTGCACTTGATGCTGCTCTTACATATTCAATAAAATCATCTTCAGTGTGTTTGAAGTAAAAAGGACAGGAGACTTGAAGAAAATCATAACCAAAATCTTTAGCTACATTTGCAAGTTTTTCTAGTTCTTGGGTATTAGTTGTTTGGCCTCCCAGAGCAATTGGAACTCTTCCATTTACTATTTTCGAGCTTTCTTTAGCTAATGATAACCTTTCATCAAAGCTCATTGCTGAAAAATCACCTGCGGCACCACCAAAAAGTAGTGTACAATTCTCATTATTTAAACCATTACCCAATAAAAACTCTACATAATCTTTAAGTGCATCAAAGTTAAGCGGTAGATTTTTTATATCTTTAAAAGGCGTTGGAACAGTTACATAGCAACCTTCTAGTTTTTTTTTTAATTTTTCATAATCCATAATGTATTCCTTATTTGTTGATTCGTTTCATTGATATATGCCAAGGTATTAATATTTTTTCCATCATTGTAACAAAGCCGAATACAGACAAACCTAAACAAGTTAAGAAAAATATTCCGGCAAATGCTAAATCTGGTCTCATATTTCCTGTTACAATAGAAATATAAAAACCAAGTCCTTTATCTGATCCAATAAATTCTGCTATAGTGGCTCCAACAGTTGCGTTAATAGCTGCATATTTAAAGCCAACAAAACATTGAGGTAAAGCGGCTGGTAAACGAATTGTAAAAAAGGTTTTTAATCTACTTGCTCCAGTTGATTGGTAAAATAAAGTAAGCTCATTGCTTAAAGAATTAAATGCTAAAATTGCATTTAAAACTATTGGGAAAAAACAAACTAAAACTACAATAATTACTTTAGGCATCAACCCAAAACCAAACCAGGATATAAATAGTGGCGCAAAAGCTATTTTAGGTGTCATCTCAATACTAACGAAGAAAGGATATAAGGTTCTTCTTAATATTGATGAGAAAGAAATAGCTATTCCAAACCCTAAACCTAGAATTAGAGCTATAATATATCCAAGTACAGTCTCTAGAGCGGTAACACCAGTATAATAAATTAACTTATCAAGATCAGCAGAACCTTTTAAAACAATTTCTGAAGGTGCTGGTAAAATATATCTTGGTATATCAAATAAAGGTATTGAATATTCCCAAAATAAAAAAAAGCCAGCAAAAAATAAAATTAACATCCATCCACTGAAGATCCATTTAATAAATTTTTTCATTTTAATTATACTTTTTAAATAACACCGTATTTATGGAAAACTTCTTGAATTGAATTTACATATTCAATAAATTTAGTTGATCTTTTAACCTTTAGATCTCTTGGGTATGGAAGATCAATTTTTATCTCTCTATCTATTTTACCTGGTCTTGGTGTAATCAAAATAACTCTGCTAGATAACTGCACGGCTTCCTCGATAGAGTGAGTAACAAATATAACTGTTGGTTTTTTAACCATCCATAATTTTTGAAAATCAGCTCTAATTTTTTCTCTAGTCATTGCATCTAACTTTCCCAAGGGCTCATCAAGTAAAATTATTTTTGGGTCATGTATCATAGCTTGACAAAAAGCAGCTCGTTGTTGCATGCCTCCTGATAATTCGTTGGGAAATCTTTCAGCAAAATCCTCTAAATTTACAGATTTTAGAATATTATAAATTTGTTCTTGATAATCTTTGAGGTTAAACCCTCTTAGCTCTAGTTGTAATTCAATGTTACCCTTAACTGTTCGCCAAGGAACTAGAGTATTATCTTGAAACATTATTCCAATATCTGTCTTTGGTCCTTTTACTAATTTGCTTTCAAATTCTACTTTTCCACTTGTTGAATCTAATAATCCAGCAACCATAAGCATTAGAGTTGATTTTCCACATCCAGATGGTCCTAAAATTGAAACGAATTCTCCAGTATTAATATTTATAGTTGCAGGTCCAAAGGCATGAACTTCATCTTTACCCTTTCCAAATACTTTTTTTAATTCTGTTACTTCTATGAAATTTTTCATTTATAAAATTTAAAACTAGCCGAGTATTAGTTATACTCGGCTAGTTATTTAATGTGTTAATTAGTTTATAAATTGATTTGTATAAAAGTCAGATGACTTAGCATTTTTGTCTAAGTCATTATATTCTTTCATCAATTTAACCATACTATCCCAATCAGCAGCAACATTTAGACCAAGAACTTTATTCTTGTTTGCTCCAGAATATAATATTCCTAGAGTTACATCTAAAACTTCTCTTGATTGAGCTTTACCAGCATCTTCAGCCATTGAACCACCGACAATATCAGCAATTGCATTTACTGCAGCATCTGGATTTTTTTCTGCTTTAGCATAAGACTCCATTGTTGCCTTAATAAATCTTTTTGCTAAATCAGCGTTATTTTTAATTGTGTCATTATGCGCAGCTATACAATATCCAACTTGGTTAACTCCAAAATCTGAATATGGAAAAGCTATTGGTTGAGCACCGCCGTTTGCTTTGATCTCAGCTGGTTTATCATCTAATCCACCTAAAATTGCTACAGCACCACCACTACCTTGTAAATAACTTGATACAAGAGCTCCGTCTGGAACAGAAGTTATATTAACATCTGACTCTTTAAGACCAGCATTTTTTAAAACAATTGGGAAAAAAGTATTTACTCCAGCATTAGCTGTTGTTAATATTTTTTTTCCTTTTAAGTCTTTAATTGTCTTAACTCCGCTACCAGGTTTAACAAGAATTGCTTCTGTTCCCATAGCATCAATTACACCAATTGACTTTAATGGTGCTCCTTTAGCCACAAGATCAGTCATAGCACCACATGAACCATAAGAAAAAAGGCTATCTTTATTAGCCACTAGTCTGTGTGCAGAACTTGATCCATTTCCCGATCTAATATCCAAATCAATGCCATATTTAGCATAAGTTCCATCAACAAAACCTAATGCAAAGCCCGCATGTGATCCGTA